>JAEZMB010000025.1 GCA_023435825.1 Pseudomonadota bacterium | reverse complement strand
AGGTTCTGGAGGTGCGGGCCGTGGCCTACGATTTCGAGGCCACGGCCCGCAAGATCATCGAACGGGGGCTGCCGGAGCGCTACGCCCGGCGGCTGCGCTGAAAGGGCTTGCCTGCCTGGGCGGCGAGCAGCGAGCGGACCAGGGGCAGGACGGCATCCCGGGTGAGCGGAGCCAGGGGCAGCTCGCCCGGGGCAAAGGGGTCCACCCAGACGGCCTCTTCGATCTCGGCCCGTGGGGTCAACGCCTCGCCTGCGGACACGTGGTAGACCTCAGCCTCCACCAGACAGCCGGATTCGTTGGCCGCCGGAGCCGTGAACCGGCCCAGACGCCGGGAGGCCGCGAGGTCGAAAGTCAGATCAAGCTCCTCGCGCAATTCCCGACGCAGCGCGGCGAGCGGGGCCTCGCCGGCCTCGATCTTCCCGCCGGCCTGCATGAAGGCCGTGGTCCCGCGCTTGCGGACGAGCAGGGTGCGCCGGGCGTCGTCCAGGATGACCGCCGCCGCGATGCGAATGACCGGGCAGTCCGGCCAGGCGTTTTCCGTCGCGTGATCCATGTGTTCGCTCCAAAGCGCCGGGCTACTCCACGCCCATCTTGGCGTAATAGCCCCGGCCGCCCCGCTCGATCATGACGAGGATGGTGCGGTTTAAGCGGTTGACATAGACCGCCCGGGTGAAATCGGCCTGGCTGCCGAGCTTTTCGCCGCCGATCTGCACCAGCACGTCGCCCGGGGCCAGGCCCAGCCGGGCCGCTGGCGAGCCCTGGCGCACGCTGGCTACGCTCACCCCGCGCCCGAAAGACACGCCGATGCCCCAGCGCGAAGCGGCCAGCCCGGCCGCCTCGCGCTCGCCAAAGGCGGCCGGCGCGACCGAAATCTTCTGCTCCTGCTCGCCCCGGCGCACGGTCAGGGCCAACGCCTCGCCCACGGTGGAGGTGGCCAGCGCCCCCCGGTACTGCCCCTTGTCGTCGAGTTCCGCCCCGCCAACCGACAGGATCAGGTCCCCGGGCTTGATGCCGGCCTTGTCGGCCGGCGACCCCTGGGCCACTTCGGTCACCAGCATCCCCTTGGGACGCCGCAGGCCAAAGTATCGGGCCGCCCGGGCGTCCACGTCCTGGCCGGACAGCCCGAGCCAAGCCGGGGTCACCCGGCCGCCGTCAACGAGCTGGGCCACCACCCGCCGGGCCTTATTGATGGGGATGGCGAAGCCGATGCCCTCGGCCCCGGCCTGGATGGCCATGTCGATGCCGATGACCTCGCCGGCCAGATTGACCAGCGGGCCGCCGCTGTTGCCGGGATTGATGGCCGCGTCGGTCTGGATGAGGTCGGCGTAGGCCCCGCCCTCGTGCTTGAGCGAGCGCCCCACGGCCGAGACCACGCCCGTGGTCACGGTATGGGCGTAGCCAAAGGGGTTGCCGATGGCGATGACCGTCTCGCCGATCATGATGTCGCTGGAATCGCCCATGGCCGCCTGGGGCAGGTTGCCGCCGCCGGACAGGCGCAGCACGGCCACGTCGAAGTCGGCGTCCGCGCCGACCAGGGTGGCGTCGAGCTCGCGGCCGTCCTGGAGCCGGGCCTTGATGGTGGCCCCGCCGGCGATGACGTGGGCGTTGGTCAGCACAAGCCCGGCCTTGCCGTCGATGATGACGCCCGAGCCCAGGCTCTCCTGGGTCTCCTGGCGCGGCACGCCGCCGGGGCCCATGAACTGGCGGAAAAACTCCTCATCGAAAAAGGGGCCCATGTTCGGCCGGCGCTGGACGGTCTTGGCGGCGGTGATGTTGACCACGGCCGGGGCCACGGCGGCCACGGCCGTGACCACCGGCGTGGTGCGGGCCGCCCGGTTGGAGGCGGCGACGGCCCGTGCCGGCAGCGCGGCCAAAGCCAGGAAACAGGCAACGAGCAAAAGGGAAAAAGACTTCTCGCACGGGGCGATGCGACCCATGGCAAGCCTCCTTGGCGGAGCGGTTTGGCGGTCTGGCGTCAGCTGATGGGGATGCGGCGGCGCAGGCGTTCGGGGCCGAGCTTGGGCAGGCGCACGTCAAGCAGCCCGTCCTTCATCACGGCCGTCACGTCGGCCCGGGAGACCCCTTTGGGCAGTTCGAAGACCCGGGCAAAGGGGCCGTAGGAGCGTTCCAGGGCGTGGTAGACCTCGCCCCGGCAGTCTTTCTCGAAGCGGCGCAGACCCTGGATGAGCAGTTCCCGGCCGCGCACTTCCACGGCCACGTCCTCCCGGGCCACGCCCGGAAGCTCCAACGTGACGCGAAAGGCGTCCTCGGTCTCGACCACGTCGGCGGCGGGCTGCCAGACCGGGGCGCAGTCGCGGCTGCCCTGGGCGATCTGGTCCAGGCCGCATTCGGTGCGGCCCTCGATCTCGGCCAGGGCCATCCACGGGGTCCAGTGCAATTTGGCCATAGCGCTCCCTGTCCGGGGAGAGGGTCCCCGGAACGTGGTTACTTGGCGGCGTCGTCCTTGGCCGAACGCTTGCCGGCGTCCCAGTCGGCCTTGGCCACGGCTTCTTCCACCAGCATGATGGGAATGTCGTCGCGAACCGGAAACACGATGTCGCAGGTCGGGCAGAAAAGGCCGGCCTCGTTGTCCACGACGGTAAGCGCGCCCTTGCATTTGGGGCAGGCCAGGATGGTCAGCAGATCGGGATGGATGCTCACAGGCGGTCTCCTTGTGCAAACGTGCCCTGGTTCATAGCCAAATCGCGTCCCCGGCGCAATGGAGGTTCACAAGGCCAGCCAACCGGGCTAGGGTCTTCCATGTCGTTTATTGATCTGCATACCCACACCACCGCCTCCGACGGCACGGCCTCGCCGGCCGAACTGGTGGCCATGGCCGCGTCCAAGGGGCTGGCCGCCGTGGCCGTCACCGACCACGACACCCTGGCCGGGCTGCCCGAAGCCCGGGCCGCCGGGGCCAGGCACGGCGTCGAGGTCATTGCCGGGGTCGAGTTGTCCGTGGCCGACGAACGCGGCAGCATCCATCTGGTCGGGCTGTTTCTGCCCGACGCCCCCGGCCCCCTGGCCGAGCGCCTGGATTGGCTGCGCACCCGCCGCCACGACCGCAACAAGCGCATCCTCGAAAAGCTCGCCGCCCTGGGCGTGCCTCTTCAATATGAGTCCGTCACGGCCCTGGCGCAAGGGGCCGTGGGCCGGCCGCATATCGCCCAGGCCCTTCTGGCCATGGGCGCGGTGACCAGTTTCAAGGAAGCTTTCACCAGATTCCTGGGCGCTTACGGCAAGGCCTACGTGCCCAAGGACAAATTGCCGCTGCCCGAGGCCATTGAACTTCTCCACGCCGAGGGCGGGCTGGCCGTGCTGGCCCACCCGTATCTGCTCGGGCTTTCCGGCCCGGCCCTGGCCGAGACCGTCGGGCGCTACCGCGACGCCGGCCTGGACGCCATCGAGGCCTTTTACACCGAGCATTCCCAGTACCAGACGTTGGAATATCTGGCCCTGGCCCGCAAACTGGGGCTGGCGGTCTCGGGCGGCTCGGACTACCACGGGCTGGCCAAGCCCGGGGTGGAGCT
Source organism: Pseudomonadota bacterium (assembly GCA_023435825.1). GTDB lineage: Bacteria > Desulfobacterota > Desulfovibrionia > Desulfovibrionales > Desulfovibrionaceae > Solidesulfovibrio. The sequence goes on along the minus strand of JAEZMB010000025.1, from coordinate 20,501 downwards.
GGGGCGCGGGCGGGGGAGCCTGCGCATCGACATCGCGGTATTGGACGTTTTGCGGGCGCGGCGGGAGCGACTTTTGGCCAGCGGATCGTCGCTGCCGCAAAAAGGGCTTGACGACGCGGCGGCGCAGCGGTAAAGGGACCGTCTTCCCCATCGGAGGTCGACATTATGTACGCAATCGTTATGGCTGGCGGCAAGCAGTATAAGGTCCAGGAAGGGGCCACCATCACCGTGGATCTTTTGGCTGCCGAGGCCGGCTCGGAATACGTGCTGGACAAGGTGCTCATGATCGGCGGCGGCGAAGCCAAGATCGGCGCGCCTTACGTCGCCGGCGCGGCCGTCACTTGTCAGGTGGCCGGGCACGTCAAGGGCAAGAAGATCGTGGTTTTCCACAAGCGTCGCCGCAAGGATTCGCACAAGAAGCAGGGCCATCGCCAGGGCTACACCCAGCTCAAGGTGACGGGCATTCAGGCCTAGCTCATATTTTGAAGGAGTCGCGACATGGCACATAAAAAAGCAGGCGGCAGCTCCAGAAACGGCCGCGACAGCGCCGGTCAACGGCGTGGCGTCAAGCGTTTCGGCGGCCAGTCGGTTCTGGCCGGCAACATCCTGGTGCGCCAGCTCGGCACCAAGTTCCACCCCGGCACGGGCGTGGGCATGGGCCGGGACTACACGCTGTTCGCCCTTATCGACGGCGTGGTGAAGTTCGAGAAGTACACCCGCAACAACAAGGTCAAGACCCGCATCCACGTGCTGCCGGTCGAGGCCGCCGCGGCCGCCTAAGGCGTCACCGCACCCAAGCTTTCCAGGGCGGAGGGATTTTTCCCTTCGCCCTTTTTGGCGTGGCGACGACCGGCCGCTTCCGGGCCTTGCCCTTGACGGTTGTACATAAATACGTACATACTTCTCCTCTCGCACCGGGGAGAAGCCCGCCAACCCAAGGACCCCTCCATGGACGCCATCACCTACAGCTACGCCCGCGAACACCTGGCTTCGATGATGACCCAGGTCTGCGACAACCATACGCCCGTCATCATTACCCGCCAGAAAGCCAAGGCCGTGGTCATGATGAGCCTGGACGACTACAATTCCATCGAAGAAACCGCCTACCTGCTGCGCAGCCAGGCCAACGCCGAACGGTTGCGCCAAAGCGTCGCCGACGCCAAGGCCGGCAATCTGCAGCGCCACGACCTGATCGAGGACTAGCGAGGCCTGGCGTGGACCTCCTGTGGACGCCCCAAGGCTGGGAGGACTACCTCTACTGGCAGGCGACCGACAAAGCCAAGGTCAAGAAAATCAACGCCCTCATCAAGGACGCCCTCAAGACGCCCTACGCCGGTCTTGGCAAGCCGGAGCAACTGCGCTTTGACCTGTCCGGCCATTGGTCGCGCCGCATCGATCTGGAACACCGCCTTGTCTACGCCGTGGAAAACGACTGCCTGAAAATCATCGCCTGCCGCTACCATTACGCCTAGCCTCGCGTCGCGTCGCGTCCGCGAAAAGCGCGTATGGTGTTTTGCAGTCGCGAAAACCATTCATTTTTCTTAAAAAATACTATCGCATTTTTTAAGGAAGCGACACGAGCACCTCCCTACAGCCGGACGTCGGGCGGCAATCCCCGGTTGGGGCTCGCTCGCCACGTGCTGCCGGTCGCGGCCGCCTAAGGCGTCACCGCACCCAAGCTTTCCAGGGCGGAGGGATTTTTCCCTTCGCCCTTTTTGGCGTTTGTCCATTCCCCATCCGCCGAGTCACCGTATCTCTCGCGCATCATTTTGGATTTCCACGGGTTCATCTGCTCGCAGGTGGGGCTAGACCGCGCACGGCTGCTTCGGCCGCCCGGAGGAGATGCGCTAGCAGATTTGGCCCGACGGCGTGACTGCACGCACTCTGCGGCAGCCAAGCCACCATCCTCCCCCACGCGTAACTACAACAATTTCGTTGCTCTAAAGGAAGGTCGGCCATTTCGGCCTCCTGGCGAATGAAATACGCGGCAATGTTTATGCGGTTTCCATATTGCTGAAAAAATAATAATTAGATAATGAACCGTACACACAGAAACAAGCTGGTTCGTCAACCGGGAACGAACCAGCCGGATGGCCCCAAGAGGCCGCCGCAGCCTTCGGTTTTTTTAAACGCCGCGAGACTGGCTCCTGGAGCGCCCATTGCTGGCTGACCAGAGGCTCGTTCCAGACTCGGTCGGCATCGCCGAAGCGGCTGCCGGCCAACGTTGGAATCCTACTGCTTTCTCGTTGATGTCCGGCGCTTTGCTGTTTGAGTCTCCTGGCGGCGCAGGTCCCGAGACAGGGTGTCACGCCCAGGCAGCACGGCAATACGCCGCGAGGTTTTCTTCGCGCGACAGACGGAAGCCTTCTCCCATTCAGACGTTCTTGAAAAGGGTGACGCACATGAATTTCCTTGTCTTCTCCAGAAATTGCAAACGCTCGGGGCATCTGATTCTGGCGGCGTGCGCCACGCTCTTTTTCGCTTTTGCCGAAACGGCTCCGGCCTTGGCCAAATCCGTCATGTGGCAGGGCGGAACCAGTTCCGACTGGAACACGGGCAGCAACTGGGTCTGGGACGGCGGCGTTCCGGGCGCGGGCGATACGGCGAACATCGGGTCGGTCGGACCGGGAGACTCCGCGCCGGTGATCGGCGTGGGCGCCTCGGGAGCGGCCGGCACGCTGGTCGTCGGCGGCGGCTCCACCGGCGAGCTCCTGATCCAGGGGTCCTTGGCGGCCACGCAGGCCCTTCTCGGAAACGACCAGGCCTCCCAACTGGCCGTTGGAACCGTCACGGTCACCGGCTCCTCGGCCAGTTGGACCAACACCGGCGATCTGTACGTCGGCAATTACAGCGCAGGCGTGCTCAACGTCCAAAACGGGGCCCACGTTTCGGCCAATCTGGTCAACATGGGCGCGGAAAGCGGCTCCTCGGGCACGTTGAACCTGACCGGCTCCGGTTCGGCCTTAACCTCTGCCGCCAATCTTTTCGTCGGCTACGGCGGCTCCGGCACGCTCAATGTCGGCAGCGCAACCACGGCGGCCAGCGTCGGCGGGGTGCTGGGGAACAACACCGGCGGCTCCGGCACGGCCACCATCGACGGCGGCTCCTGGAACACCGGCGCGGGAACGCTGCTCGTGGGCGGCGACGGCCAGGGGACCCTGACCGTCCAAAACGGCGGCACTGTCACCTCGACCGGCGGCACCATCGGCTGGGGCGGCACGGCGACCAGCACCGCCACCGTGACCGGGGCCGGCTCCAAATGGACCAGCTCGGACAGCCTCTATGTGGGCAACAACGCCACCGGCATCCTCAATATCCAAAACGGCGGCGCGGTTTCCAGCGCGACCGCCTTTTTTGTCGGCTCCAACAGCGGCTCCAACGGCACCGTCAACCTGACCGGCGCGGGGTCCAGCCTGAACGTGGCTGACAACCTCTATGCCGGCTACCAGGGAACCGGCGTCCTCAACGTCGGGGCTGGAACCACGGTGACCACAGGCGGCCTGTACATCGGCTACGGGGTCGGCGGCGTCGGCACGGTCGCGGTAACCGGAAGCGGCGCCACGTTGACGGCCACCTCCGGGGGCACGGTCGGCTCCGAAACCAATTCCCACGGTTCGCTGGAGGTCACGGGAGGAGGCGTGCTGAGCACGGTTTCGGGCACGCTCTATGTCCAGGGCGGCAGCACCATGACCGTCTCCGGCACGAACAGCAAAGTGGACATCGGCACCGCCCATAGCGGCGTCCCCGCCACCTGGGTCGACTCCGACGGCTGGCTCTATATCCACCAGGGCTCCGCCACCGTATCAAGCGGCGCGACCCTGGAGGCGGACGGGGTCTATGTCTCGGGCGCGCCCGGCGGCGCGGGCTCGTTGACCGTGACCGGTCCCGGCACCGTCCTTGACGGCAAGCTCTGCATCTACGTGGGCGGCGACGGCAACGACAGCGGCACAACCGGCGACGGCTTGTTGACCATTTCCAACGGCGCCACCGCCACCGCGACTATCGTTGCGGCCGGCAACGACACGGGCCTCACCGGGACCATTCTCCTGACCGGAGCCGGATCGAGCCTCACCACCGTGCCCAACGTGAATTATGTCGGCAACGTGTACGCCGGTTACACCTCAACCGGCATCATCACCGTCGAGAACGGCGCTTCGCTGACAGCGGCCGGTGAGCTTCGAGTCGGCTGGGCCGACGGATCGACGGGCACGGTCGACGTCACATCCGGCGCGTCCGTGACCAGCGCGAACGGGGCCATCGGCTACGAGTCCAACGCCACGGGCACGGTGACGGTCACCGGCGCCGGCAGCACCTGGACGAACAACGACGAAATCGTTGTCGGCTGGAGCGGCACAGGCACGATGACCGTGGAAGCTGGCGCAACGGTCACCAATGCCCACGAAGGCACGGTCGGGTATCAGGCCGGCAGCCACGGCACGGTCACTGTCACAGGACCCGGCTCGACTTGGACAAACGGCAGCGAACTCGTTGTCGGCTGGAGCGGCACCGGGGAAATGACCATAGCCGACGGCGGAAAGGTCACCAATACCAACGGCTTTCTTGGAGCCCGTGACGGCGGCAGCGGCACGGCGACCGTTACTGGCCCGGGTTCAACCTGGGAGAGCAGCAGCCAACTCATCCTCGGCCTGGGAGCCTCAACCGGGACATTGACCGTCGAGAATGGCGGAACGGTCATCAATTCGAACGGCCGGATCGGACTGAGCGCCAACAGCACCGGCACGGTGACCGTCACCGGCGCGAATTCGACCTTGACCGACAACGGCGCCATTTTGCGTGTCGGCTATGACGGCACGGGCACGTTGACCATCGCCGACGGCGGCCTGGTGACCGTCGGCACGGCGACGGGCGGCGTGTATGACGGCACCCTCAACATCGCGACCAACGCCGGGTCCAGGGGCACGCTGAACATCGGCGCGGCCGAGGGTTCCAGCGCCGCCGCGGCGGGCACGCTGAGGGCCGCGTCGATCGTTTTCGGCAACGGGACAGGCGAGATCGTCTTCAATCACACGAGTTCCAATCTGCAGTTCGACAGCGCCATCAGCGGCAACGGCGCGGTCAAGGTCCTGGCCGGCACGACCGTCCTCAACGGCGCGAACACCTACTCCGGCGCGACCACCATCACCGAGGGAACCCTGCAGGCCGGGGCGGCCAACACCTTCTCCGGCAACTCCGCCGTGGCCGTGGGAGCCTCAGGAACCCTGGACCTCAATAATTTCAACCAGACCATCGGCGGCCTGTCCGGCGCCGGCACGGTGAGCCTGGGTTCCGGTGTGCTCACCGTGAACAGCGCCGCCAACAGCGCATTTTCCGGAACAATCACCGGAACGGGCGGCCTGACCAAGGACGGAACCGGCGTTTTGACCCTGTCCGGGACCAACGACTACTCCGGGGCCACCACCATCAACGGGGGCACGTTGCGGGCCGGCGGGACCAACGCCTTCTCGCAAAACTCCGTCGTGACCGTGAACACCAACGGCACCCTGGACCTCAACAACTACGACCAGACCATCGTCGATCTGTCCGGCACGGGCACGGTGCTCCTCGGCTCGGCCACGCTGACCGTGACCAACAATTCCGCCGTCAACGACTTCACCCTCACCGGCACCGGCGGCGTGACCAAGACCGGCACGGGCACCCTGACCCTGTCCGGCAGCAACAGCGATTACTCCGGCGAAACCGCCGTGACGGCCGGCACGCTCCAGGCCGGCGCGACCAACGCGTTTTCGCCAAACTCCACCGTGAACGTCAGCTCCGCCGGCACCCTGGCCCTCAACAATTACAACCAGGTCGTCGGCGGCCTGACCGGTTCCGGCGCGGTGACCCTGGGTTCGGCGACGCTGACCGTGGGCAACACCGCCGCCAACACCTTCTCCGGCACGATCTCCGGCACCGGCGGCCTGACCAAGACCGGCTCCGGCCTCCTGGCGCTGACCGGCGACAACACCTACACCGGGCCGACCACCATCCAGCAGGGCACGCTCAGCCTCTCGGGCGCGAACGCTTCGAGTTCGATGGCGATCTCCTCGGGCGCGATCCTCGATTTCAGCCCCTCCCGGGACCTGTCCTACACCGGCTCCATCAGCGGCGACGGCGCGGTCACCAAGACCGGCGGCAACACCCTGACCCTGACCGGGACCAACAGCTACACCGGCGGCACCACCATCAGCAGCGGCACGCTCTCCATCTCCAGCGACGCCAACCTGGGCGTTTCCACCGGCGCGCTGGCCCTGGCCGGCGGCACGCTGCAAACCACGGCCCCCGTCAGCACCTCCCGGCCCATCACCGTCACCGGCGGCGGGACCATCGACAACACCGGCAACGCCGTCACCCTGGCCGGCAACCTCCTCGGGTCCGGCAACCTCACCCTGGCCGGCTCCGGGACCGATACCCTGGACGCGACCTTCAACGGCTCCACCTACACCGGGACCCTCAGCCGAAATTCCGGCGTCCTGCACCTCGTCAGCGGCAGCACCCTGGGCGGCACGTTGGCCATCGATAACGGCGCAACGCTTAACGGCGTCGGCACGGTGAGCAACCTGAACCTCAACGGCAGCGTCGCTCCCGGCAATTCCCCCGGCACCCTCACCGTCACCGGCGACTACGCCCAGGGAGCCTCCGGCGTCTACGTGTGCGACGTCACCCCCAGCGCCAACGACCTGATCGCCGTCACCGGCAGCGCCACCCTTGGCGGCACGATCTCCATTCAGCCGGAATACACCTACTACAACAGCGGCACCGTCTGGACCGTGCTGACCGCCGCTGGCGGCGTCTCCGGCACGTATTCCACCGTGACCTACGGGGCCACGCCGGAAAACTGGGTTTTCGTGCCGGTCTACTCGGCCAACGCCGTCACCGTGACCCTGGCGCGCCAGTCCTATTCCAACTCCGCCACCAGCTCCCAGGCCTCCTCGGTCGGCTCGGGCCTCGACGCCGCGGCCTACAGCGCCACCGGCGAGATGGCCACATTGATCAAATCCCTGGACTATTCCTACGGCACCAACGCCATGTACTCGGCCTCCAACGCCCTGACCGACTACGCGCTCAATGTGCTGAGCCCTGAATACTACGCGACCTTCAGCCGCAACGTGTTCGAGGCCGGCCGCCTGCTGACCGGGGCCCAACGCGCCGGCCTGCATGAAGGCCAGGCAGGCGCGGCCGCGGCCAATGCCCTGAACTTCGGACCGGCCGCCGTGGCCTCGCAGAATGCCGACAATGGCGGCGTCCCGGCCGGGATTCCCGGGGCCAACGCCGGCAGCGACTCCCAGCGGCTGTCGCTTGGCCGCTTTGACGTCTTCCTCAAGCCTCTGGGGCTGCGGGCCAGCCAGCAGGGCAGCGCGGACCAGACCGGCTACGTCACTCTGGCCGGCGGCATCACCGGCGGCCTGCTTTACCGCCCCAGCGCCGAGCTGACCCTGGGCCTGGCCCCGGGCTACGTCAACCAGTCCATCAGCCTGCACAGCGAAGGCGGCGGCCAGGGCACGATCAACGACTGGAGCCTGGGCCTGCTCGCCGCCTACCGCCAAGGGGGCTTCTACGCCGACGCCGGCCTGCGGGGAGCCTACGACAACTTCCGCTCCTCGCGCGCCCTGCCGCTGCCGGCCGGAAAGTATACGGCCAAGGCCAACTGGGACGGCTGGAACCTGAGCGCCAGCCTCGGGGGCGGCTACGACTTCAAGGCCGGGGACTTCACCTACGGCCCGTTGGCCTCGGTCTCCTGGCAGCAGCTGCACGAAAACGGCTTCACGGAAAAGGGCGCGGGCACTGTCGGCCAGAGCGTGCGGGCCAGGGACACCCAGGCCCTCAACACGGTGCTCGGGGGCCATGTCTCCCGGACGTTTGAAACCCCGATGGGCGACGTGACGCCGGAAGTGCGGGCGGCCTGGAGCGCCCAGTGGCTTGGCGACTCCCAAAACATCGTGGCCACGTTCATCGGCTCCCCGTCGTCCACCTACCAGGCCAAGACCAAGGACCAGCGCTACAATTCCGCCCTGGTCGACCTGGGAGTGACCGTGGGCCTGTCGGATTCCCTGGCGGCCACGGCCCGGGTCGGCGTCGAACTCTTCCGCCCCGGCTATGCCGCCCAGGCGGCCAGCGTGGGCCTCAAGCTCTCTTTCTAGGCCGCAGCCAAGCCGGGCGGCTGTCATGGGCCCCCTCCGCCATCGGCACAGGCGATGGCGGAGGGAAGAGTTGCCCTTTCCCCCGCTCCTGCGTAACAAAAGGCCCTAGACGACCGTCCCCTAACGGTTTTGCCCGCGCGGCCGATAGGATGGCGACGGAGGGGTCATGGCCGAGGCCGAACACAAAAAAAACATCATCATCAAGAAGATCAAGAAGATCTCGGCCGGCGCCCATGGCGGCTCGTGGAAGGTCGCCTATGCCGACCTCGTCACGGCCATGATGGCGTTTTTCCTGCTCATGTGGCTGCTAAGCAACGCCCCACAGGAAAAAAAGGAAGAAATCGCCCAATATTTCAACGAGTTCAGCCTGTTCAACAATCCCGGCCCGTCGGCCACCCTCCTCGACGTCGGCGGCGTGGGCCCCCCGGCCGCCGTGGTCGGCTCCGGCGAGGAACGGCCCGACGTGGCCATCGACCGGGGCGGCAAGGAACCCACCGGCGGCCAGGGCCAGAACGCCGGCGACATGGCCGGCGGCAAGCACGAAGCGCCCAAGACCAAGGCCGAGGCCGACGCCCTGGCCAAGGCGCAAGCCAAGGCCGAGGCCGCCGCCGCCGCCCAGGCCCAGGCCCTGGAGCAGCAGATCGAACAGGCGCTGGAAAAAGCCGTGCCCGAACTGGCCGGACAGGTGTCCGTCACCCAGGACAAGGACAAGGTGCGCGTCGAGATCATGGACAAGGCCGATCGGCCTCTTTACGACCTCGGCGGCGTGGCCCTGCTCCCCGACGCCCAGCGCATCCTGGCCGCCGTCACCGACGTCATTCGCAAGGAAGGCGTCAAGGTGGCCATCGAGGGCCATACCGACGCCTACCGCTATTCCGGGGCCTATTCCAACTGGGATCTTTCGGCCGGCCGGGCCCTGGCCGCCCGCCGCTTCATGGTCGGCGCGGGCCTTAATCCCGACGCCGTGGCCGAGGTCACCGGCTATTCCGACACCCGTCCCTACGTGCCCGGCAAGCCCTACGACCCGAAAAACCGGCGCATCAGCCTGCTGCTGTTCCGCCCGCCCAGGGAAGGCGAACGCGGCGCTGGCGGCACGGGTTCCGGCGCGCCGGCCAAGCCCGCCCCGCCGCGCACCCCGGACGTGGGCGAAGTGCTGGAAAAACAGATCAACACCATCTACGACAAGTCCACCGAGGGCCAGTTTTAACGGCCGGGGCGCAAGACAGGACCAACCATGTTCGCAATACTCGGCATCATCATCGTCATCGGCTGCATCCTTTCCGGCTTCATCCTGGAAAAGGGCAACTTCGACCTGATCCTGTCGGCCGCCCCGCCGGAACTGCTCATGATCGCCGGCGGCGCGCTCGGGGCGTTCGTCATCAGCTCGCCCAAGGACGTCATCACCCACACCCTCAAGGGCGCGATGTCCATCTTTGGCGGCATGATCACGAGCAAGGCCTACTACACCACCCTGCTCGTCACCTTGTCGGGCCTGTACATGAAGATCCGCCGCGAAGGCCTGGTCGCCATCGAAAAAGACGTGGAGCGGCCGGCGGAAAGCCCGATCTTCAGCGACTTCGCCAAGAACAAGAAAAACCACGAAGTGCTGCTTTTCATCTGCGACACCATGCGCATCTTCTCCACGGTCAACATCGAGGCCCATGAGTTCGACAACATCATGGACGCCGACATCGAGTCCACCGTCCACGAGCTGCTCATCCCCTCCCACAGCATCAGCAAGGTGGCCGACGGCATGCCTGCGCTGGGCATCGTGGCCTGCGTTCTGGGCGTCGTCATCACCATGGGCAAACTCAACGAACCGGCCGAAGTGCTGGGCCACAGCATCGGCGCGGCCCTGGTCGGCACGTTCATGGGCGTTTTACTGGCCTACGGCTTCATCGGCCCCATCTCCACCAACCTGGAGTTCCGGGCCAAGGAGATCGAGCACATCCTGCTGGTGGCCAAGGCCTCGCTGGGGTCGTTCGTCGGCGGCAACCCGCCGCCCGTGGCCCTGGAAGCCGGCCGCCGGGCCATCCCCATCCACTACCGTCCGACCTTCGAACAGCTCGAAGAAGCCATCAAGGCCAGCAAGGGCAAGTAACGGCGGGCGGACAGCCCTGATTGCCGGGGCCGGCCTCCCGGCGGCCACGCCGGTTAGGGCCGGCTGTCGCAACCAAACGGCCAGTCGCGGTCATGGGGACAGGGCGTCGCCAAGGACTGTCGCGGGATTCGCCTCGGGGGGGCGCGGCGAGGCCGGCCCCGACGCCTCAGGCCGGCCCGGGCGACAAGCCCGGCCGGACAGCGGCCCTTACCCGGTCGATGGCGGCCTGCAATTCCACAAGGCCCATGGGCTTGGTCACGTAGTCGTCGATGCCGGCGGCCAGGAACCGTTCCTTGTCGCCCGGCATGGCGTAGGCCGTGACGGCGATGATGGGCACGCCGGCCTTGTCCGGGCCGGCCTGGCCCTGCCGGATGCGACGGGCAGCGGCCACGCCGTCGAGAACCGGCATCTGGACGTCCATCAAAATCACATCAATGGCCTGTTCGGCCAGAAGCGTGAGGGCTTCCTGGCCGTTGTGGGCCGGCACGACCTGGTGCCCGGCCTTCTCCAGCATCCGGCGTGCGGCCATGAGGCTGACGGCTTCGTCCTCGGCCATGAGAATCGTCAGCGCCCGGGGCGGCCCGGCCTGGGCGGCCGTCGGGGCGCAGGCGTCAACAACCGCGTCGTGGCGCTTGAGCGGAATCGAGCAGTACATCGTGGTCCCGCCCCCTTCCGTGCTGTCCACGGCCAGCTCGCCGCCAAGCATACGCACCAGCTTGCGGACAATGGACAGCCCCAGCCCCGCGCCCTGGAAGCGCCGGGTATAGGAACCTTCGATCTGGCTGAAGGGCTCGAAGACATATTGCAGCTGGTCGTCGGGGATGCCGATCCCGGTGTCGCTGACGGTGAAAAGCACCTGCAGCCGGTCGCCGCCGGCTGACGGCAGCGGCTTCGCCTCGATGCTCACCTGGCCCTGGAGGGTGAACTTCACCGCATTGCCCACCAGATTGAACAGGATCTGCCGCAATCGAGCTTCATCGCCCACCAGCCACCGGGGCATGTCGTCGCTTATGGCGAAGACCAGGCCCACGCCCTTGTCGCTGGCGGCCTTGGCGAACAATTCCAGCACCGCCCGCCGCAACTGGCTGAACTCGAAACGGCTCTCCCGGCAAGGCAGCTTGCCGGCCTCTATCTTCGTCAGGTCGAGGATGTCGGACAGCAGCTGGGTCAGGCGATGGGACGATTTGATGGCGGCGAAAAGGTATTCCTGCTGCTCGGCGTCAAGGGGCGTGGTTCCCAGCAACTGCAGCGTGCTCAGGATGCCGTTTAATGGCGTGCGGACCTCATGGCTCATATTGGCCAGGAATTCCGACTTCGCCTGATTGGCCGCTTCGGCCCCCTCCTTGGCGGCGCGCAGGTCGCGCTCCATGTGCCGACGGTCGGTGAGATCCACGTTGACGCCCATGATCCCCACGATCTCGCCCCGGTTGCGGATGGGGGCCAGCATTTCGTGGCAGAAGACCTCGTCGCCGCCGGGAAGGCGGTATTCGGCCTCGGCGTCGACCCGTTGCCCGGCGTAGGCCTTGGCGGCGTTGTCCCGCCAGCGGGCCAGGGTGTCGGCCGACACGTCCATATCCCCGGCGGCCTGGGTGAGATCGCCCCACAGGGCCTGGCTGATGTCGCTTTGCAGGATGACCCGGCCGACCAGGTCCCTGGCCCAGAAATCCAGGGGGAGATTGGCCAGCATGGCCCGCATGAGGGCCTCGTCCTTTTTGCGGTCGGTGATGTCCTTGATGGCGCCGTACAGGACATAGCGCTTGTTGGCCGCATCGAATTCGCAACGATACCGTTCGGTGACCCAGCGGACGCCGCCGTCCTGGCGCACGAAGCGGAACTCCTGCTCGCCCACATCGCCGGGCTTGAGGGACAGCAGGTGCGCCCCGAGCCGCTGGACGTCGTCGGGATGGACAAAATGCAGCCAACAGCCAAAGGCCCTGACCGTGTCTTCGTCACGGCCCAGCACCGTCTCGACCTGACCTTCCATCCAATCGATGGCATAGGCCTCAAAGGGGGATCGGGAGCAGCGATGGAAGAAATCCGTGGACGTCAAAAGGAGTTTCTGTTGCTGGCGGGCTTTTTCCCGGACCGACGCCAGCTCCGTCAGGAGCTCGTCGTAGGTCTTCGCGGCATCGGGCGCGGCATGTCCTGGCAACGGCTGACCTCGGGGCGGTTAAGGGAGAAGGGAACGGCTTTCGTTATGCGCCAATGCCGCCTGTCAGGCAATGCCCAAGAGCGGGGCTGAGACCGCCGGCCAACCGCTAGGAGCCCTTGGGCAAGGTGAGCGCCGCGCAGGGCAGCACGGCGGCCCGGGCCACCAGATCGGCCACCACGCCGATGTCCAGCGGCGTGGATTGCCAGGCTCCCGAGGCGGCGTACCCCCGGGCCTCGGCGTAGGCGAAATCCACCTGCCCGGCCGGCGTCACCGTCAGCCCGAGAATGAGAAACGCCCGGGCCGCCGTCTCCTGGGCGGCCGGGGGCGCGGGACAGGCCGCGGCCAGACGGGGCACGGCGTATTCCGCCGTCAGCCGCACCTCCGTCACTCCCGCCGGGCCGGCGAAGGATTCCCAGGTCGTGGAGGCGATGCCGGGCGACAGGGCCAGGAGCTGGGACAGGGTGCGCCCGCCCGGCCCGTCGGGTCGCCAGCCCCGGGCCGACGTCTCGGCCCGGGGCGCGAAGCAGCCCGCCACAACCACCGCCATCGCCAAGGCCAGCCACAGCATCCGTCCAGGCATGTCCCTTCCTCCTTGCCCCGTTATCCAGCCTGCCCTACTCTTGTCGCGTCGACAGGTTTCTTTTCGCCGTTTTTCTGCTACGCCTTCCTGTAGGGCGGCCTTCCCGCTCCTGGCAACCCCAACCCCGGAGAAACGCCATGATCCGTTTCATACGCGTCGTGTGCCTGGCCTTCGTGGCCCTCACCATGTGCTGCGGCACAGCCCTGGCCATAACCCCCTACGACATCTACGAAGGCAGTGCCCTGCGCCAGATCGTCAAACGCGGCAAACTCGTCGTCGGCATGGAACTCAAATTCTGGCCCTTCGAATATGTCGATGAAAAGGGCAAGCCCGTGGGCTTTGACGTGGACATCGCCCGGACCCTGGCCGAACGCCTGGGGGTGGAACTCGAAATCAAGGACATGGAGTGGACCGGACTCATCCCGGCGCTCACCTCGGGCAAGATCGACCTGATCATTTCCGGCATCACCGGCACCCTGGAGCGGGCCAAGACCATCACCTTCTCCTCGCCGTATTTCACTACCGGGCTGTGCATCCTGACCAGCGTCCAGAAAGCCCCGGACCTGACCGACGCCGCCGGCCTCGACCGTCCCGGGCGGATCATCGCCGTCAAGACCGGCACCACCGCCGACATCGTGGCCACCAAACGCTTCCCCAAGGCCACCATCAACCGCTACCAGGACGAGACCGCCTGCGCCGCCGACGTGGCCGCCGGCCGGGCCGACGCCTTCATCTACGACCAGATTTCCATCGCCAAGCACCAGAAACAGCACCCCGAGACCACCAAGGCCCTGCTCACGCCCTTCACCTACGAGCCGTTCTGCATCGCCATGCAAAAAGGCGATTTCGACCTGTGGCAATACGTCGAGATGTATATTGCCTCCATCAAGGCCGATGGCACGCTTGAGGCCTTGCGCGCCAAGCATTTCAAGGACATCCTCGGCAAATGACGCAGCGCCCCCCGTACCCTGCCGGCCCTGTCCCGCGTCCGCGCGGCGACAGGGCCGCGCCATGCTCCGGCAACCGGCACCAAACGACCGCCCTGGCCGCCGGTCCGGCCAACCGCCCGACAGGAGACGCCATGCCGCTTTTCCGCCGATTCCTGGCCGCCCTGCTCCTGCTGGGCCTGCTCGCCGCCCGGCCCCTGCCGGCCTTGGCCGACACCGAACAGGTCTTTGCCCACCTCTTCGTCGTGCCGGCCGCCCTGGCCGACGGCGCGAGCGCCCTGGCCGCCACCGCCGCCCTGGAAGCCTGGCTGGCCGAGACCTACGGCGGCTTCACCCGGCTGGGGGCCGGAGTCGGCGGCTGGAAAAACGAAACCGGCCAGATCGAGACCGAGGCCAACGCCGTCTATCTGACCACGGCCCCGCGCGACGTGTCCAAGGACATCGCCGCCCGTCTGGCCGGGGATTTCGGCGTGCGCGTGCCTTACGTGCTGGTGCTGCCGGCCGGGGCATTCACGGCCCCCAAGGGCCGATGAGCGGACGGCCTTTGAAGACCGCCCGACGAGCCCTCCAACCCGGTCGACGCCTTCCCGCCACGACCCGACGCCTTTTTCCGGAGCCTTGCTGACATGCCCCGTCTTGCCGTGCGTTTCGCCATCCTGGCCGTTTTGGCCGGCCTGTCCTGGCTGGTGCTGTCGCGCCTGCGCTACCATTGGGACTGGTCGGCGGTCTGGGCCTACCGGTCGATCTTCGTCGACGGCCTGGGCCTGACCCTGGCCGTGTCCGTGGTGGCCATCACCCTTGGCCTGTGCTTCGGACTCCTTTCCGGCCTGGCCTCGGTGTCGGGCAACATCGTGCTTTCGGAACTGGCCGCGTTGTACGTGGGCGCCTTTCGCGGCACGCCGCTTCTGGTCCAGATCCTCATTTTCTACTTCTGCGTCGGCGTGGTGGTGCAGGTGGACAGCCCCTTTGTCATCGGCACGTTCACCCTGTCGCTGTTTTCCGGAGCCTACATCTCGGAGATGGTGCGGGCCGGGGTGGAGTCCGTGGACCATGGGCAGTGGGAGGCGGCCATGTCCTCGGGCATGACCCGCGGGCAGGCCCTGCTCCACGTCGTGCTGCCCCAGGCGGCCCGGCGCATCGTGGCCCCGGTGACCGGCCAGTTCGTGTCGTGCATCAAGGATTCCTCGCTGCTGTCGGTCATCAGCCTGCGCGAGCTGACCAAGGCGGCCGAGGTCATCAACGCCTCCACCTACCGCACCTTCGAAACCTATCTGCCCCTGGCCCTTTTATACCTGCTGCTGACCTGGCCCCTTTCGCACTTGACCCGGCGTCTGGAAAGGGGAATACGGAACGGAATGCGAGAAACGCCGCGCTAACGCCGCCAGATCAAGGAGTTTGCCATGTCCGCCGACATCAAGGTCTATGCCCTGAGCACCTGCGTGCACTGCAAGCACGCCAAGGAATTCCTCGAGGAAAAGCATATCCCCTACGACTGCGTCCACGTCGACTACCTGACCGGGGAGGAACGGGCCAAGATGATGGACATCGTGCGCAAGCTCAATCCCGCCCTGTCCTTCCCCACCATCGTCATCGGCGACAAGGTCATCGTGGGCTTCCGGCGCGACGAGTTGCTCAACATGCTGGAAAACTGCGGCAAATAACATGGACGCTCAGGAACTTTTCAACAAGCTCGCTCCCCTGCAGACGGCCAAGGGGTTTCACTTCAACCCCGACACGGCCATGGTCCTCGACCTCATGGCCGGGCTTTTGACCAACAAGGAACGCTACGGCTACATGGCCTGCCCGTGCCGTCTGGCCTCGGGGAAGTTCGAACTGGACCGCGACGTGGTCTGCCCCTGCGAGTACCGCGCCCCGGACGTGGCCGAACACGGGGCCTGCTACTGCGGCCTGTACGTGTCCGAGGCGGTGCGCGACGGCAGGCAGCCCCTGCCCGTGGTACCGGAGCGCCGGCCGGTGGAAAAGACCCTGGCCGCCCTGGGCTAGTGTCGCGTCCGCGAGCAGCGCATCTGGCGTTTTGTCGTCAACGCGCTAAAACCATTCGTTTTTTAAAAAATACCATCGTATTTTTTAAGGGACGCGGCACGAGGGGCGCGCCCCTGACTGCCCGCGCGAGTATGTATTAAGCAAAAGGCATGACGTTCGTCCCTTGCCCGGCAACGGACAAAGGCGTTTTTCGTGGACGCGGCACGAGGTTCGCGTCCCGGGCCGCCAGGGCAAGGCTCCCCCCGAAAGGCTGCAACGCGGTCGCCCCGGCTGCCCGAGGCGTGGCCGGCTACAGCGGCGGGCGCACTTCGACGCGGTTGCGGCCGGCGCTCTTGGCTTGGTAGAGGGCGGCGTCCGAGGCGGCGAGCAGGGTTTCGGGCTCCAGGTCCATGTTGGGGACCACGCCGGAGATGCCGATGCTGACGGTGACGATGTCGGCCACCGGGGAACTGGCGTGTTCGATGTTGGCGGCCCGGACATTGCCCCGGATGATGCCGGCGATGGACAGGGCCCCGGCCAGGTCGGTGCCGGGGAGCAGGGCCACGAACTCCTCGCCGCCGTAGCGGGCGGCGAAGTCGCCGGGGCGCTTGAGGGCCTCGACGATGGCTTCGGCCACCCGGCGCAGGCACAGGTCGCCTTGCAGGTGGCCGTAGGTGTCGTTGTAGAGCTTGAAGCAGTCGATGTCGATCATCAGCGCCGAAAGCGGCGTGCCGTCGCGGCGCGAACGCAGCCATTCCTTGCGGAAGGCGTCCTCGAAGCAGCGGCGGTTGGGCACGCCGGTCAGCCCGTCCTGATTGGAGAGCTGCTCGAACTTGCGGGTCAGCGCCTCCAACTCCCGTTCCCGGGCCTTGCGCTGATCCATCTCTTCCTTGAGGCGAAGCGCCGAACGCACCCGGGCGCGCAGTTCCATGCTGTTGACGGGCTTGGCCAGGAAATCCATGGCCCCGGCTTCGAAGGCGCGCTCCAGGCTGGCCGCCTCGTCTTTCACCGTGACGATGATGATGGGGATGTCGCGCAGCCTGGGGTCGGCCTTTATCAGGCGCGTGGCGTCGATGCCGTCCATGTCGGGCATGACCACGTCCATGAGGATGAGGTCGATGTCCGGGGCTTCGCCGCCCTGGCAGCGCTCGTCGAGGAGCGTGAGCGCTTCGCCGGCCGAACCGGCGCACAGGGGATCGACGTATCCGGCTCCCTTGAGGATGGTGGACAGCAGCAGCCGTGAGGAGTCGGAGTCGTCGACGATGAGGATATTCATGCCGGTTCCGGAAAGGCGGTGAGCCTTGCGTAACGCAGTGTGCCCGAAGACGGCGGCGGTGTGGTCGGTGCTGCTGATCAAGTGCGGCCCGCGTCTGGGACGTTATGTCTTACGCTGTAGATATGCCGGATCGGCGAAAAAAAGCAACCGTCAAACAGGGGTTGGCAGGCCCAGCCGGGCGGCCAGGCTTTCCATGGAAGCCGCGTCGGCCAGTTCGAAACGCAGGGGCGTCAGGGTGATGTGGCCCTGGGTCAAAAGCGCCCGGTCGCTGTCCGGGGTCAGGGCCTCGGGGGGGATGACGCCGGTGAGCCAGTGGTAGTCGCGGCCGCGCGGGTCTTGTCTGGTGACGTACCAGTCGTTGTACACGGCCTGGGTGGGCGGGCACAGGGTGAGCGGCAGGGTTTCGGCGATGGGCCGCTTGGGGAAATTGAGGTTGAGCACGGTGCGCGGGGCGAGGACCTCCCAGGGCCGGCCGGCGATGAAGTCGGCCACGTAGGCTCCCTGCTCCAGCAGATCGACCGGGGCGTAGTCGTCGGCCGAGACGGCCACGGCCGGATAGCCCATGAGCGCGCCTTCGGTGGCGGCCGAGACCGTGCCGGAATAGAGGATGTCCACGCCGACGTTGGCCCCGGCGTTGATGCCCGAGACCACGAGGTCGGGCTTGTCCTGCATGAGCGTGGTGAGCGCGAGCTTGACGCAGTCGGCCGGGGTGCCGGACACGCCCAGGCCTCGAAAGCCGTTTTCCACGAATTCCTTGACCCGCAACGGCGAGGCGATGGTGATGGCGTGGCCCACGGCCGACTGTTCGGAAATGGGCGCGGCCACCAGCACGTCATGGCCGGCGTCGACGAGTCCTTTATAGAGATGGCGGATGCCGACGGCCTGGATGCCGTCGTCGTTGGTGAGCAGAATGCGCATGGGGCCTCCTGCCGGCGGGATTTCCGGCCGGGGCACTATGCCCAAGGCGGCGGCGGTTGACAACCGCCGGCCGGCCGGGCAACGTCGCCGGCCAAGATGCCGCAACCGGGCGAGAGCGCCCGCGATTGCCCGGCGCACGGCCTACCCACATGGAAAAGAACATCTTCGTCAAGGATCTTGTCGCCGGCCAGGGCGTGGCCGAGGTGTTCTGCCTCGGTGGCGCGCGGCTTGGCCAGGCGAAAAACGGGCCGTTCTGGACGCTCGTCCTGGAAGACGTCACCGGCCAGATCGAGGCCAAGATCTGGAGCCCGGCCGCCAGCCTCTACGCCGATCTGGCTCCGGGCCAGTTCGTGCGCGTCGAGGGCCAGGTCGGGGCCTACCGCGACCGGCCGCAGGTCAACATCGAGCGGCTGGCCGTGCTCTCCCCGGACGACGAGGCTCCGGACCTGTCGCTTTTCGTGCCCACCAGCGCCGAACCGCCCGAGGTGCTGCTGGAAAAGCTCATGGAACTGTGCCGGGCCGAGATCGCCCACGCGCCCTGGCGCAAGTTCACGGCCAAGGTGCTCGGCCAAACCGAGTTCCGCCAGCGCCTCATCGAGGCCCCCGGCGCCAAGAGCGTCCACCATTCCTACCGGGGCGGCCTGCTGGAGCATACCCTGGCCGTGGCCCGGCTGGCCCTTTCCATCTGCGACCGCTATCCGGCCCTGGACCGAGACACCCTTCTGGCCGCCGCCGTCTGCCACGACCTGGGCAAAGCCTGGGAGCTGACCTCTGGTCCTGGCCGCGACTACACCGACGCCGGGCGGCTTTTGGGCCACATCGTCATCGCCATGGAGCTGCTGGAGCCGATCCTCAAAAAAAGCGGCGTGGAGCCGGAACTGGCCCTGCATTTCAAGCACATCCTTTTGGCCCACCACGGCGAATACGAGTTCGGCTCGCCGCGCCGGCCCAAGACCGCCGAAGCCTTCGTCCTGCATTTCGCCGACAACATCGACGCCAAGATGAACCAGATTTTCGGGGTCTTTGGCGACGAGGACGAGGCCGGAAGCTGGTCGCCCTACGTGCGCACCCTGGAGCGCTACCTCTACAACCCGCCGCGCGCGCCGCGTCCCGAAGCGCCCCGGCCGGCCAAGCCCAAGGAAAAGGACGTCCACCAGTGTTTGTTACCCTTGAAGGCGTAGAAGGCTCGGGCAAGTCCACCCAGCTGGCCCGGCTCCGCGCCGCCCTGGAAGCGGCCGGGCGGACCGTTTGCTTCACGCGCCAGCCCGGCGGCTGCGCCCTGGGCCAGACCCTGCGCGGCATTTTGCTGTCCCAAAAGACCGCCGGCCTTGACGACCGGGCCGAGCTGTTCCTCTATCTGGCCGACCGGGCCCAGCATGTGGCCGAGGTGATCCGGCCGGCCCTGGCCGCCGGACAGGTGGTGCTCTGCGACCGCTACACCGACTCCACCGTGGCCTACCAGGGGTACGGCCGGGGACTCGACATCGCCCTGCTGCAGCATCTCAACGCCGTGGCCGCCGCCGGCGTCGTCCCGGACCTGACCCTGCTCCTTGATCTCGATCCGGCCATGGGCCTGACCCGGGCCACCTCGCGCAACGCCGCCGCCGGCACGGCCGAGGCCGAAGGCCGCTTCGAGGCCGAGCGCCTGGAATTCCACGAGCGCGTGCGCGCCGGCTACCGCGCCCTGGCCGTGGCCGAACCGGCGCGCTTCGCCGTCATCGACGCCGCCCCCGGCCCGGACGCTGTGGCCGAGGCCATCTGGAACGTCGTGGCGGCCCGACTGTAGGGCAGACCCCCCAAACCCGCTCCAACGGCCGGCACGCGGCTGGGAAAGTCCCAGGCCGCCGCGCCTCCCGGCCCAAGGCCGCAATGTGAACCGCGAGGCCATAACGAAAAGGCCGCCCTTTGCAGGGCGGCCTTTTCGGTCAAGACGGGCAAACCTGTCCCAGACGAGTCCTCGTGTCGCGTCCCTTAAAAAGTACGAGAGTATTTTTTAAGAAAAACAAATGGTTTTAGCGCGTTGACGACAAAACACCATATGCGTTTTTTGCGGACGCGACACTAGGGCGTAGTCACCAGCCGCATGATGTCGGCCGGGGTGCGGTTGTTTTCCAGGGCCAGTTCCTCAAAGCTCATGTCGCCAAAGGCCGTGATGCGATGCCGGCCCAGACGCTGCACGGCCACGGACAGCGGGATGTCGTATTCGCGGCAAAAGCTCTGCAGCATCATCTTTTCCAGACCTGGCGGCGGGGTCGCCGGGCCGGCGGCGGCATGGGCCGGCGGCTGGGCCGGGGCGTAGCCGGGCTGGCTCCCGGGGGCCGACGGCGCATAGCCCGGCGTTGCCGTCGCGCCTCTCGGGGGCATCGGCGCATAGCCCGGAGCCTGATAGCCCGGCGTCTGCGGCGC
>JAEZMB010000302.1 GCA_023435825.1 Pseudomonadota bacterium | reverse complement strand
GCCGTGGCCCGGGCGTTGCGGGAAGCCGGCCTGTCCGGGCTGGTGTGCCGCGAGATCCTGGGCCGCCGGGCCGGCCTGTCCCTGGACCTGACGCCCCAGCTGGCCGAGGCGGCCGGCGACGGCGTGGCGGCCACGGTCTGCGGCCACGCCCTGTATTCCACCGCCCCGGAGCTCCTGCGCCGGGCGCGGGCCGCCTGCCGGGAGCACGGCGCGCCTTTCAGCCTGCATCTGGCCGAACATGCCGGCGAAATGGAACTGTTCACCACCGGCCGGGGCGAATTCGCGGCCATGCTGGCCGGCCGACTGCTTCCGGCGGGCTGGCAGCCGCCCGGCCGGTCGCCCGTGGCCGAGGCCGCCAGCCAGGGGCTGCTCGGGCCGGACACCCTGGCCGTCCATGTGGTCTGCCTCGCCCCGGGCGATCTGGATATTCTGGCCCGGTCCGGGGCCACGGCCTGCCTGTGCCCGCGCAGCAACGCCCGCATCGGCGTCGGCGTCGCCGACGCCCCGGCCCTGGTCGCGGCCGGCGTGCCCCTCGCCCTGGGCACCGACAGCCTGGCCTCCAACGACGACCTCGACTTGTGGAACGAAGCCCGGGCGCTTTTCGCCGCCCATCCGGAACTTCCGGGCCGGGCCGTGCTTGAGGCCCTGACCGTGCATCCGGCCCGGCTGCTTGGCCGCGACGACCTCGGCCGGCTGGCTCCGGGCAGCGTCGGCGGCTGGGCCGTGCTCCCGCCCGATCTGGACGTATTCATGGCTTGATTTCGTTTGCAAACATACTTTTGCGCTTTCGTGCTTGTAGGCCTTCGTCCAGCGATGTATAAAACGGCCGTCTGATCCATTGTTTTGTTGCATTTGTAACACACGGCGGGAACTTTCAGCCCAACCCAGGCATTGGCCGCCGGGTGGACGCCTGAGCCGGAAACACTCCAGAAGTACGCCAGACGCGCCTTAACCACCATGCCCCCCAATACAGACGCCAATTACGCCGTAGCCCGCCACCCCATCTATCGCGTCGACGGCGACGTGTTCGGTTACGAGCTGCTCTATCGCACCGTCGGCGGCCCCAACGCGGCTTCCTTCCCCTCGGACGCCGAGGCGACCCTGGCCGTGCTGGCCAACGGCATCCACGCCATTTCCCAGGACATTGACCCGAAAAAGAAGATTTTCATCAACTTTTCCAAGGAAATCCTGGAATCCGGCCACCATAAATTCCTGGACCCGGGACGGTTCGTCCTGGAGATCCTGGAGCATGTGACCTGCGACGCGGCCTTTGTGGAGCTGGTGCGCGGCATCCGGGAAGCCGGCTTCGTGCTGGCCCTGGACGATTACGTGGGCGATCCGGCCTTTGATCCGATCCTGCCCTATGTGACCTACATCAAGGTGGATTTTCTGGCCCTGGCCGGCGATCCGGTTCGGCTTGGGGCCGTGGTGGACCGCTGCCTGGCCCTGGGCAAGACCGTGCTGGCCGAAAAAGTGGAAACCGAGGCCGACATCGCCTGGTGCCGCGACCGGGGCGTGCCCCTGGCCCAGGGCTATTTCTACAGCCGGCCCAAGATCGTCACGGCCAAGATTCTCGAACCCAACCAGGCGGTGAAGCTCAATCTTCTGGCCGAGGTGAGCCAGCCCGAACTGGACGTGCGCCGGGTGCGCGAAATCATCGGCTCGGACGTGTCGCTGACCTATAAGCTCCTGCGCTACGTCAACACGGCCAGCTTCTATCGGGGCCAGCCCATCGAATCGGTGGATTTCGCGGTCACGCGCCTGGGCCGCAACGCCCTGGCCAGCTGGGTGGCCGTCAACATGCTGGCCACGCTGGGGGCCTCGGCCCGGGACCGGGAGCTGGCCTTCGCCTCGGCCGTGCGCGGCCGGTTCCTGGCCCTGGCCGACGGCCGCCGGCTCCCGGGCCACGCGGCCTGCCACGACGGGCAGAGCATTTGCCTGACGGGGCTGTTGTCGCTGCTCGACGCCATGCTCGGGATGCCCATGGCCCAGGCCTTGGCCGGCATCTCCATCGACGAACGCACGCGGGTGGCCCTGCTTGGCGGGGTGACTGCCTGCACGCCCTGCCTGGCCCTGGCCGGCTGCTACGACGCCGGCGGCGAGGCGGCCGGGGCAGCGCTTCGCGCCTACGGCGTGGCCCCCGACGATGCCTCAGCCGCCTATTTCGAGGCCCTGGCCTGGGCGGCGGACATGTTTAGGCCGTAGATTGCGCCCATTGCCAGCCGTCGCTCCATGTGAATCAGGAACGAACCGGCTCGGGCGGCGTTCCAACCGGCTGCCTTGTCTCTTCCTCGATCCGCCCCAAACGCCTCAAATGACGTAGTCGGCGGTCTTGGCCGCCTGGCGCAGGCGTCGGTCCTCGGCCACGAGGTCAGCCAGGGTGCGGGTGTCGTAGACCCGTTCCAGGGCGTCCCGGGCTTCGTCCCAGAGTCCCCGAAAGACGCAGCCGCCTTGCAGGGGGCAGTCATGGCCCGGCCGCTCCCGGTGGCAGTCCACCGGGCTGATGGGGCCGTCCATGAACCGGATCACCGCGCCGACGGTCACCTCCGTCGCCGGCCTGGCCAGGAAGAAACCACCTTCCTTGCCCCGCTGGGAGGCCACGAAGCCGCCCTGGCGCAGCTGATTGAGGATCACTTCCAGGAAGCGTTTGGGGATGGCCTGGTGCTCGGCGATCTCGCCGGCCGGAGCCGCCCCGGTGCCTTCGCGCAGGGCCAGTTCGAGCAGGGCGCGCAGGGCGTATTGGCATTTCTGGGTCACGGCCACGTCCGTCTCCTCGCCGCCCATAGGGCGCGGTTCACATTTGCCCGGCAGGCCGAGCCAACCAACAGCCACCGTAACCCTTATGGGGTTTCCAAAGGGGCTCAGCCCCTTTGGCCGCCGGAGGCCTCTTCCCTCTTTTCCTACTCTTCCACCACCGCCACCACATCGCCGGCCGTGACCTCGCCGCCGACGAGCACCTTGGCGAACACGCCTTCCCGGGGCATGACGCAGGTTCCGGCCGCTTTCTTGATGGCGCAGCCGGCGTCGTGGCAGGCCTTGCCGATGGCCGTGACTTCGAGCACCACGTCCGCGCCGACCCGGATGCGCCGCCCCACGGCGATGTCGAGGGTTTCAAGCCCGTCCACGTTGAGGTTCTCGGCGAAATCCCCGGGAGCCAGCCAGTCGAGTTTCTGGCGCATCCGGGTGAGCGCGTCCAGGGACAGCAGGCTCACCTGCCGGGGCGAGCCGGCATGGGCGTCGCCCTCGATGCCGTGGTCAACGACCAGGGAGACGCGCTCCACGGCGCTCTTGCGTTCCCCTTTCTTGCGGCTCACACATACGCTATGAATGGCGGCCATAAGTTCGTTCTCCACAATGCGCCCCTCCCAACGGGGGGCGATAGTCGATTAAATCGATCGGTTCGATGATACCACTTGCCAAAGGAACCGGCCGCGCGTCAAGGCGCGCCCGCAAACCCGGGCCGAGCCCGGCAAAACCGGAGGCGGCCATGCCGACCAGCCCCACCACGAAACAACCCGGCGCCCTGCTCCTCATCGACATCCAAAACGACTATTTCCCGGGCGGGGCCATGGCCCTGGCCGAACCCGAGGCCGCCGGCCGCAACGCCGCCGCCCTGCTGGCGAAGTTCCGGGCGGCCGGCCGGCCGGTGTTCCACATCCGCCACGAGGCCGCCCATCCCGGGGCCACGTTTTTTCTGCCCGGCACGCCCGGGGCCGACATCCATGCCTGTGTGGCCCCGCTTCCCGGCGAGACCGTCATCCTCAAGCACTGGCCCAACAGCTTCCGCGACACCGGCCTGGGCGCGGCCCTTGAAGCCTGCGGCGCCAAGCGCTTGGTCGTCGCCGGCATGATGACCCACATGTGCGTGGACGCCACTGTTCGGGCCGCCTTCGACCTGGGCTACGCCGTGACCGTGGCCGCCGACGCCTGCGCCACGCGCGATCTGGCTTTCGCCGGCCGCACCGTGGCGGCGGCCGATGTCCATGCCGCCTTCCTGGCCGCCCTGGGCGCGGTCTACGCCGAGGTCGTGGCCGGGGCGGAGGTTGTCATCTAGCCGCGCGTCCACGAAGAGCGCCTGGGGCGTTTGGCGGACAACCCCCTCAAATCCTTTTTATGGGGACCGCCACGAGACTATGCAAAAAGCGGAGCAATTGCGTAGGAAATAAGCCGGTCCCCTGGCGCGTCAGGGCGGGAGGACGCCGCAACCCAGGCCCGGCCGGGACTTGCGGGCGCAACGGAAAATCCGGCGACGCGGCGTCGTGTCCGTCGTGGCCATGGGTTGGCCGGAGGGAACGGTGCTTTTTGACCCAAAGCCATGGCTGGCCGGGGCGTTTCGATGCGCCGGCCGGCCCGGCAACCCGGATCGCCGGCAAGGCTTTGGCCCAAGGACAGCGCCGGCCGCAGCCAACGCCGCGCCACAAAGGGGCCATTCCCCGCGATGACGCAACGTGCTGGCCGCGCCTTTGGGCGCAGGCCAGGACACCTGGTTCCGCCCAGGTCCGGGCGGCTGCACGCCGTCACGCCGCCCGAAAGGCCGGAGTCGGCATGGCGGCGGCCAGGAGCCGGCAGGAAGGACCCTGATCAGGATAACCGGAGAGGCGACAAACGCCGGGCGTGTCCGGCCTGGAGGCGGCCGAGCCGGCGGCGGAGCGGGAACGGCGAAAACGGCGCGCGGGCCAAAGCCCGCCCCGTCAGCCCATTTTCTTGAAACCCAACAAGACGCGGTACGGTCCGGGCACGCCCGGCGGGGCCAGGGCGACCCGGTCGCCGCCGGCTATCGTCGCCGCCTCGGGACTTGTCGCCTTGCCGTTGACGAAAATCACCTCGACCAGTTCCCGCCCGACGCCGAGCAGGGCCAGCAGCTCGGGTCCGGTCATCGGGCCTGCGATGGCTACCTCGTGGGGCGTGTTCCAGCCCCGCTCCCGAAACAGGTTGGACAGCTCCATGAAGCCACGCAATTCGATGGTCGTCGCCATGAATTCCCCCCTCCAACGGCCGATTCGGTCGTGTACGGTCCGGTTTTGCTAACAAAAACCCCCTGTTCTGGCGAGGCTTATGGCCTGGCGCGACAGGGGGCGACAAGTCCGGGGGCGAACGGCTGACGCCGCCCGCCCCCGGAAGAAGGTCTACGCCTTGGGGGCCAAGGCCTAGAAGTTGAAGACCTCGTCGATTTCCTCGTCGGTGAAGTCCCAGGTCACGTTGTGCGGCGCGCAGGGCTCCTCGAAGAACTCCGGCAGCCGGTCGTGGGCCTTGGTGAAGCCGGCGCGCTCGTTGAAGCCGCGTTCGGCCTTGAGGATGGTCTTGCCCAGGGCCACGACGTCGTCGCCGGTAAGCGACAGGTTGTAGCGGGCGTTGATCATCTCCACCAGGGCGTTGAAGCCGTCGGCGATGTCCAGGATGGCAAAGGCGATGAACAGGCACATGCCGGTGCTGTCCACGGCGGCGGTGGCGATCTGCAGGTTGCGCGACAGCTCGACCTGGCCTTCCTTGCCCAGCGGATCGACGAAGCCGCCGACCTTCAGGATGTTGGTGGCCACGGCGTAACCAGCGGTGTGGTCCGCGCCCATGGGCGTGGTGGCGTAGGTCAGGCCGACGCCCTTGACGGCGCGCGGATCGTAGGCCGGGATGGCCTGGTTTTTCACGGTGGGCACGCGGTTCAGGCCGTACATCTGGCCCAGCGCGCCGGCGCCGCTGCCCAGGATGCGGCCGAGCGGGGTGCCTTTGCGGATTTCCAGGATGAGGTTGAGCATGGCCTTGGCGTCGCCCCAGGGGATGATGCCGGCTTCCATGGCCACGCCGACGGTGACGGCGGTCTCGATGGAGTCCACGCCCACGTCGTCGAACTCGCGGTCGGCGTAGGCGATGGCGTCGAGATCATCGATGCAGGCGTTGGCGCCAAGGGCCCAGATGGTCTCATATTCGAAACCGCTGGTGACGTACTTCTCTTCCTTGTCGTTGTAGTGCTGGGAGCAGCGGATGATGCAGCCGGCGTGGCAGCCGTGGGTGGTCTTGCCCTTGCGGGACTCGATGACCGCGGCCATGGTTTCGCCGCCGACGTTGTTGGCCCACTCGTTGCGTCCGGTCCGGAAGTTCTTGGTGGGCAGGCCGCCGGCTTCGTTCAAGATGTTGATAAGGATGTTGGTGCCGTACTTGGGCAGGGCCTGGCCGGTGACCGGATGGGTGGTCAGGGCGTTGGTGAAGCGCTTGGAAGCGGCCTTGAAGGCCTCGGGATTGGCGATGGTCACGCCGGGCGCGCCTTCGTCATCGATGACCACGGCCTTGATCTTTTTCGCGCCCATGACCGCGCCCAGACCGCCACGGCCGGCGCTGCGGATGTTGCTCTGGGGATCGGCAAAGGAAATGTTGGCGGCGGTCAGGCGCATTTCGCCGGCCGGTCCGATGATGGCCACGCCGACCTTGGGGCCGTACTTGGCCTGCAGCACCTTGATGGCCTCGTAGTTGCCCATGCCGATGATTTCGGCCGGGGCGTCTTCGATGGTCACGCCGTTCATGGTGACCTTGACGACGTAGAAGCCGTCGCCCTCGGGCAGGCCTTCGAAGACCAGGGCCTTGATGTCCATCTTGGACATGCGCTGGGCAAAGGTGCCGCCGGTGTTGCTTTCCTTGATGCCGCCGGTGAGCGGGCTCTTGGCCCCGCAGGACAGGCGGCCGGAGTTGGCGGCGCTGGTGCCGGTGAGGTAGCCGGGGGCGAAGATCAGCTTGTTGTTCTTGCCAAGGGGATGGCAGGTCGGCTTCACTTCATCGGCCACGAAGATGGAGGTCAGTCCCCGGCCGGCCAGACCGGCGTACTTTTCGGGGCAGTCCTCGACCTTCACCGCTTTCGAGCCCATGTCGATACGAATGAACTTTGGCATTATACCCTCCAACCATGGTGTTTTCTTGGCCAACCGGCCTTGCATGCCACACGGCAAGGAAATTCCTCGTATCCCGCCTCCCGTCCGGCCACCTTTAGCGGCTGTCCGACGACGCGCACTTCGCCGGAGCGCCGGGAGGCGGAAGGTTGCGATTGTGTTAAAACTAGCAAGGATCACTCCAGGCCAGTAATATTCAATAAAATAAGTATATTGATGAAAATTGGGAGCTGGAATAGATCACGCCGGGAGTCCCAACGTGACCAAAAACGTGGCGGCGAGGGGCAGCAAAAAGCGGCAAATTCTTATGCTATTTTAAATATTGCAGCATGTTGCGCAAATGCCCCAAAAACGAAACACCGCAAGCCCGTATTGGGTCAAAATGCTTCACATGTTTCGCAACCGGCCCTGGCCGGGCTTGGCGTCGGGTGGGCGAGACGCCATCGGGACTGCCCGGGGCGTCGGGTGGGCGCGGGGTCCGGGGAAATCGTAGTGCTCCGTCTTGGCGTACAACCTACCTTCCGGGCCGTCGTGGGCCGGGCCACGGCCTGTTGGAGCGGCCTTGGCGGCGGCCGACGCGTCCGAACCCCTTGATGCGGCGGAGATTTCGCGGACGCATGTTTCCATGGAAAAACCACTGGACAAGATCACGGCCCGGACCTATATGTTAGTCGTGTCCCTAGTGAAGGTTGTTAGCAACCCTAACGGAGGCGATGCCATTGGGTGAATCAACAGTAGAGCAGGCTTCCTCGCAGTAGGGCATTGCAGGCCGGCGATAAATACGTATCCTGGCAAACTCCACGTGTGGCAAACACGAGCCTTACAGTCTTAGTCGAGGACGTAACGAAAACCCATAAGTCATTTTTTACAGCACAACGTCACTGGCCCCGGCTTGTTCCGCCGGGGCCTTTCTTTTTGCCTGCCGCTTCATTCGCGAATGTGCCGTTGCCGGGCTGAGGGCGTTTCCCGCCAGCCGACGTGAGCCCGCCCCTTGCAGCAACAAGCCGTCCTTGAAGATCCGCCGTTTTCGCCGGGATCAGCCGGCCTGCCCGGCGCGCCACCAGGCCGCCAGTCGGGCCAGGCCCTCCCGGAGCGTCAGGCCCGGCCTGAAGCCCGCCGCAGCCAGTTTCGCGCAATCGGCCACGGAATGGCGGATGTCCCCCGGCCTTGGCGGCAGGAAGGTCACGGCCGGTTCCTCGCCCGCCAGCTCGCCCAGGGCCTGGATCAATTCGAGGATGGAGGTGGCCCGGCCCGTGCCCAGATTGTACACGCCGGCCAGGGGCCGGCCCAGGGGGCCGGTCAGGCCGGCGGCCAGCAGATAGCCTGTCACTACGTCGTCGACGGCCACAAAATCCCGGGTTTGCCCGCCGTCGCCAAAGACGGTCAGGGGCCGGCGGGCGAATCCCGCCTCCATGAAGCGGGAAATGACGCCGCTGTAGGGGCTGGAGGCATCTTGGCGCGGGCCGTAGACATTGAAGCAGCGCAGCGATGCGCCGTGCCCGGAAGCGGCAATGGCCGCCGAAGCCAGGTATTTCGCCCGGCCGTAGGGGCTTTGCTGGACGGTTTCCGGTCCGGCGGCCTCCTCGGCCACCGGGATGGTCGCGGCGTCGCCGTATTCGGCGGCCGACCCGGCGAAGACAAAGGCCGGCAGGCCGGCCTGGCGCGAGTCCGCGTGCAGGGCCAGGGTCGCGTCGAGATTCACGGCCATGGTCAGCTGGGGATGGTCGATGGAATAGGGCACGCTGACCACGGCGGCCAGATGGAACACGGCGCGCAGCCCGGGCAGGGCGGCCAGGGCGTCCCGCACCAGGTGCGGGGCGCGGACGTCACGCTCCCAGAAGGTGAAGCCCGGGTGGTCGGCAAAGGCCGCCATGTTGGCGCGATGGCCCGTGACCAGGCTGTCCACCCCGAGCACGGCCCAGCCTCGGGACAACAGGGCCTGGGCAAGATGGCTGCCGATGAATCCCGCGCAGCCCGTCACCAGACAGGCCGTGTCCTTGTTCTTCATGGGCGTTTCCCCGCGACCCGCTCCCCGGATTTTTCTCCATCACCAGCGGCGCGCCAAGAGCCGGCCCCGGCCTGGCCCTGACGGCGGGGAGCGCCTTGGCCCTAGCCCTTGCGCCGAAACCACAGGACCCCGAACCCCTCGGCGTGGCTTCTGTCCCGGGCCAGTTCGTGGCTGTGGAGCAGGGCCTCTATGGCCAGACGATCCTGCATCCCGTGGGTTTCCACCAGGATGTGCCGCACCTGGGGCAGCATGGGCGCCAGGCTTTGCAAAATGGGCAGTTCGCTGCCTTCGGTGTCGACCTTCAAGATGTCGATCTCGGCGAGGGACAGCTCCCGCAGCAGCGCCCCGGCGTCGCGGACCGGAACCGTCTCGCTGGAAGCGAAATTCGCGTCCTGGCCGACCAGGCTGTTCTGGCCGGAATTGGCGGCGTGGATTTTCAAGGTCGCCTGGCCGTCAAAGTCGGAGACTGCCACCTGCCAGGCTTGCACGTCGGCGAGTCTGGCGATGTTGTGCGCAAGCAGCGCGAAGGACGTCGAGCACGGTTCAAAACAATAGACGCGAGCCGCCGGATGCGACGCCTTGAAATACATGGCGGAAAGCCCGATGTTCGCCCCGATGTCGACGATGGTCCGCACCGGTTCCGTATCCGCCACCGCGTACTCTTGTTCTTCAAAGATGGACTGCAGCCGGAACAATTCCTTGGTCGGCACACGAACGGGGAGGGCGACCCCGCCTATTTCCAGAGTGATCGTTTTCACCATGCGGGCCTCCTTGTCATTCCAGCCCCGACAACCGCAGCACCTTCTGGACGACGGCGTCGTTCTTGTCGCGCAAGGCCTTGGGATAGCGGAAATCCTGCTGCGTGTCCCGGCCCCGGACGATGTCGGCGAAGGCGGCCGTCACCCGGCCGATGTCAAAACACTTCCTGGCGTGCTGCCGGCCCAGATCGCCCAGCGCCTTGCGGATCAACGGGTGCTGGACCAGCGTCGCGGCCACCCGGCCGAAATGCTCCAGGGCCACCACCACGCCGCCGGCCTGGTCGCGCACCGAGCCGCATTGCGGCGTGGCCAGCCACGGGGTGCCGTGGTTCATGGCCTGCAGGATGACCATGGGGCAGCCTTCGCCGTTGGAAGCCAGAAACAGCAGGTCCGCGTCGCGTATGGCCGCGGCCGTGATGTCGCGCGGCGTAAATCCGGCGACCTCGATGCGGGCATCGCCTTCGGCCGCCTTTCGCACTTCCTTGAAATACCATTCCAGATGGGGGTTGCCGATGATGTGGAGCTTCCACTCGCCGGGCAATTGCCGCATGACGCGGATGAGCCCGATGTGGTTTTTCACCGGCCAATAGTTGGCGACCATGACGAACAGCGGCTTGTCCGCCGGATAGCCGATGGTTTGGCGAAACGGCGTCGCCGCCGGCGTGTCGCGCACGGCGTGGGGGATGAACTGGTATGGCAGGCCGGCGGTTTCGAGCAGTTGGGCGTCGCAGGAGGATTCCGTGATGCTCGCCAACGCGTCGGCCTGGGCGATCTGGCGCATCACGGCCGGCAACACGCCGCTGTCGAGGTAGCCGTCCAGATTCTCCCGGTTGATGATCGGCAGGTAGATGATCTTGGGCCGGGGCTGGGGCAGGGACAGCAGGTAAAACGGCAGCACGGCCGGATGGGCTAAAAGGATCACCGCGTCGTAACCGCCCTTGAGGACCAGCATCCCGATGTCCGCGATGCCGCCCGGCTTGGCGGCGTCGGGAACCATGTAATTCGGGAATTCGAAAATCCGCATGCCCCGGTAGACGGCGGCCGGCCGGCCCGGCACGGTCTTGGTCGCCACGTCCACGGCCAGCCCCTGGGCGATCAGCCCGGCTCCCAGGTCTTCCAGAAAGACCTCGATGCCGCCCAGGGAAGGCCAGAAAAATTCGCCCACGAGCAACACCCGCTGGCTTCCGCCGCCGTCGCGGTTGGCGGCGATGGCCGCCAACACCGCGCGCTGGGAGAGGCTTTCCCGGCCGGCCTGATCGGCGTTTTGCGAGATGGCCTCCATGTAGTCCGTGGCCAGCCGGTCGATCTCCGGCCCGGCCTTGGCCCGCAGTGCCCGGCGGACCCAGACCAGCGCCCGGCTCAGGCAGCCCAGACGGGTGAAACGCTCGGCGAATTTCAGCGACGCCAGGGCTTCGCAGGTCGGCGGCGGCAGGCGGGACCAGTCCAGGTCCGGGCAAAGCGCGGACAACGGATGGGCGGCCAGCAGGCCGTCCACCACGCGGCAGTCCAGTTCGAGGTTCTGGCCGTTGGTCGCCCGGGCGTTGCCGTGGTGCCGCCATTGGCACACGACCCGGCCGGCGTGCTTGACTTCGGCCTTGCCCGGAACCCGCGTGAACCATTCGTAATCCTGGGCGCGGGGATAGTCCGGGGAGAATTCCCCCAGGGCCTCGAAGCAGCTGCGGCGCACCAAGGTGCCCGGATTGGGCAACTCGTTCCACATGGCCATGGCGGCCAGCAGCGCCTCGGGCTTGCGGTACCAATCCTTGTAGGTCTCCAGGCGCATGTGCTGGCGCTGTTCGGAAATGGATTCGAGATCGCCGTAGACGATGTCCACGTCGGGGTACTGCCTCAGGATGCGGGCATAGTCCGGCAAGACGCCGGGCAGCAGCAGATCGTCGGAATCGAGCCACAGGACGTATTCGCCCCGGGCTTCCCGCAGGCAGCGGTTGCGGGCCGCCGGCCGGCCGCCGTTGTCCTGGCGGACGTAGCGCAGCCGGGGATCGGCGTAGCCGGCGACCACGGACGCGGTGGCGTCGGTGGAGCCGTCGTCGATGACCACGACTTCAAAACGCGGATATTCCTGGGCCAGGGCCGAGGCGATGGCCTCGCCGATCAGGGCTTCCCGGTTATGCACCGGGATGCAGATGGAAACAAATGGCTCCCGGGGGAGGGAAGCCGCCGGCCCCTGGGACGGCACGCGGATGTCCGCCGGGACTTCCTGGTGGCAGGACTCCGGGATGACCCCGGGCAAGCCGTCCGGGAACAGCCGTTCCCCCTTGGCGAAGCGCGCCGCCAGCGCCGCCGCGCTCCAGTCCGCCTGGCCGGCGTGGCGGTTGTCGAACCGGCTCTGCACGACATTGAGGGGAATGCAGAAGGCGGCGGAAGTCTCGTAAAAGGCCACGTCGGGGCGCAGCTTTAAAAAGGCGGACTTGCTGCCGTTGAGTATCGATTCCAGCGTATTGGGGTGGTCGAAGGCGTTGTGCTCCAGCACCGGGAGGATGTCGGCGGTGCGAAAAAGCGAGCTGGAGACCTCCAGCGGATAGGCGAAATACTGGGCCGACCGGGTCCAGTCCACCCGGAGCAGGCCGGGGGCGAGGGGGGCGAACGTCGCGGCCGCCTGGGTGGTTCCCGTGGGGTAGTGGCTGACGATGTTGCGGCCCAGCCGGTAGGAAAACCCGATCAGGCCGGGATGTTCCTGCAGCGCGCGAACGCCGTCCCCAAGCCGGCACGGGCGCACGAAAACGGCGTCGTCCACCGCGTACAGGACGTATTGTCCCAGGCGCGTGAACCGCAGCACATCGTCGCGAAACGCGATTTCCGGGTGGAAGCGGACTTGCGGATAGGCCTGGGCCAGCGCGGCGTACTGCCCGGCCTGGGTCTCGTCGGAAGTCGCGTACAGGATATGGACGACGCCGGCGGCGGCATCCTCGCAACAGGCGAAATACGTCCGCAGCATGAGTTCAAGCTGCAGTGCCCGGTCCTTGCTGAAAACCAGGACGGCGACGCTGTCGTTTGGCTCTGCCATGACCTTCCCTCAGCCATGCCGGCCGGCTGGCGATTTCCGGGGTTCCATCCCGCCCTTGGCGTCGCGCCAAAAATCGGACCGACATCCGCCCGGCGGACGCCGATATGATCGTCAGCGAATGGAAACCAAATTCATGCGGCAAGATGGCCTGTTTTCAGGGAAACGGCAACTCGTTTCGACCGAACGCGGCGTGCTCGCCAGCCCCGACAAAGGCTTTCCGACAAGTGCCCGACGCCCCGGATTCACCCCCGTGTCCCCTCCGCCCGAATGCTCTGCGCCCCGCCCCCTCCCACACCTATCGCGGGGGTCCGGGGGGATCATC
>JAEZMB010000292.1 GCA_023435825.1 Pseudomonadota bacterium | reverse complement strand
CCTGAGGCCCCCAGACCCCCCAGATGGAAGAAAGGGGTAAAGGGGGGCGGGACAAGCGGTGAGAAAATGCAGTCGGCGTTTGCTCCTGGCGGCCAGGGGAGAGCGGCCGGCGGCGCAAGCCCCGGCCGCCCCCAATGTTCGCTATTCGTATTTCTTGGCGTAGGCCGCGTCGTTGTAGAGCGCTTCGCCGTGGGCGTCCTTGCCGAAGGCCCGGATGATGTCCTGGCCCTTTTGGGAGGCCACGAAGTCGATGAAGCCGGCGGCCAACTCGGAAGCCGGCTTGCCGTCGGTCTGGCGGCACAGGGCGTGGTAGGTGTTGACGAGCTTCTTGTCGCCGGAAAACAGGATTTGCAGCTTGGGGGTGTTCTTTTTTTCGGCCACCCAGGTGCTGCTGTCGGTCATGAAGTAGCCGCCCTCGTCATTGGCCCGCTTGAGGGTGGCGGTCATGAAGGCCTTGGTCACGACGTACCAGTCGCCCGAGGGGGTGACGTCGGCGTCCTTCCAGGTGTCGGTTTCCTTTTTGTGGGTGCCGGAGTTGTCGCCGCGCGAGAAGAACTTGGCCTGGGCCTGGGCGATCTTGCGGTAGGCGTCGGCGGCCGAGGTCGCCTTGGCGATGCCGGCCGGGTCGGCGGCCGGGCCGACGATGAAGAATTCATTGGAGCCAATGAGCGTCGAACAGCCGGCCCAGCCCTCGGCCAGGGCTTTTTTCTCGGCCGCCGGGGCGTGGACCATGATCATGTCCACTTCGCCTTTCTGGAGCATGTCCAGGGACTGGCCCGAACCGGCCTTGATCCAGTCCAGCCGGCAACCGGCCTGAGCGCAATAGCCCTCGCCCAGGAGCTTGAGCAGGCCCAGTTCGCCGGGGCTGCCGGTGGCCAGGGAAAAGGCCTTGGGGCCGGGGCCGTAGCTTTCCTCGACGGCCGGGCCGGCCAGGGCCGGGCCGGCGGCCAGGAACACGGTCAGGAACAGCATCACGGTCAGGGGGATGATGGCGCGCATGGGGCATTCTCCTTTGCTTTTGGCGACCATGCTATTCGTTCTTGGCGGGAAAGAGTCAAGATAATCCTGTCATGTCATAGGGATGTGTCATTTCTAACATGTCAGGGATTGAGCCTGTCCCGGGTCTTTACACGTAATGGTGTTACGTGTTTTTATTGTTCCAACTGCAACGACGCTGGTTGGGGTCGGTCATGGATCGAACGGACTTTGCTCCTCTATTCGGGCGCCGGCTGCGCCATGTCCGACGGTTGTGCGGCCTTACCCAGGCCAGCCTCGCCGAACGGTCCGGCATATCGCTCGAGCATTGCAACAAGATCGAGCGCGGCGCGGCCGCGCCGTCCCTGGCCGTCATCCACGCCTTCAGCCGGACCCTTGGGGTGGAGCCGGCCACCTTGTTCTTGCCGGACCGCGATACCGTTGACGAAGCCGGCGAGGCCGGCATTGACTGGGCGGCGGTCCATGGCCGCCAGGGGCTTTTTTTCTGGACCCCGGGCACGGGCATGGTCCGCCTGGCCGCGTCCTTGCGCCGGCTGCTGGGCTATGCCGGCAAGGCCCGCAAGGAGGCCTGGGACGTGTTTTTCCAGGCCGTTTTCGGGAGCGCCGACGGT
Source organism: Pseudomonadota bacterium (assembly GCA_023435825.1). Lineage (GTDB taxonomy): Bacteria > Desulfobacterota > Desulfovibrionia > Desulfovibrionales > Desulfovibrionaceae > Solidesulfovibrio. The sequence continues at coordinate 12,157 of JAEZMB010000292.1, read as the reverse complement.
GAGGCTGCCCGGGCTGCCGCAGCCTTGGCCGGCGTCGGCGACCGCCAGGGCCTTGGCGTGCGGTTTTGCCGGCGCGACGGCGAGACGCGGCGCGGCTCCCTGGTGCTGGAACTGGCCGGGGCCGGCCGCGACAAGCCCTACGGCATCGGCGTGCTTACCGACGTGTCCGAACCCAGCCGGCTGGAACGGGTGGTGCGGGCCGAGGCGGCGCTCATTGACCGCCGGGTGCGCGAGCGCACGGCCCGGCTGGAGCGTGAAGCCGACCGCCAGCGCCGGGAAATCGCCGATCTGGCCGAGCGCGAGGCCCGCTACCGGGGCGTGTTCGAGAACGTCCCTCTGGGCGTGGCCCTGACCACGCCCACCGGCCGCTATATCGAGGCCAATCCGGCCCTGGCCCGGATGTACGGCTACGCCTCGCCCCGGGAACTGGCCCGGTCGGTGCGCGACATTGCCGGCCAGCTCTACGCCGAGCCCGGCCGTCGTGAGGCCATGGAGCAGGAGTTGGCCGAAGCCGGAGCCGTCAGCCGGTTCGAAGCCACGGTGCGCCGCCGCGACGGCAGCCTGCTCACCACCCGGCGCGACGTGCGGGCTGTTGCCGACGCCGAGGGCAACCCCCTGTATTACGAGCATTTCGTCCAGGACAGCTCGGCCATGGACACGGCCGAGCATTCGCTGCGCCGCTACGCCCGCATCATCGCCGCCTCCTCGGACATGGTCGCCCTGATGACCCCCGACGGCCACTACGTGTTCGTCAACGACGCCTACGTGACGGCCTTTGGCCACGCCCAGGAGGCGATCATCGGCCGTCATGTCACGGATTTTCTCGATCCCGACTATTTCACCCGCGAAGTGGCCCCGCGCCTGCGGGCCTGCGCCGCCGGCGAACCCGTGCATTTCGAGTATTGGGTCGATCTGCCGGCCCGGGGACGGCGCTATCTGTCCATCCATTATTCCCCCTGGGCCGAGGAAGGGTCCGAGGAACGCCATGTGGTGGTGAGCATCCGGGACATGACCGACGCCCGGCTGGCCGTGGAGGAACTGCGCGAGAGCGAAAAAACCACCTCCATTCTCTACCGGGTGTCCAGCGCCGTGGCCTCGGAAGAGAACATGGACAGCCTGTTTCGGGCCGTGCGCAACATCCTGGCCGAAGCCGTGGACGTGGACGAGTTCCTCATCGCCCTGGCCGACCGGGAGGCCGACGTCCTGGACTATGCCCTTTTCATCGGCCAGGACGGCCCGCCGCCGCCCATCCAGGGGCTTTCCAAAAGGCTGACGCCGCTGACCCGCGAGAATTTCAACGATTTTCGGGAAACAAGCGTCCTTGTCGAGGTCATGCGCACGGCCCACCCCTTGCTCGTCACCCGGCGGGGCATGCGCCTGACCGGCCTGTCCTGGCCCGGCCGCGCCCCGGAGGTCTGGCTCGGCGTGCCCATCCGGGTGCGCCAGGAAGTGCTCGGGGTCATGGCCGTGATGCATTTTGCCGATTCCGGGCGCTACGGCAAGAAAGAGGCCGATCTGCTCCTGTCCGTGGCCGAACAGCTGGCCCTTGGCGTGGAGCGGCGGCGCAATCTCGACGCCCTGCGCGCCGCCAAGGAGGAGGCCGACCGGGCCAACCAGGCCAAGAGCCGGTTTCTGGCCAGCATGAGCCACGAGATCCGCACGCCCATGAACGCCATCCTGGGGCTGACCGACGTGGCCCTGCGCACCGAGCTGACCCCGGAGCAACGCGACTACCTGGATACCGTCCAGAGCTCGGCCCGCCATCTGCTCGGCATCTTGAACGACATCCTCGACTTCTCGAAGATCGAGGCCCGGCAGATGGAATTGGAAGTCGTGGACTACGACCTCCACGAACTGGCCCGGTTGGTGGTCAAGACCCTTGGCGTCTCGGCCCGGACCAAGGGGCTGTGGCTGTCCCTGGACATCACCCCGGGCGTGCCCCGGCATGTGCGCGGCGACCCGGGCAAGGTCCGCCAGATCCTGGTCAATCTCGTCGGCAACGCCGTCAAGTTCACGGCCACCGGCGGCGTGTCCCTGCGCCTGGCCCACGCCGAGTCGCACCCGGATACGCCGCCCCATCTGGAAATGGCCGTGGCCGACACCGGCATCGGCATCGAGCCGTCGCTGCTTTCGGCCATTTTCGAGAGCTTCCGCCAGGCCGACAATTCCACGGCCCGGCGCTACGGCGGCACCGGCCTTGGCCTGGCCATCAGCCGGGAGATGGCCCAGCTCATGGGCGGCGACATTACCGTGGAATCCACGCCCGGCAAGGGCAGCCGGTTCGTGCTGTCCATCCCCTTCGAGGCCGGCCGGCCGCCCATGTCGGTCTCCGGCCCGGCCCCGGCCGTCGGCGTTTCGAACGGCGGCCTGCGGGTCCTGGTGGCCGAGGACAACCCGGTCAACATCAAGCTCATGACCATCCATCTGCACAAGCTCGGCCACCAGGTCGCGGTGGCCACCTCCGGCGAGGCCGCCCTGGACAAGCTCGCCCACGACCCCTTCGACCTCGTGCTCATGGACATCGAAATGCCGTCCATGGACGGGCTCACCGCCGCCCGGCTCATCCGGGCCGGCGGCCGTCCGGAGCTGCCCATCGCCGCGTCCGACGTGCCCATCGTGGCCGTCACCGCCCACGTCTCGCCGGAAGTGCGCGAGGCGTGCGCCGCCGCCGGCATGGACGCCTACATCGGCAAACCCATCAATCTCGAGGAACTGGCCTCGGTGATCCGCGCCCTGGACCGTCGCCAGGACCCGCAGGCGGCAGGCCGCATGGCGGCCCTGGCCCCGGCCGCGCCGACGGTCCCCGGGCCGTCGATCGTCATGCCCCTGGCCGACGGACCCCAGGGCGTGCTGGATACCGATTGGGCCCTGGCCCGGCTCGGCATCGACCAACTGCTGTTCGATCCCATCCTGACCATTTCCCTGGAGGAACTGCGCCGCCGCCTGGACCTGGCCGAACAGGCCCTGGCCGGCCGGGACATGTCCGGGCTGGCCCTGCACGCCCACACCATCAAATCCGCCGCCGCCACCATTGGCGCGGCCCGTTGCCAGGAACTGGCCGCCGCCCTGGAACAGGCCGGCAATGCCCGCAACGAAGCCGGCGCCCGGGAACTGGCCGTCGGCCTGCGCGACGCCTGTCAGGACGTCTTCGAGGCGGCGTCGCCCCGGCCTTGACGCCGCGTCCGGCTTTTGCCAACACAACGGACGCAAGACACCCCAGACACGCCTGTCGTAGGAAAAAACGCCATGCCCATGCTCATCGTCGCCGACGACTCCATGTTTCAGCGTTTCCAGTCCGCCAAGACCGCCAAGGACGCCGGTTTCGAAGTCCTCGAAGCCAAGGACGGAGCCGAGTGCCTGCGCCTTGTGCGCGAACACCGCCCCGACGTGTTGCTGCTTGACCTCAACATGCCCGATCCCGGCGGCGTGGCCGTGCTGGAGGCCCTGGCCGCCGAGGCGGCGGACGTGCGCGTCTGCGTGGTCACGGCCGATATCCAGGAAACCACCAAGGCGCGTTGCCTGGAACTCGGCGCCCGGGTCTTCCTCAACAAGCCCGTGGACCATGAGGTGTTGCGCCGGGTGCTGGCCGACCTGCTCGCGGACTGCGCCGGCTAGGCCATGCCGGGACGCCTGGCCCAACGGCTCTCTCGCAACCCTGCCGCCGACCGCCCGCACAGGGGCTGGCCGCGCGCCACCATTTCAAAACGGGGGCATCGGCATGTCGCTTAGTTCGCTCCAGCTCGACATCATGCAGGAGCTCATCAACATCGGGGTGGGCCGGGCCGCCGGCATGCTCAACCAGATGGTCAACACCCACATCCAGCTCCAGGTGCCGGTGCTGCGGGTGCTGACGCCGGTCCAGCTGGCCGCCCTCTACGCCACGCGGCCCAATTCCGTTTTTTCCGCCGTGCAACTCAGCTTCACCGGCGAATTCGCCGGCCTGAGCGCGCTCATCTTCCCCCCCGCCTCGGCCGACAAGCTCGTGTCCGTCATCCTCGGCAACGGGAACATGCCGACCGACGCCGCAGCCATGCGCACCGGCACCCTGCAGGAGGTCGGCAACATCGTCCTCAATGGCGTCATGGGCTCCATCGCCAATATCCTGCGCGAGCCCCTGCGCTATTCGCCGCCCGATTATCTCGAAGCCGACATCGGCTCCATCATCGGCCAAAGCCAGGGCATGGTGCTGGTGGCCAGCACCCAGTTCAGCATGAAGGATCATCTCATCGACGGCGAGGTGCTCATCATCTTCAGCCTGTCCTCCTTCGACTCCCTCCTTAGCGCCATCGACACCCTGGCGGCAGGCTAGCCCCGCTCTCCTTGAAAAATACGTTAGTATTTTTCAAGAATAATAAATGGTTTTCTCTGTTGCCTGTGAAATGGCGTTTGTTTCAGGAGAACAAAGCGGAAGAGGCCTCCGGCGGCGGGGGGCCTGAGGCCCCCAGACCCCCCATCTGGGGAAAAGGTTTAAGGGTTTTCGGCGTGGTGTTCGTTAGAACGACCAGCCCAGGCGCAGGGACGCGCCGGGCGCGCCGCCCGTGTCGTAGCGTTTGCGCTCCGAACCGCTCTCCCGGTACAACGTCAGGGTTCCGGGCAGGGCGTAATGCGCCCCAAGGCTGGCCTTCAGGCTCGGCATGGGCGTGAGGTCCACGAACAGCCCGGCCCGGGGCGCGAAAAACGCCGCCGTGCCGTTTGGCGCGGCCGGGTTGTCGTCGGCCAGCCGGTAGTGCCCGCCGTCGATTTCTCCGGTCAGGCGCAGCGTCCACCAGGAGCCGCCCCGCCAGCTCGCCTCGGTGCGCGGCAGCCCCAGGTCCACGACAATGCCCGTGTCGGCCGGGGCCTCGTAGCGCAGGGCAACGACCGGCACGGGCTGGACGTCCACGGGCGTGAGCGACGCGCCGCCGCCCAGGGTCAGCAGCCAGCTTCGGCCGATGGGGATAGCCAGGCCGGCCATGGCCGTGCCGCCAAGCCCCCGGAGATCGGGGGCGTCCTCGTAGCCGAGATCGCCCCGCAGCCCCAAGAATCCCGACACGTCGGACCACAGCCCGCCCTGGACGGCCAGCCCGCCCTCGAAGCGGGAGAGGTGCTCGAAGGGCGCACGCCCGCCAAAGGGCAGCCGGCCGGTCCGGCTGAAATCGTACTGGCCGGTCTCGAAACCCATGTCCAAGGCCAGATGGCTGGTTTCGTAAAAGACTCGCACCGCTTCGCGGGCCATGGACAGCCGCGCCTTGGACACGGTTTGCGGCGCGGTCCAGCCGCCGCCGGCTTCGACCCGGAATTGGCCTTGCCCGTTTTGGGCCGCGTCCATGTCCTCCAGGTCGCGCGCCAGCCCCGTACCGGCCTCGTCGGCGGCCCGAGCCTCGCCCAGAACGGCCAGCAGCAAGGCGGCCAAGAGCAGCCCCAGTCCCAACAACCACGGCCCCAATACCGGCCCGCGCTGCCCGATCGGCGTCACGTTTTCCCGTGTCAATTCGTCCTTCATGGCCCTTCTCCTTGCCGGCCGGCCCCGGTTTGCCGGGTCTGGCGCGGGTTTTGTCACTTATCGGTGACATTTGTTCCCCAAAAAAGGGCGCAGGCTGCGCCCGCAGGCCGCTTCGGCGGCATTGGCCGGCAACGCCGGCCGCCTGGCTTCAGGTGGTCTGAACAATCGTCGTTTCCGTCAGGAACCGCAGCGCGTTGTTTTCTCAACCAACTACAGGACCAACTTCGCCGGCCCCCCTAACAGTTACCCCAGTTAGGGGGGGGCGGGGTCTTAGCCCCTGGCAGAGAGGCCCAGGGAAGGCAGCGCCTCTCCTGGGCACCGGAGCAACGGGGGGCCGTCAAGCCCCACTGATGGCCATTTGAGCTTCCAGGCGGACAGAGAGCCAAATCCCCGTCGCCCCCCCTTTAACCCTTTCTGCAGATGGGGGGTCTGGGGGCCTCAGGCCACCAGCCGCCGGAGGCCTCCTCACTCCCCCAGCACGGCGCGCACCATGCGGTCGAGCATGGCTTCGACGCGCTCCCAGGTGGCCGGGTCGTCCAGGGGCAGGCCGGCGAAGACCGGTTCGCGGTCTTGGCGTACGGCCAGGTGGTTGATGGCCGCGCCGAGCACCACATGCAGGGCCGGCAGATCGACGTCGGGCCGGTCCACGCCCTGGCCGGCCAGGGCCAGGATGGCCGCGCCGGCTTCGGCCCGGGCCGTGTCCAGGGCGTCGGTGAGGTCGTTTTTTTCCAGAAACCGCCAGGCCAGGATTTCCCGGGTCAGCGGCCGGGAGCGCACGGCCCGCAGGTAGTTGCGCACGGCCAGGGACATCCGCTGGGCAAAGGGCAGGGCCAGGAAGGCCTGGCGGTCGCCGCCGCACAGCTCGTCGAGGTCGGGCCAGAAGCCGCCCTCCCGGGCAAAGGCCGCCACCAGTCCGGGCAAACCGTCGAAGTAGCGGTAGATGAGCACCTTATCCACCCCGGCCTCCCGGGCCACGGTGTTGACGCCCACGGCCTGGAAGCCTTGCCGGGCCAGCACCCGGCCCACGGCTTCGATGAGCCGGCGCTTGGTGGCTTCGCGGTCCTTGGCCGTGGCGGGTGTGGTTTTGCGGGCTGGAGCGTTCATGGCTGCTTGATAGTCACCGACAAGTGACATTGTCAACGGGTTTCTGGCCCACGGGCAAGCTGGGCCAGGGACAACGGCGAATCGTCGGCAGTCGGCGCAGGGGGAAGGGCACGGTTTGCGCGGTTTCCAGGCGGCTGGAGCAACGGCCGTTCCCGGCAGTTACGGTGAACGTACGCTTGGCGCTCCGGTGGGCAAAGCGCCGCTCCCCGCCGCCACCCTTTTACCCCTTTCTTCCATCTGGGGGGTCTGGGGGGACGGTCGGCCCCCAGCCGCCGGAGGCCTCTTCCAGTCTCCAGCCTCTCCTTGCCTACTTCACCAACCGTCGCCGCATGCCGGCCAGGGACAGGGGGATGAAGATGGCGGCGCAGGCGGCCAGGGCCAGCAGGTGCCAGAGGGAAGACGGGCCGAGAAGCCCCAGGCAGGCCGAGCGGGTGAGTTCGGCCAGATGGTAGAGCGGCAGGCCCTGGGCCAGGCCCACGGCCCAGGCCGGCAGGCCGGTCAGGGGGAAAAACGTGCCGGAAAATAGGAACATGGGCGTGATGACCAGGAAGATCGGCAGGTTGAACATGTCGATGGACGAGGTGATGCTGGTGGTGGCCATGCCCATGGCCCCGAAGGCCAGGCCGCCGAGGAAGGCGATGGGCAGGATGGCCAGGGCGTGCAGGCTCGGGACGTAGCCGAGCAGGGTGATGACCACGAGCATGAGCACGGCGGCGATGACCGCCCGGGTCGCGCCCCAGACGATCTCGGCGATGATGATTTCCTCCACGGTCAGCGGCGTGGCGAGCAGGGCGTCGTAGGTCTTCTGGTAGAACATGCGCACGAACGAGGCGTAGGAGGTCTCCAGAAAAGCCTGCCACATGACGGTGGCGGCCAGCATGGAGGGGGCGAAGAACTCGGTGTAGGACAGGGCCAGTCCGTTCCAGTGGACCTCCCGCACCAGCCCGGAAAACCCCAGGCCAAAGGCCAGCAGGTAGAAGACCGGTTCCAGCATGGGCGGCAGGAAATTGACCGTCCAGATGCGGCGGTAGACCCGCAGGTTGCGCCGCCATACGGTCCAAAAAAGCCAGGTGAAGCGGGGATCGGTGGTCATTCGCGAAGCTCCCGGCCGGTTGCGCGCAGGAAAACGTCTTCCAGGGTGGCCGGCCGCAGAAAGCCCGACTCGGCGCAAAAGCGCTCGCGAAGGGCGAGGAGCGCCGCCTTGTCGTCGCCGTAGACGATGAGCCGGCGGCCCGAGCGGTCAAACCGCGCCCCGGCGGCGGTGAGATGTTCGGCCATGGCCGGTTCCGGCGATTCCACTTCCAGGGCGTGGCGTCCGGCATGGGCGGCCACCAGCCCGGCCGGGTCGCCCTCGGTGACCACCCGGCCGTGGTCGATGATGCACAACCGGTCGCAGAACCGTTCGGCCTCTTCCATGGCGTGGGTGGTTAAAAGAATCGTCATGCCCTGGCGCTTGAGGTCCAGCAGCCGGTCCCACAGGGTGTTGCGCGACTGGGGGTCCAGGCCAGTGGTGGGTTCGTCGAGGATGAGCAGTTCCGGGCGGTTGACGATGGCCCGGGCCAGCATGAGCCGGCGGGCCATGCCGCCGGAGAGTTCCTCGTACTGGAAGCGTTTCTTGCCTTCCAGGGCGAAAAAGGCCAGCAGCTCCTCGGCCCGGGCCTTGGCCTCGGCCCGGGGGATGCCGAAATAGCCGGCGAAGACGAGGAGGTTTTCCAGCACGCTCAGGTCCGGGTCCAGGGTGTTGCCCTGCTGGCACACGCCCAGACGGGCCTTCACCCGGCGAAAGGCCGTGGCGATGTCCTGGCCGAACAGCCGGATTTCGCCGGCACAGCGCGGCGAGAAGCCGTAGATCATGCGGATGGTGGTGGTCTTGCCCGCGCCGTTTGGGCCTAAAAGCCCGAAGCATTCGCCCCGGGACACGGCAAAGCTCACGCCGCGCACGGCCTCGAAATCGCCGTAGGATTTGCGCACGTCGGTCAGCTCAAGAACCGGCTGCTCCGTGGTGTCGTTTTCGGGTCGCATGGCGCAATCCTATCGCAATCACCGCCGTCTGTCTTGGTTATTCGCGATGTCGCCTGCCAGCTCCGGTTTGGGCCGGGGCGAAATCTTGCCAGACTGTCATGGTCCGGCAAGGCTGGGTCAGGCCGGGACGTGGTAACGGGCGGCAAAATCACGGAGGCGTCATGATTTCAGGTCTGCTCCAACCCATGCATCTGCTGCTGATTCTTATCGTGGTCCTGGTCGTCTTCGGTCCGGGCAAGCTCGGCAACCTCGGCCATGACCTTGGCAAGTCCATCCGGGAATTCAAGGCGGCCATGGACGGCCACGAGGCGACCATCGCGCAGGCGTCGGCCCCGTCCGTCGCGTCCACCCCTGAAGTCGCGGCCGCGCCCAAGACCGTGGCGGTCGAAAGCGCCGCGACCGAAACCGTGGCCGCGTCTACCGCCGAACCGGCCGCGACGGCCCCCAAAGTCTAGCCGCGCCGCCTTGCTGGGAGTGGCCGCGACGTTTCCCGTATCAGGCGGCGCGGCCTCATCCCCACTTTCCGTCTCCTTGGGAAATACGGCTGTATTTTTTAAGAAAACTCCTGTTTTTTAGGCTCTTGCCCGCGAAGGCCCCGGTGCGTTTTCGTGGAGGCGATGCTCGTGTAGCGTCCCTTGAAAAATACGACAGTATTTTTCAAAAAACTCATGATTTTAATATGTTGTCTTCGAAGTGCACTATGCGCTTTTCGTGGAGGCGAGGCTAGCTGGCCGGACGGTTGGGGCAGGCCCCGCCTTCGAGTTCGTCCAGGGTCAGGCGCGTGTCCACGCAGGAGGCCGCCACCACCTGGTCGCGGCCGCATTTCTTGGCCAGATACAGGGCCATGTCGGCCTCGCGCTGCAGTTCCTGGACCGGCTTGCCGCCGGTGTCGGCCGTGACGCCGACGCTGACGGTCTGGGGCACGTCCAGCCCGTCCACGGACAACGGCGTGGCGGCGATTTCCAGGCGGACGGCTTCCATGCGCGCGCGGGCGGCGGCCTCGTCCAGCCCGGGCAGCAGCACGGCGAACTCCTCGCCCCCAAGGCGCGCCAGCAGTTCCCCCGGCCGCAGCCTGCCCCGGATAAGTCCCGAGACATGACGCAGCATCCGGTCGCCCACGGGGTGGCCGTGGCGGTCGTTGACCAGCTTGAAGTGGTCGAGGTCGATCATGGCTAGGGACAGGGGCGCGCCGGTGCGTCCGGCCTGGGCGGCGGCCTCGGCCATGGCTTCGCCGAAGCGGCGGCGGTTGGCGCAGCCGGTCAGCGCGTCATGCTGGGCCTGATGGGCCAGCTTGGCGTTTAAGACCAGCAGATTGCGTCGCAGGCAGGCGTCCCGGGCCAGATAGCCGTAGAGCGACAGCCCGGTGCCGAGCAGGCAGATGCCGGCCAGGGCGTAGAGGGCGAAGCGGACGGGATATTGGGCTTCGGCGGCGGCCAGCCCGGTCACCGGCTCGAACAGGTAGACGGCCAGCCTTTCCTTGGCCACGGTCGCCCGGCGCAGCACCGAGGGAACCGGCGCGCCGCCCCCCGAAACGTACAGGGTTTCGCCCAGCACCGGGTGGGGCGTTATGGGCAGCACGGCCAGCTCGGCCCGCTGGTAGCGGGCCAGGCGTTCGTTTTCGGGCAGCGACAAGGCCGGCGCGCCGGGCACGGCCATGAGCAAATGGTCGGGGTCGGCGGCCAGAACAATGATGCCCTGGTCGTCGGTGACGAATCCCGAGGTGAAGTGCAGGCCCTGGCCCAAGGGGCGCAGATCGGCCTTGGCCGTGGCCACGCCGAGGATGCCGTCGCAGCCGAGGATGGGCGTGGCGAAATGGAAGCCCGGCACGGTGGAGACCCGGCCCACCACGAACTGGGTGGTCGGCTGGCCGCGCATGGCCCCGGCGAAGTAGGCGCGGTCGCTGAAGTCCCGGCCCACCAGGGTTTCGGCATTGGCGTAGTCGTTGGAGACGAGGCAGCGGCCCGAGGTGTTGAGGATATAGGCCCGGTGCAGGCCGAGGTCGCGGCAGTAGGCCACGAGGTAGCGGTTGAGTTCGTCGGTCAGGGCGAGATTGGCCGGGTTTTTCAGAAGTTCGGCAAAGCGGAGGTCGCTGGCCAGCAGCCGCGAGGCCTTGCGCATCCGGCCAAACTGTTCGCCGATGCGGGCGGCGATGTCGTGTTCTTCCACGGCGGCCAGGGCCGAGGCTTCGTCGATGGCCTGGCGCATGGCCCGGGCCTTCCAGGCCGAGGCCTGGGTCCAGGCGATAAGCAGCGTCAGCGGCACCAGCACGGCCAGGGCCAGCAGCACGCCCCGCACGGGCCGCGTTTCGAAGAGATCATGGATCTGGCGCAGGCGGGCGGTCAGAGCGCCGGCCGGGCCGGGACGCGATAAGCGGCCAGAAGAGTTCGTCATCCGGGCAATGTATCCTCCCGGAGTCCGAAATACAATTGCCATGACAATAATTCGGACGCCCAGGGGGCGACACGGACTGTCTCAGCTCTTGGCCGGCGCGTCCTTGTCCAGGCGCAGGGAGCGGCGGAAGCGCTTGTCCAGGGTTTCCTCGAAGAAGTCCTGGAGCACCCCGCGGTATTTTTTCAAGTAGTACTGGCGGTCCAGGAACTTCTGCTTGTCGCGCCACTTGATGAGGGTGGAGGGGTTGAAGTAGGCCACGGCGTTTTTGGGGGTGAGCACGAAGGGCGGCAGGCCCTCCTGCACGAGGATGTAGCTGGCCACCAGTGCGCCGGTGCGGTGGTTGCCTTCCAGGAACAGTTGGGGTTGGCTGACCGAGAGCACGTAGACCCCGGCCGCTCGGCGCGGGGCGGATTTGTGGCGCTTGGCCTCGTAATGGTCGGCGATGGCCCCGATGCCGTCGGCGAAGCGGCGGCGCGTCTCCAGCAGATGGGAGCCGTATTCCAGCCGCAGGCTCTCGTTGGAACCGCACAGCACGATGTGGTTGAGCTCCAGGATGTGGTCGAGGCCCGAGGGCGAAAACACTTCCACCCCGTCTTCCAACAGCTGGTCCACGTAGGCGTAGCCTTCGAGCAGGTTGGCGATGATCTGGTCGGTGAGCGGCTCGCGGCGCATGAGGAGCTTTTCGCTGATGTGCTCGAAATCGGCCTGCACCTCGCGCAGCGAGGCTTCGATGCGGTCGAGGTCGAGGCGGTACTGCTTGCGGCTGCTCATGGCGGTCCTTGTGGGCGTGGGCCCGTGTCCGGGTGGTTCCCGGATGTGCCGCAGGACCGCATCCTTTGTCTACCACCAACGAAAAAGCCGCCCCGGCGAACCGGAGCGGCTTGTAAAGGTGCGTCTAAGCGTGCCTAGGCGGCGGAAGCGCCGTCGTTGTAGGCGCGGCGGGGGCGCTGGTTGCCCGAACGGTTGTCGGAGCCGCCCAGGCCAAAGGTGGAGCGGCGCTCCCCGGACGGCTGGCGCTCGGTGCGCGGGCGGTCGGAGCGGGGACGATCGGCCGCCGGGCGGTCGCTGCGCGGCCGGTCGGAGCGGGGACGGTCGTCACGGGCGGAATCGGCGCGAGCGCCTTCGGGCCGGGGGCCGCGCGGACGGTCGCCATAGGGG
>JAEZMB010000290.1 GCA_023435825.1 Pseudomonadota bacterium | reverse complement strand
AAAAACCCCGCCCCCGGCGGCCCCCCGCTACCCGGGGCCGTGTTTCGTCCGGCAAAGGGGTGCCTCAGAACCAGCGTTTCTTGACGAAGACCACGCTCAGGGCAAAGGCAAAGGCCAACGAGGCCAGGACGATGTAGACAAAGGCTTGCGGTTCCTCCTGAAGCGGCAGCTTGACGTTCATGCCAAACAGGCCGGCCAGGATGTTGGGGATCATGAGAATGATGGTGAAGCAGGTCAGAAACTTCATGGTGACGTTCAAATTGTTGGACACAATGGAAGCAAAGGCGTCCATGAGGCCGCTCAAAATATCGGTGTAGATCTTGGTCATGCTGATGGCCTGCTTGTTCTCGATGAGCGCGTCTTCCAGCAGGTCACGTTCTTCCTCGTCCAGGGCGATGACTTTTCGCCGCAAGAGCGTCTTCATGATGAGATTGTTCGATTGCAGCGAAGTGATGAAGTAGACGAGGCTTTTTTCGATGTTGACGAGGCCAATGAGTTCCTCGTTTCGCGAGGACTTGTGCAGTTCCTGCTCGATGAGGTTGGTGAGCCGGTTGATCTCCCGCAGGTCGGCCAGGAACTGCAGGGCGTTTCGCTGCAGGAGCTGGATGACGAACCGCCCGGGCCGCTCCGGTGTGCACTGCTTGGCCAGGCCGTCGACGAAATGGCGCGTCAGCTCGTTTTCCACCTTGGACACCGTCACCACATGATCCCCGGCGAGGATGACGCCCTGGGCCACGGTGGCGAAGGGCACGCCGCCCGAGGTCTCGTCGTTGCGCACCGGCACGCGCAGCACCAGCAGCAGCACCCCGTCTTCCTGCTCGATGCGCGAGCGTTCGTCCACGTCCAGGGGATCGGTGAGAAAATCCAGCGGCACGCCGAGTTCCCGGACGATGTACTGGATCTCTTCCTCGCTCGGATCGACCATGTGAATCCAGCATTGCCGCGTCACGCCGTCGACGATCCGCGGCTTGCCGGCCTCGCCGATAAAACACTGCATCATGATGCGGACTCCTTGGAATCAAGAGACATGGTCCAGGGCGGCGACGTCTTTGAAAAAGGCTGCGTCGCCATGCGGACCCCTTGAAATCAGGCCAGGGAAACGAGCAGCTCGGCCACCTTGCGGCTGTCGGCCTGGCCAGGGTCGTCGGCCCGGGCAAGGGGCACATCCACCACCTCCACGCCCAGGCGCCTCATGGCCGGGATGTCCAGGCCGCCGTCGTAGCGCCCTCCCCGGCTGTCCACGAAGACGAAGCGCAGCAGGTCCTCACGGCGGCAGGCCTTGGCGCAGCCGGCTTCCAGGGCGGCCAGGAGCCGGCGCGTCTGGTCGGCCACGGTCAGGCCCTGCTGTTCGGGATCATGACCGAGATTGGGGATGTAGACCTTGGGGCAGTCGGCGGCGGCCACGGCGTCGCCCACGCCTTGGGGGAGCAGGTTGGCCATGAGGCTCGAATAGAAGCTGCCGTAGGGAAAGCAGATGACCTCGGCCTGACGGATGAGCTTGTCGGTCTTGTCGCGGATGCGCACGCTGGCCGGCGTCGGGTCATCGAGGCTGGCCGTCAGCCACAGGGACTCGATAGGCGCGTCGATGGGCGCGGCTTCCTTGCCGGTCATGTTGTGCTGGCCAATGAGCACCCGGCCGTCGGCCAGACGGCAGGCCAGATGCAGGTCGGCGTTGACGATGGGCCGCACCACGCCCCGAGCCTCGACCAGCTGCATGAAGAGGTAGATAACCGGGTCGAGCATCCGGTTGTAGTTGAAATAGCCGCCGGCCAGGATGCAGTTGCCGATGCTGGCCCCGCGCAGGTCGAAATCCTTGGGCCGGCGTTCGTTGAAAAAGCGCAGATGGGTGCGGATGATCTTGCGCAGGGGATCGGGCACCCGGCGGATGAGCGGGTCTTCGCCGTTCATGATCCGCACGAGTTTGGCCGCCAGTTCGTCCTGGGGCGCGTCCTTGGGCAGGCGATGGGCAAAAAGCTCGAACACGGCCGGATTGCCGGTGATGCTGCGGTCGGCCAGGGCCATGATGCGGTTTCGCAGATCGCCCACGGCCGGCATGCCGAAGGCTTTGCGCAGCACGGCCGAGGAACCGCCGGAATCAAAGGGCGTAATCAAGTGGATGGAATTGGCGGTGTATTCAATAAGTGTGGTGCTGAGGTCGCGAAGCGCCGTGCCGCCGCTGAAAAAGAGCACGCGCGGCCCCAGTTCCGGGGCGCGGCGGAAAAGCGCCGCCCGGGACGGGTCGGGCAGGCGCACGGTGCGGGCAATGCGAGCCCGGGGCGAGGGCTTGGCGTTTGGCACGTCGGTTTCCTCAAACACATCAAGGCTTGGCGCAATAAGTGTCGTCATGGGCGACATCCGTTGGCGCGACAGAGGACACCTTGGCACAATTCGGCCGCCAAGGAAAAGTCCACCCCGCCGGAGAGCGCCAATACCGGCAATGCGCCCAGGGCGGCGAGATAGGCGTTCCGGTCGGCCGGGCGCGGGCCGGCCAGAAACAGCACGCCCAGGTCCTTGGCGATGGCCGGAACCAATTCAGGCGAGGCGGACAAGGTGGTCCAGCGCGCGTCCACGGGGCCGCCGCCGCGTTTCCAGCACAGCACGGCCAGGGCGCGAAGCCCGGCCCGAAGGCGCACCCGCCCCGGCCCGAAGCACGTCTCGATGGGCGCGTCGTATTTGCGCTCCAGCCCCCACAGCGCATCCGGCGGCAAGGCGGCATATGCGGCCCGCTCGGCCGGGTCAAGCAGCCCGTGCAGTCGGTCGTTGACCAGGATCGTCCCGGGGTTGACCCGGGGCGGACGGGCAACGCCGCAGCAGCCGAAGCCGTCGGGACCGGTGGTCACGAACAGCCGGTCGTTGGTGACGAAATCCGCGCCGCGCCGCACCAGTTCCAGGGCCAGGGTGGTCTTGCCCGCGCCGGCCAGCCCGGCCAGGGCCAGGGCGGCCTCTCCCCGGGCCACGGCGGCGGCGTGGAGCAGCGCCGCGCCACGGCGCAGTTCCCGGTCGGCCAGCCGGGCGTTGACGGCGTTGACCACTTGCTCGGGCCGGGCGGCGCAGGGGCCGAAAATCCAGTTGCCGGCCGAACCGAAGACGAGCAGCAGCCCGGTACGGCGTTTGCGCACCAGGCGGCCGTCGGGCAGGTCGGCGTACTCTTCCTTGCCGCCCTCGGACTCATGGGGGACAAAGGCCAAGTCAAGCTCTGGGCTGGGGCCGTCCACGGCCTGAACAACCAGGTCGGGCTGACCGCCGTCGGCCGGAAACGCCGCGAAATGGCGGCCCAGGGCTTGAGCCAGGGCCAGGTTGTTGGTGCAGAGGCGAAGCCGCGTCCCGCCCGGCATGACGTCCACGACATAGGGCACGGGAACGCGGCAGGCGTCGATGACGTCGGCGCAGGCGGCCGTCATGGGCAACGGCTCCAAGATGCGGGCCGAGCCTAGCGGGGCTGGCATTTCTGGCTCAGGATGACGCCTTTGACGATAAAGACCAGGATCTCGCCAAGGTTGGCGGCGTGCCCGGCCATACGCTCGAAGCTGCGACAGGCGAGGATGGCCCGCACCCCGTCCTCGGGCGCGGCCTGGCAGCGCGAGAGCGCCTCGGTAATGCAGCGCATGGCGGCCACGGCCAATTCCCTGGCCCGCTCGTCCAGACGGCAGACGTCCATGGCCGCGTCCACGTCGTCCTCGACAAACGATCGCGAGGCCAGGGTCAACATGCCGGCCACATGGTCGGAAAGCTCCATGAGCGCGCCGTCGCACTCGCCCGGCAGCCCGGCCCCGGCCAGCGCGCCCTCGGCGATGTTGACGGCTTCGTCGCCCAGGCGTTCGAGGTTGATGACGGCCCGGGCGTAGCCGACGATGCGGCGCAGGTCCAGGGCCACGGGCTGCTCCAGGGCCAGCAGCTTGAGGCAGGCCTCGTCGATGTCGCAGGCCTGCTGGTTGATGGCCTTGTCGCTTTCGATGATCTGGCGGGCCAGGGTCTGGTCGTTTTGGCGGTAGGCGGCCACGGCCCCCTGGCGGGCTGTTTCCACCAGCACGGACAAAGCGATGACGCGGCCCTTCAGGGCATCGAGTTCGGCGTGAAAATGGGCTCTGCTTTCCATGGAATGGCTCCCGAAGGCTTGGCGTTGGTTCTGGCGGGACGACCCTTGGCGCGCCTTTGGCATCAGCCGAAACGGCCGGTCACGTAGTCTTCGGTCTGCTGGTTGGCCGGACGGGTGAAGATGGCTTCGGTGGGGCCGACTTCCACGAGCTTGCCCATGTAGAAAAAGGCGGTGAGGTCCGAGACCCGGGCCGCCTGCTGCATGCTGTGGGTGACGATGGCGATGGTGTAGTTGCGCTTGAGCTCGGCGATGAGCTCCTCGATCTTCTGGGTGGCGATGGGGTCCAGGGCCGAGGCCGGCTCGTCCATAAGCAGCACTTCCGGCTCCAGGGCCACGGCCCGGGCGATGCACAGCCGCTGCTGCTGGCCGCCGGAAAGACCCAGGGCCGAATCGTGGAGCCGATCCTTGACTTCGGCGAAAAGCCCGGCCGCGACCAGACTCTTTTCCACCTGGCTCGAAATGTAGTTGCGATCGGTGACGCCGCCGACGCGAAGGCCATAGGCCACGTTTTCGAAAATGGTCTTGGGGAAGGGGTTGGGCTTTTGGAAGACCATGCCCACCTTGCGCCGCAGTTCCACCACGTCCAGGCTGGGCACGTTGACCTTGACCCCGTCGAGGAGCACCGCGCCTTCGGTGCGGGTGCCGGCGATGAGGTCGTTCATGCGGTTTAAGCACCGCAGAAAGGTCGACTTGCCGCAGCCGGACGGGCCAATGAGCGCCGTGACCCGACGCTCGGGGATTTCCAGATTGATGCTCTCAAGAGCCTTGAACCGGCCGTAGTAGAAGTCGAGATCCACTGCGGCCATTTTGACGCTGTGCTGCATGGGGCGAGCCGTCCTTGGGCGTTTGTGCCGGCCGAAGCGCGATGACGTCCGGCCTGCCCCGGTATGCCCGCCGCCCATGACGAACAGGCCATGGCTTTATGGCAAACCGGTGACAAACGCCGCCTGTGATGCAACGGCTCAAACCCGCGCGCCCAGAGGGGCGCGCCGGTCGCGCACGTAGGAGTTGCCGGCCCGGGTCTTGGCGAATTTCTTGACCTCCGCCACCCGCTGGCTGAACTCCTCGGCGCTGAAAGGGGCCTCGAAAGCGCAGTCCACGATGCCCATGGACAGCGACACCAGGGGGAACATCCCGGGCGCGCCGTCGCGGGACTTGCCGGCGATGGCTCCGCGCCGGCGATCCTCGGGGCTGTAGTGATCGCCGATGGCCCCGGCAAAGGCCTCGATGGCCCGCCGACACAGGCCTTCGGCCTCTTCGCGCGGGGTGATGCAGACGAAATCGTCGCCGCCCACGTGGCCCAGAAAGCAGTCCGGCCGGCCGCGCAGGGCCTCGGCCAGCACCCGGGCCGTGAGCAGGATCACCTTGTCGCCGTTGGAAAAGCCGTAGGCGTCGTTGTAGACCTTGAAATTGTCGAGATCGACGTAGACGCAGCTGGCCGGCCCGCCGGCCTTGGCCCGACGCCCCACTTCCAGCTCGATGGCCATGTTGCCGGGCAGCCCGGTCAAGGGATTAAGCCCCTTGGCCAGCTCCACCTGCACCTGGGCCAGGGAATCGAGCATCTTTTGCACCGAAACCGTGCCGACTAAAAGCCCGGCCCCGTCCACCACCACGATATCGTCATAGACCATGGCCGGGTCGCGGTTCATGGCCTGCCGGGCCACGGCCTCCACGGCTTGGGCGGCCTCGGCGACAAGGGGCTTGGGGTTCATGATGCGGGTGACGGATTTGTGACCGAAAAGGGAATTGCCGTAACGGGAGCTGAGCCGGCGATCCAGATGGTAGTTCATGAGGATGCCCACCGGCCGGCCGGCGGCGGCCACCACCACGTTGGTCATGGGCGGCCGGTCGGCCAACAGTGCGCGCACCTCGTCCACGGTGGTGTCCTCGGACACGGTGAAGCAAGCCTCGGCCAGGTTGCCGATGGGGGCCGAGGACTGCCAGCCGCCGCCGCCCAGGATGTCGAAGTTCGCCCTGGGCGGCAGCGCAGCCACATGCTGGGGCTTGGGACAGGCCGGCTCCCCGAAATGCGTCCCCAGGGCGGCATGGACGCCCATGGAGGCCACCGTGGACAGGGCCAGCTCCGAGGCGATGCCGGCCACGGCCAGATGCGCGCCGATCTTTTCCGATAAAAGCGCCAGGGTTTCGAGCATCACCCGTTTGAAGGGATTGGCCTCCACGGCCTCGGCCAACTCCGGACAAGTCTTGATCCAGTCGGGCCGGGCACGGGAAAGCAGCAACAAATTGGAGGCCCCGCCGCCCACGTCGTCGGCGGCCAGGGCAAAACCGGCGGCCCGGTGGGGTTCCAGGCGTTCGAACAGGCAGGACAGGTCGCCCGGGACATTTTTCTCGGAAACGCACAGCACCACGTCGGCCGGAGACAACCCCTGGCGCTCCAGATCGGCGGCGAGCCTCGGCGCGGCAAAGGCCGGGTCGTCGAGGCTGGCGTGGCGGATAGGCAAAAAGAGCTTTCGCCGTCCGTCCAGGGGCCCCAGGCGGGACAGGGCCAGCTCCCGGAAGAGCCGATCCAGGGCCGCTTCCTCGCCGCATTTGGCGGCAAAGTCCCAGAGTTGGCCGACGGCGGCAAAAGGGCCGCCTGCTTCGCCCCGGATGGAGGCTTCCCAGCCCAGCACGCCGCCGCCGGCCAGATCGACCAGGGGCTGGTAGCGCACGTCGCACTCCCGTGCGGCAATGAGGCGCTCGAAGGCCTGATGCAGGCGGCGGCGTTCGTCATCAAAGCCGTGCTTGCCCAGGCACTGGGCCTGGCACAAGGCCCGCAACAGCTGGCGCGGCCCGGCTCCGGCGGCGGCGTCCAGGCGGGCATAGCCGACCTCCACCACAAGGGGCCGGCCGGCCAGGCGGCTGAAACGCTCGGACAACGGCCCGGCCAGGGCGGCCCGGAATGCGGCGAAATAACCCAAAACCGCACCGGGTTCGCGGCAGCCTGGCCCCAGGGCGAAAACGCAAGCCTGGGAGGCGACCCCGGTTTCCTGAAACCGCAGCGCCCGACAGCCCGGGAAATGGCGGGCAAAGCCATCCCGGACGGCTTCGACCAACTGGCGCAGGACCTCGTAGCCGGTCTCCAGATCAATCTCGGGCAGGAGGCTGGCGAAATCGGCGATTGCCGCCGTCACCACGCCCATTTCCCCGTCAGCGGCCTCCAGGCCGTCGCACATGCCCGGCCCGTCGTCCCGACCGGACCCCGATGGGCCAGGACGGGCGCGCAACGCCCCTTTGACGTAGGGCGGATGGTCGTTGTTCCATTCCATGGGATTTTCCCTGGTCGGGGTCGGGACGGCACAGGGCCGCTTATCCGGCGTGGCGGGCCTGAAGCATCGACAGGAGCAACTCCGCCAGTTCCTCCCGTGAGGAAGCCCCGGCAGCGAGCAGACCATAGCGACGGGCCAGCTCCCGCTGTCCCAGGGACAACAGCACCTCGCGGCCCTGGCGCACGAAATCGCGCCGTTCGGCTTCGCCTATTCCAGGCGTTTCCCGCCGTGGTTCCATAAACGCACCATGGGACAGGGCGACAACGGCGACAAGCGACATTTCCGTGACAATACCCCGGGCGGCGTCAACAAAACTGCGGCCAACCGCAATCCGACCGCCACGCGGCCGGCGCTACAAGCCGCAAACGGCGACGCGAGCCGGCGTTGCCCCGTGCCCCAAGGAGCCGTCATGAAAATCGACCTGCACGTGCACTCCAAATTCTCCACCCGCCCGTCCCAGTGGGTGCTGCAAAAGCTCAACTGTCCCGAGAGCTTCACCGAACCGATGCGTATCTACGAGGAAGCCCGGCGCAAGGGCATGGGGCTTGTGACCATCTCCGACCACAACCGCATCGAGGGGGCGCTGTCCATCGCCCATCTGCCCGGAACCTTCGTCAGCGAGGAAGTGACCTCGTATTTCCCGGACGACCGCTGCAAGGTCCATGTGCTGGTCTTC
Source organism: Pseudomonadota bacterium (assembly GCA_023435825.1). Taxonomy (GTDB): domain Bacteria; phylum Desulfobacterota; class Desulfovibrionia; order Desulfovibrionales; family Desulfovibrionaceae; genus Solidesulfovibrio. Next base: position 13,048 of record JAEZMB010000290.1, on the reverse strand, counting down.
GACATCACCGAGGCCATGCACCGGGAGATACAGCGCCTGCGCGAGAACATCCACGAGCTGGTCGATTACCTGCGCCAGGAAGGCATCCACCACGCCGTGGCCCACCCGCTTTTCGGGGTCAACGACCGCATGACCGTGGCCAATTTCGAAAAGCTCCTGCTGCTGTTTCGCAATTTCGAGATCAACGGCGCGCGCGACGCCTGGCAAAACGACTGCCTGCGCGACATCATCCCCAACCTCGACGCCGAGACCATCTGGCGGTTGGCCGACAAGCACGGCATCGACCCCGGCTATGCCCAGCCCTGGCGCAAGAACCTGATCGGCGGTTCCGACGACCACAGCGCGCTCACCATCGCCTCCACCTACACCGAGGTGGACGGCGCCGGGAATCTGGCCGAATTCCTCGACGGCCTGGAAAACGGGGCCTCCGTCGCCCGGGGCGCGTCGAGCACCCCGCGCACCATGGCCCGCAACCTCTACAGCATCGCTTACCAGTATTATAAACACCGCTTCGGCATCGACCGTTTCCTGGACAAGGACGTGACCCTCAAGGTCGTGGACCGTTTCCTGGAACCCGGGGAACAGGAAGCCGCGGGGCTGGCCTTTCGCCTCAAAAGCCGTCTGGCGCGGGGCCTGACCCGCCGCCGCAAGAGCGCCAGCACCCCGCTTCGGGAACTGATCCGCACCGAAACCGAATCGCTCATCCACTCCGACCCGGCGCTGATGGAGTTCGCCAGGGCCGGGGTCCTTGGCAACGACAGCCTGGAAAACGGCTGGTTCTCCTTCGTCAACCGGGCCACCAACCGGGTGGCCGCCCATTTCGCCGGCTCGTTGCTCGATCACGTCAGCGGGGCCAACGTCTTCGACATCTTCGGGGCCCTGGGTTCGGCGGGGGCGCTCTACACCATGCTCGCCCCCTACTTCCTGGCCTATTCCATCTTCACCAAGGACCGGCAGTTCAGCAGCCAGGCCAGGCTGGCGCTCACCGGCCAAAACGGCAAGGACGCCGCCGTGCGCGTGGCCCACTTCACCGACACCTTCCACGAAATAAACGGCGTGTCCGGCACCCTGCGCCAGCAGGCCGAGCTGGCCATAAAAACCGGAAAATCCTTAAGCATCTACACCTGCGACCACGGCCCGCGTGTCTTCGAGCCCGGCGTGCAGCAGTTCACGCCCATCGGCGTCTACAGCCTGGCCGAGTATCCCGACCAGAAGCTCTACTACCCCCCCCTGCTGGAAATGCTCCACTCCGTCTACGCCGGCAACTTCACCCGCATCCATTCGGCCACCCCCGGCCCCATCGGCCTGGCCGCCCTGTGCATCGCCAAGACCCTGCGCCTGCCCATCTACGGCACCTACCACACGGCCCTGCCCCAATACGCCCAGATCCTCACCGGCGACGAGGCCATGGAAGACCTCACCTGGAAGTGCATCATCTGGTATTACAACCAGATGGACCTGGTGTACGTGCCTTCCAAGGAAACCGGCCGGGAGCTGGCCGAAAAGGGGCTGGACCCGGCCAAGCTGCGGCTTTTCCCGCGCGGCGTGGACGTGGTCCGCTTCGATCCGGCCAAGCGCGACGAGGATCTCGCGGCGCGCTTCGGCCTGGGCCACGGCCCGCGCCTGCTCTACGCCGGACGGGTTTCCCGGGAAAAGGACCTGCATCTGCTGGCCGCGGCCTTCCGCCGGCTCGTGGGCCAGCATCCCGAGGCGACCCTGTGCATCGTGGGCGACGGCCCCTACCTCGACGAGCTGCGCGCGCTGCTTTCCGGCACGCCCACGGTCTTCACCGGCTACCGCGAGGGCGAGGAGCTGGCCGGGCTTTTCGCCGCCTGCGACCTGTTCGTCTTCCCCAGCGCCACCGACACCTTCGGCAACGTGGTCCTGGAGGCCCAGGCCTCGGGCCTGCCCATCATCGTCACCAACCAGGGCGGACCCATGGAAAACATCGTGCCCGGCGAAACGGGCGTGGTGGTCCCGGCCGGCGACGCCGACGCCCTCCACGCGGCCATGGCCGGCTTGCTGGCCGACCCCGAACTCATGCGGGCCATGGGCCGGGCCGGTCGGGACTACGCCGAGAAGCGCACCATCGACCAAGCCTTCGAGGACTATTGGAAGATGTACGAGGACGCGCCGGGCGCGCCGACCACCATCGCCCCCCTGGAGCCGGCCCTGGCCAGGGCCATGCAGCGTCTGGTGCACGCCGCCTGACCACGTTTGCGTCCCTCGCCGCCAAAAGGCCCCGGCCGGAAGTGCTCCGGCCGGGGCCTTTTACCCGCCATGGCATGGGCAACACCTGGCAAATGGAATGTACGGCGCGGTCGCCCGTCTCCCAGCCCGCCGCAGGCCTGCCGAAACATCCTGCCAAAGCCGTGGCGACAGGACAGCAGCGGCGCGTTGTCGAGAGAAATTAGCCGTTGTCTAAAACCCATCGTATGCGGTATTGTTGTTACGCTTTTGTGGTTCCGAAACGAAGCGAGTCACTATGTCCCAGGATCAGCCTTCCGTATGTGACGCCCCGCAAACACAGGACGTTTGCGACCAGCCGCGCCATGGGGACACTTTGTCCGTGGATTCGACCCGGCTTCGATTCGAGGATCTGTTCCACCTTGAGGAAATCCAGCGCATTCAGGACGCTTTTGCCGCCGCTTCGGGCGTGGCCTCGCTGATAACCGATCCCCAGGGCCGGCCGCTCACCCGGCCGAGCAATTTCACCACCCTGTGCGCCACGATCATTCGCGGCACGCCCAAGGGCCTGGCCAACTGCATCCGGTCCGACGTCTGCCTGGGCCAGGGGATGCCGGACGGCCCCATGGTGCGACGCTGTCTGAGCGGCGGTCTTTTCGACGGCGGCACGGCCATTCGTGTCGGCGACCGCCACATCGCCAACTGGATGGTGGGCCAGGTCCTGGACGAAGAGGCCGACCTCGAAGCCATGGTCGCCTATGCCCGGGAAATCGGGGCCGACGAAGCGGCTTTCCGGGACGCCCTGGCCCAAGTGCCACGTATCCCCCTGGCCCGATTTGAAAAAATCTGCCAGGCCCTGCACCATTTCGCCAATCACCTCTCCACCCTGGCCGTGGCCAATTTCGAGCAGGCCCAGCGCATCGACGAACTGCGCCAGGCCCAGGCCAGCATCAAGGCCCGGGATCGCAGCCTCTCGGAAATCATCGAGTTTCTGCCCGACCCCGCCTTTGCCGTGGACCGAGACGGCCGGGTCACCTTCTGGAACAAGGCCTTGGAACGCTTGACCGGCATCCCGGCCGCCGACATGCTGGGCAAGGGCGACTTCGCCTACGGCGCGGCCTTTTACGGCCAACCCACCCCGCTGCTCCTGGACTATGCCCGGGGGGCCGTTTCATCGCCCGACCCGCGCTATCAGGTCGCCGACATGGCCCCAGGCGAGATCATCGCCGAGGTCAACCTGACCGCCATGCCCGGCGGCGAACGCCATGTCTGGGCCAAGGCCGTGGCCCTCTACGACGAATTCGGCCAGATCAACGGCGCCATAGAAGCCATTCGCGACGTCACTGACCGTGAACGCCGCGAGGCGGCGCTGCGCCAGAGCGAAGCCATGTTCCGGGGCATCGTGGAAACGGCCCACGAAGGGGTCTGGGTCTACGATGCGAACTACGACACGAGCTTCGTCAACAAGCGCATGGCCGACATGCTGGGGTATGCGCCCCAGGAGCTGTTGGGCCGCAACCTGGCCGAATTCCTGCCCCCGGAAAGCCGGCAACGAGCCGCTGGGCAACAACAACGCCGTCGACAGGGCTTCAGCGACGTGTTCGAGCAGTGCATCGAGCGCCGCGACGGCACGATGCTGTGGGTGCTCATCTCCGCCAGCCCCCTGCTGGACGAACACGGCAACTTTGCCGGATCCCTCGGGATGTTCTCGGATTTGAGCGCGGTCAAGGCCGTGGAGGCGGAATTGCGGGCCCACCGGCAGCGCCTGGAAGACGAAGTGGAAGAACGCACCCGGGAACTGCGCGAACAAGCCATGGAACTGGCCGAAGCCAACATCCGCTTAAGCGAACTCGACCGGCTCAAGTCAGCCTTTCTCTCCACCGTGTCCCACGAACTGCGCACGCCCCTGACCTCGATCCTGGGATTTGCCAAGCTCATCGGCCGGGAATTTGGCGAACATTTCAGCCCGCTTGCCGGCGACAAGCCGGCCCTGGCCGCCCGGGCCAAGCGCATCGCCCACAACCTCGGCGTGGTCTACGGCGAGGCCGAACGCCTCACGCGCCTGATCAACGACGTCCTCGACCTCAACCGCATCGAATCCGGCAACATGCAGTGGCGCGACCAGTGCATCGATCCGGTGGCCGTGCTGCGTGGGGCCGTGCAGTCCATCGAAGGCCTGCTGGCCCAGCGTCCGGAAATCCGCTTCCGTTTCCTCGCCGACGACTCGGCTCCACCGCTCCTCATGGACCCTGACCAGCTCGTGCAGGTCATCGCCAACCTGCTGCAAAACGCCGTGAAATTTACCGAACAAGGCGAGGTCGTGCTGGAGGTGCGGGCCGAAACCGAGGCCGTGCTCATGACCGTGCGCGACCAGGGCGTGGGCATTCCGGCCGATCAGCTCGAATCGATTTTCGACCGGTTTCATCAAGTGGGGCGCGGCGACACCATTGTCAGCCCGACCATCAAGGGCACGGGCCTGGGCCTGGCCATCTGCCGCCAGATCGTGCGCCACTACGGCGGCCGCATCTGGGCCGAGTCGCGGCTCGGGGAAGGCAGCGCCTTCCATGTGCGCCTGCCCATGGCCGAGCAGTGCCTGGAAACGGTCTGCGACCCGGCGTTATAACGCCAAGAAGCCGGCCCGGCCCGACGCCGCACGTTGGACCAGGCCATCCCCCGGCCAGGCTCGCGGAAAAAATCCGGGCACGCGCCGAAAGCACACGAGCGGCACGCTGTCGAGCGTCACGACATGTGGGCTACGGAAAAGATCCGGGCACACGGCAAAACAGGCTGCCAGATCTCCTTATCCCCTGCCGCCGTGACATGGCGGGATTGCATCGCCAAGCCGGACGCTGCCGGCCGGGCATCCCGCGAGACCACCGGCCAAGGGCCGGGTTACCCCGCTTTTTGCCAGGCCAGCATGACGGAAGTGCCAAACAGGCGTTGGGGCAGCGGTTCCAGCCGGCCGAGGTGGCCGAGCGCGGTGTTGAGCATGTCGCTTTTGGCGTCAAAACCCGTGGCGACAATGTCGCTTTCCGTTTTCTTGAGCCGCAGCAGAAACTTGCGCACGACCAGCAGTGGATAATACGGCGCGCCCCAATAGGTGGAGGCGACCAGACGCAGGCCGGCCCTGCGGCCTAGGTCCTCGGCCTGGGCCAGGGTGTAGCGCCGCAAGTGCCCGGCCATGGTGTCGTAGGCGGAAAAGAGATGCTGGTAGGCCGGCAGGTTGACATAGAGCAGGCCGCCGGGTTGCAGGTGGTGCAAGACGGATTCGAGAAAACCCATTTCGTCCGCGACATGCTCAAGCACGTCAAAGAGGAAGATCGTCTTGTACTTCCCGGCCAGCTCGGGCAACCGGTCATGGATATTGTAGACATAAAGGCCGCACGACGTGCTCACGTTGTGGGACAAGGCGTTTTCGTCGAGATCGAACCCGTCCGCGGCCAGACCGTACGCCTGTTCCAACTGGCTTTGCAAAAGCCCCCGGCCGCAACCGACGTCGGCCGCCGGAGCCATGTCCCGGGCCGCCTGGCCGGCCAGGACGCGAAGGACTTCCAGGCGGCGACGCACCCAGAAATGCTCCAGGCTGGCGATATCATGCCAATAGTCCGTCATGTTGACAGGCAAGGCCTCGGACAGATGAACGACGTTTCGCATTGTAGCCGCTTACCCCCTTCTCCAGTTTCTGGCCGGCGCATCCGGCTGGGCGACATCGCCCACCGTCCTGTCCACAACGGCAAAGGGCCTGCCTTTCACTTCCTGCAGCAGCACCCGGATGTATTCGCCGATGACGCCGAGAAAAACGAAGAGAATGCTCATGAAAAAGAGGAAAATGACCAGGATGGTCGTGGCCACGGGACTGACGCCGACCCAGTAGCCGAACAGGGAAAACTGGGGAAAAAACCGGTTGAGCACCACGAAACACATGAGCAGGCAGGCAAACAGCCCCACGCCAAAGCCAAACACGCCGATAAATCGCAGCGGGAAGTCGGTGAAGCCGACAAATCCGAGCAGGGCCAGATCAACGAGCTTTCGCAGGTTGTACTTGCTTTTCCCGGATCGCCGCGTGGGGCGATCATAGGGAAATCCCAACTGCGTGAAACCGACCCAGGAACGCAGTCCGCGAAACATCCGGGAATTTTCCGGCAAGGCCAGGACAGCATCGAGGGCCTTGCGCGAGATGACGCAGAAGTCGCCGGCGTCGCGGGGCCAATCGTGGGTGGCCACCTTGTGCATGATCAGGTAAAAAAAGGAATAGAAAAACTTGAGCAGCCAGGGGGAATCGCGTCTGGCCCGCACGCCGTAACAGACATCCACCCCGGATTGGCATTTGGCGTACATGGCCAACAAGACCTGGACAGGGTCTTGCAGATCGCAATCCATCACGCCGACGAAACGGCCCTTGGCATGGCAGAGCCCGGTGTCCACAGCCGCCTGATGGCCGAAATTGCGGCTCAGAAACACGCCTTTGATGCGCGGGTCCTGCAGGTGCAAACCAAGAATCAGCTGGCGCGAACGGTCGCGGCTGCCGTCGTCAACAAAAATGATCTCCCAATCCGCGCCCAAGGCCGCATCAAGAGCCGGAACAACTTCCGCCTGAAAAAGCGGCAAAACATCTTCTTCATTATAGCAGGGCACGACAAGGGAAAACTCGACCGTATCCATTCGTCGCTCCCGATGGCGTCATTTCGGTCCATTCGACCCGCAATCCGTTCCGCCCCGAACGGCATGACGGAACCTCTCTAAATTATATCATAATGAAAAAGTCGGATCACCGCAACACGGTCAATCCGACAGGTCTTGCTTTCGTGGCCCGACCAACGACAACCGCCATGCTCTCGGCCAAGCCTGCGCCGCTTCCCCCCGGCCGACCCCGTCCGACCCCGTCCGGCCCCGTCCGGCCCCGTGACGGCGCGCGGAGCCATCACCATCCCTTGCCGCCAAAAAACGGCCCATCCTTCCTCGTCGGAAAGATGGGCCGCCGTGGTTCGCGCCCGGGACAGCATTGTCGCTCGGCTATCTCGGGCGTCTTGCTCCGCGCCGTCACGTCCGCGCGCCGGCCGGCTGTCCGCCGGCCAGCCGCTGCGTGCCTTCAAAAAAAGCAGACACAACCGCGTGAACCAAGATCGCCCGAAGGTGAAAAGCTGCTCGCAACTTCCTCGATCAAGGGCGCAAGCCTAGAACTCCAGATGCCGCCAGGTGCGCGGGAAGGCCATGACGTCGCGGATGTTGGTGACGCCGGTGACGAGCATGACCAGCCGCTCGAACCCGAGGCCGAAGCCGGCATGGGGAACCGTGCCGAAGCGCCGGGTGTCGAGGTACCACCAGTAGGCTTCAAGAGGCAGGCCCAACTCCGCGATGCGCGCTTCCAGCCGGTCCAGGCGCTCCTCGCGGGCGCTGCCGCCGACCAGTTCGCCAATTCCCGGCACGAGCACGTCCATGGCCCCGACGGTCTTGCCGTCGTTGTTTTGGCGCATGTAGAAGGCTTTGATGTCCTTGGGATAGTCGTACACGATGACCGGGCGCTTGAAGTGCTCTTCGGCCAGGTAGCGCTCGTGTTCGCTTTGCAGGTCGGACCCGAAAGCCACCGGGTATTGGAAGGCCTTCTTGCAGGAGGTCAGGATGTCCACGGCTTCGGCGTAGGGCAGGCGCACGAAGGGGGCGGCCAGCAGGTTTTCCAGGGTGGCGGGCAGGGTCGGGTCCACGAACTTGGCAAAAAGCCCGAAGTCCTCGGCGCATTCGGCCAGCACCAGCCGCACCAGATGGGTGACCAGGGATTCGGCCAGGTCCATGTTGTCTTCAAGATCGGCGAAGGCAATCTCGGGTTCGAGCATCCAGAACTCGGCGGCATGGCGCGAAGTGTCGGAGTGTTCGGCCCGAAAGGTCGGCCCGAAAGTGTAGACCCGGCCCAAGGCGCAGGCCAACGGTTCGGCCGAGAGCTGGCCCGAGACGGTCAGCATGGCTTCCTTGCCGAAAAAGTCCTGGCTGATGCGCTCGGCCGGGGGCAACGCGGCCGCTTCGGGACCCAGGGTGGTCACCCGGAACATCTCGCCGGCTCCTTCGCAGTCCGAACCGGTGATGACCGGGGTGTGGACCAGGGCGAAGCCCTCCTTGGCGAAATAGTCGTGGATGCCGTGGGCCAGGGCCGAGCGGATGCGCAGCATCGCGCCGTATTTGTTGGTGCGCGGACGCAGGTGGGCGATGGTGCGCAAGAACTCGTCGGAATGGCGTTTTTTCTGGAGCGGATAGGTTTCCGGGTCGGCGGCCCCGAGGAGCGAAACCGCAACGGCCCGGACTTCGTAGCGCTGGCCCTTGCCCGGCGAGGCCACCAGTTCGCCCGTGACGGCCACCGACGCGCCGACGCCCAGCGACTTGACCAGGTCCGCGCCCTCGGCCGTGTCGTCGATGATGACCTGCAGGTTGCCCAGGCAGGAACCGTCGTTTAATTCGAGAAAGGAAAAGCCCTTGGCGTCGCGGCGGGTGCGCACCCAACCCATGACGCGGATCTCGGGACAGGGGGACGGGCTTTCCAGGGCGGCCTTGACGGTGGTGCGGCGTATGCTCATGCGTCATTCCAGGTGAAGGTGAAAGGACATTTTTCCGCGCCCGAGGCGATGGTCGCCGGGCGTTCCAGGGTCAGGCAGGGGCTGTAGCCGGCGGCAAAGGCGGCGTCGCGCAGACACGACACGCGAACGGCCAATTCCTCGGGCAGGCCCATTTCCCGGTAGCTTTCGGCGTAGCGGCAACGCGTGACGTCGAAGGACACGCGGCCGGGTTCGCGCTGCTCGTTGGCGATCTCAAGCGCCCCGCCGCGTTGCCAGAGGGCCGAAACCGTGGCGAAATGGGCAAGGCTCGGCCCGCCAGGGGCCTGGGCGGCGAAGGCCTGGCCGGCGGCCTTGGCGGCGCGGGCCACGGTGTCCTCGATGACGGCCAGGGCGGGTTCGCGGCCCAGACGCTCGACCAGGACGGCGTAGACGTCGGCCAGCATGGCCGCCTCGATGCGGCGGCGCTCCAGCAAGGTGACTTCGGACGGGGTCGTTGCGCTCATGGGGTTGCTCCAGCGCCCGAAAAGAACAAGGCGGGCGCGAAGGCCCCTTTTGCCACAACGTCCGGCCCGACCACAACCGCCGTGAAGCCGCCCGGCACGACAAGGCGACAATCGACAAAACTGTCGGAGGAAACCGCCGTTTTTGGCGGAAAGGCTTCCCTTTGCCGGTCAAAGCCTTATACTTTCGGGCATTGCCGGGGTTCCCGCCATGGCATCAAGTTTGCTAGTTTGAGTATGAACCCAGGAGGCCGCCATGCTTGTGCCCCTTATCGAAGCCCTGCTTGAGAGGCTTCTTCGCAAAGAGCCCGCGCCGGTTCCCTGTCCCGTGGAGCACGACGACCAACGTGACCGCCGACGCGGCAAGCGTCAGCAAGACAACTGACACGGCAATAGTAAAACAAGTGACTCTCACGCTTCTCCACCAAGCGTGACGCAACGACGCCTTGTCGACAGGGCAAAGGGACACCCCTTTTCTATTTGCCGTGACATTCTGTACTTCTTACAAAAAATACATGTATGCTGCCATGATTATTGTCCGCCGCGCCATGAATGGTTCTTGTCTTGTCGCGGCGCAGCGGCAACTGACACGGGAGACGCCTTTTCATGCTTGACGCCAGCGTCCTGCCGCCTCTGCTCCTCACCTTCAAGGTGGCCACCCTGGCCACGGCCCTGGCCAGCCTGCCGGCGGTCTGCCTGGCCCGCCTGGCCCAGGTGCGCGATTTCCCCGGCCGCGACGTCGTCGACGCCGTGCTGACCCTGCCCATGGTGCTGCCGCCCACGGTTCTTGGCTACTACATCATCGTGGTGCTCGGCCGGCGCGGGATCATCGGCTCCTGGCTGTGGGACGCCTTCGGGGTGACCATCATGTTCACCTGGGAGGGAGCTGTGGTGGCGGCGGCGGTGGTGGCCTTTCCCCTGGTGTACCGTTCGGCCAGGGCGGCCTTCGAGGGCGTGGACGGCAATCTGGAAAACGCTGCCCGGACTCTTGGCGCTTCGGAGACGGCCATCTTTTTGCGGGTCTCGTTTCCCCTGGCCCTTCGCGGGGTCGTGGCCGGCGTGGTGCTGGCCCTGGCCCGGGCCATGGGCGAGTTCGGCGCCACCCTCATGGTGGCCGGCAACCTGCCGGGCAAGACGCAGACCCTGTCCCTGGCCGTCTACAGCGCCACCCAGGCCGGCAACGACGCCCTGGCCAACGAGCTGGTGCTGCTCATTTCCGTGGCCTGCGTGGCGCTTCTCGTGTTCGTCGCCCGAATCGTCAAACCGAAAGCCTAGAGAGAAGGACGTTGCGATGATGAAAAAACTGCTGCTCACCCTGGCCCTGTGCCTTTCCCTGGCCGCTCCGGCCGCCGCCGGCGACATCACCGTCTCCGCCGCCGCCAGCCTCACCGACGCCTTCAATGAAATCAAGGGCGTGTTCGCCAAGGAAAATCCCGGCGTCAACGTGACGTTTAATTTCGGCGCTTCCGGCGCACTGCTCTCCCAGATGGCCCAGGGCGCGCCCGTGGACGTCTTTGCCTCGGCCGACCAGAAGACCATGGACCAGGCCGTCGAGAAAAAGCTTGTCGATGTGCCCACCCGGGTCAACTTCGTCCAGAACGCCCTGATCATGGCCGTGCCGGCCGACAACCCGGCCAAGATCAAGGATCTGACCAACCTCACCACCCCGGCCGTCAAGCGCGTGGCCGTGGGCAACCCCGACTCGGTGCCGGTTGGCCGCTACACCAAGGCCGCCCTGTCCAAGACCGGACTGTGGGACGCCATCGCCGCCAAGCTCGTTCTGGCCGAGTCCGTGCGCCAGGTGCTGGACTACCTGACCCGCGGCGAAGTCGATGCCGGCTTTGTCTACGCCACCGACGCCAAGCAGGGCGGCGACAAGGTCAAGACCGTGGTCGAAGTGCCCGTGGAAACCCCGGTCACCTATCCCATCGCCGTGCTGGAAGGCGCCAAGGACAAGAAGGACGCCGCCGCCTTCGTCGCCTTCGTCACCGGCCCCAAGGGACAGGCCATCCTGGCCAAGTACGGCTTCAAGAAGCCCTAGCCCCGTTTTCGGCGATCCCGGGGCTGGCTCCGGGATCGCCGCCATACCACAGCCGGAGCCGCCCATGCGCATTGTCGTGGACATCCAGAAAACCTACCACAGCGGCGGCCGCGAATTCCATCTCAACGCCGCTTTTGCCGTGTCCGGCAACCGGGCCGTGCTGTTCGGGGCCTCGGGCTCGGGCAAGACCCTGACGCTGCGCGCCCTGGCCGGACTGCTGCGTCCGGACAGCGGCTCCATCAGCGTGGACGGCCGGAGCTTTTTCGATTCCGCCCAGGGCGTGTTCGTGCCGCCCAGGCTTCGCCGCATCGGCTATGTGTTCCAGGACTACGCCCTGTTTCCCCACCTCACCGTGCGGCAAAACGTCGCGTTCGGCCTCTCGCCCCTGACCGGCCGGCTCACGCCCCAGGCCGCCGAGCACGTCCAGAAAACCCTGGCCCTCTTCGGCATCGAGGGGCTCGCCGACCTGCGTCCGGCCCGGATTTCCGGCGGCCAGCGCCAGCGCGTGGCCCTGGCCAGGGCGCTGGTTTGCGAACCCGACGCCCTGCTCCTGGACGAACCTTTCTCGGCCCTGGACATTCCGCTTCGCCAAAAGGTGCGGGCCGAGCTGGCCGGCATACTCTCCCGCCTGGACATCCCGCTGGTCATGGTCACCCACGATCCGGCCGACGTGGCCTTTTTCGGCGGCGAGGTGGTGCGCTACGGCGAAGGCCGGGTCGTGGACATGCATTCGGCCGAGGACATGCGGCGTTCCATGGTCAAGGTGGCCTAGGGCGGCGTTCGGCCCTGTTGACGCCCTGCCCGCCCGAGCGTAGCCTGCGCCAAAATTGCCCGGCGAAAACGGCCTGTTGCCGCCAGCCGCCGGGAACGGACCACCATGAGCCTGACCGCCGCCAATCTCGACGCCTCCCTGGCCGTTCTCACCGAGGCCAGCTACCGCCAAAGCGCTTCGCTCATCACCGCTCTGGAAGGGGCCGGCTACGTCCAGCTCGACCTGGACGGCGACGGCAACGGCACGTCAAAGGCTGGCAGCGCCGCCTTCGACGCCTGGACCACGGTAGCCAACAATCAGACCGTGGCCGTCATCGCCTTTCGCGGCACCGACGACATCGATTATTCCAAGGACGGCCTGACGGCGTATCTCGGCAGCGCCGACGCCGCCTACTGGTTCGACACGGTCGGCTACTACGACCAGCTTTCGGCCAAGACGGCCGCCTTTGACGCCGCCGTGGACAACCTCGGCATCGGCCAGGTCTACGTCACCGGCCACAGCCTGGGGGGCGCGGCCGCCCAGGCCTACATGGCCGCGCACCCCGACGACGCCGACACGCGCTACGCCGCCGTGGTCTTCGGCTCCATGGGCCTGTCCGGCGGCGACGCCGGCTCCGCGACCGACGCCCGCATCGTCAATTTCGTCGCACCCTCGGATTTTTCCACGCAGCTCGGCACGCAGACCGCCGGCCTGAGCGTGAGCTTCAGCGACGGCTCGGGGAGCCTCGACTCGGGCCTCGACCTGTCCACGCTGCTGGCCGATCCGGCCTCCTACTTAAGCGTCCACGGCACGGGCCTGTATCTGACCGCCGCCGCCGACTACGACGCGGCCAAAGCCGGCATCCCCTCCACCGAGACGACCACGTTCTTCACCTCCACGGTGACGCTTGGCGGCCTGACCCTGACCGTTTCGCCCCTCGGCTAGCTTCTCCCCTGCCGACCCGGCGCCCCCCCCCACGCCGCCCCCCTTAAACCTTTTCCCATTTGGGGGGTCCGGGGGCCTCAGG
>JAEZMB010000260.1 GCA_023435825.1 Pseudomonadota bacterium | reverse complement strand
CCCGCGCCCAAGCCCGCGCCCAAGCCCGCGCCGGCCCCCAAACCCGCGCCCGCGCCCGCGCCCAAGCCCGAAGCCCAGGCCGCCGCCCAGGGCGAGGCCGGCAAGCCCAAGGTGTCCTCCACCATCCGCGTGGACCACGAAAAGCTCGACCACCTCATGAATCTCATCGGCGAGCTCATCATCAACCGCAACCGGTTCGCCATGCTCGCCCGCGCCCTGGAAGAGGGCAAGACCGAAGGGGCCCACATCGGCCAGCAGCTCACCGAAACCACCTACGCCATGGCCCGCATTTCCGACGATTTGCAGGACACCATCATGAAGGTGCGCATGGTGCCGGTGTCCACGGTGTTCTCCCGCTTCCCGCGCCTGGTGCGCGACCTGTCGCGCAAGTCCGGCAAGGAAGTGAACCTCGTCACCGAAGGCGAGGAAACCGAACTCGACAAGTCCGTGGTCGAGGTCATCGGCGATCCGCTGGTCCACCTCATCCGAAATTCCGTGGACCACGGCATCGAGACCGAGGCCGAACGCATCGCCGCCGGCAAGCCGCCGGTGGGGCGGGTGTGGCTGCGCGCCTACCACCGCGGCAACTCCGTGGCCATCGAGATCGAAGACGACGGCAAGGGCATCGATCCGGCCAAGATGCGCGAAGTGGCCGTGCGAAAAAATCTCATGAGCCCCGAGGAAGCCAAGGCCCTCGACGACCGCGACGCCATCGACATCATCTTCATGCCCGGCTTCTCCTCGGCCGAGACCATCACCGACATCTCCGGCCGGGGCGTGGGCATGGACGTGGTGCGCACCAACATCAAAAACCTCAAGGGCACCGTCAACGTCACCAGCGAAGTGGGCAAGGGCACCAAGTTCACCCTGGCCCTGCCGCTGACGCTGGCCATCATCGACGCCCTCATGGTGGTCGTCGCCGGCCAGACCTACGCCTTGCCGCTGGATTCCGTCTCCGAGACCACCAAGATCGAGGTCAAGCGCATGACCGAGGTCAACAAGCGCAAGGCCGTGACCCTTCGCGGCGAGGTGCTCGGCATCGTCGAGCTGGCCGAGATCCTGGAGCTGCCGCCCGCCGAGGAAACCCAGGAGATCGTGCCCATCGTCATCCTCCAGGACAACGAACGCCGCCTGGGGCTCATCGTCGACCGGCTCCTGGAACGCCAGGAGATCGTCATCAAGCCCCTTGGCACGTATCTCTCGGAGTTCGACATGCGCGGCATCTCCGGAGCCACCATCATGGGCGACGGTTCGGTGGTGCTCATCCTCGATCCCCACGAGATCTATATGATGTCCACCCCCGGCAGCCGCTCCAAGGGCTAGCCCGGCCAGGGCGCTGCCCGTGACCCGGCAGGGCACTGCCCTGCACCCGCACGGGCGCTGCCCGTGACCCGGAAGGGCGCTGCCCTGCACCCGCCGGGGGGATAATCCCCCCGGACCCCCTGGCCGTCCGTGGCGGGCGGGGGAGCCACAAGCGGGCGGGGCAGGCGCGGAAACGGGGGATAATCCTCTCGGCGTCAGGAGGGTACTGGGCGTGGAGAGACCAGGGAAAGGGGGGGAGCCGGGAAAGTTGCGGTCCGCCTTGCCATCAAACCGTCATCGTCCTATCGTAGAGTTGCCGTAAATCGCCGGCCGCTCAACGCTCGCCGGCCGCCGGAGGACACGATGCACGGATCGCGCAAACGCCGAATCGAAAAGACCCTGCCCCGGGACGATGTCCCGCGCGCCCTGGCCGAAGTTGTGGCCCGGGCCGGTGAAGGCTTGCTCGTCATCGACGGGGAAGCCGTCGAACTGGCCGACTGCGCCAGCTTCAAGATTTCCATCCGCCACAGCGGGGCGAGTTCCCAACTCAAGGTGACCCTGCGCTATCCCGAAGCACCGGGCATCCTGGGCGGCGACGCGCCGGCCAAGGACAGCCCGGAGGAACCGGCCCCCCACGGCCTGCCGCGCTACAAGGGCCTCAAAAAACGTATGAAGTCCACCTTCCGGGCCATCCGTGACGCCTTGCTGGCCGGCGCTGTCCCGGACGCGGGCGTGGCCGCTTCCTTTGTCGCCGACTCGCGCCTCATGACCCGCTATCCCGGCAAGGGCGACGCCTACTACGCCGTCTACGACGCCGAGGTGGACCGTTTCGAGCAGGCCCTGGCCGCCAGCGACGTTGCCGCCATGACCGCCTCGGCCGCCGCCCTTGATCGCCTGAAAAAGGAGTGTCACAGCCGTCATGCCTGATTCCCCGATCCAGCCCGAAGTCCGCTGCCTGGAGATCGACCCCGCCGCCCTGGACCCGGCCGTGGGCGAGGAGGATGAGAGCGATTTCCTGCGCATAAACGACGTAAGCCTCACCCCCGAGCAGATCGAGCGCATCGTCTCGCCGGTCCGGGCCTATCCGCGCCAGGAATACGTCCTGGCTGTCCACTGGCACCCCGAGCACGTGCCCATGGACCTGCTCAAAAAGCGCATCAACACGCTCTATCCCAACCGCGTGGACGAGCTCATCGTGCCCACCCAGCACAACGTGCTCATGGACTACGACGGCTTTCAGGGCGTGGAGGTGGACTGCTATTCCAGCGGATTCAATCGCAAGGTCCAGCTGTTGCTCCATTTTCGCGGCCTCGACCTGGAGCGGGCCGACGTGCTCAAGTCCATGCTGCGCCACACCCACCGCTACCGGGCCTCCCAGCTTTTCGAGTACCTCGACGCCCTGGTCGAACCGGCCTTCGAGGACCGCCGCCAGCGCGCCGCCGGCCGTACCAACGCCGAGGAGGAACTCGTCGCCTTCGTGCGCGTCCAGGCCGCCAAGATCAAAAGCCTGATCCTGGCCCACGAGGCCGAGCTGCCCGACGACGTCTACAAGAACAAGCTCGTGCGCAACTTCCTCGACGCCAAGCGCGCCCGCTACGGCGACCGGCTGATAAACCGCGCCCAGGTCTATGCCAAGGCGGTCAAGGATCTGGTGAAGGAAGAATTCTCCCTGTCCTATTTCTACCGCGCCTCGGAAGTCATCGAAGAGGCCCGGTCCCTAGGAGCCGGCATCGTCATCCCCCACCCCGAGCAGTTCTGGCCCATCCTCCTGGCCGACTACGACGTGGACGGCATCGAGGTCTGGAATCCCCAGTCCCAGCAGTACACCGAGTTTCTCATAAACGTGGTCAACCGCCGCAACCACATGGGCTGGCACGGCAAGCGCCCCATCCTCGTGTTCATGGGCGACGACTGCCACATGAGCGAGAGGACCCGGCCCCTGGCCGAGCAGGATCCGGAAAAAGCCGCCCGGGAAATCGGCCTCCAGCCGGCCTGGCACGACTTCAGCATCCGCAAGAGCCTCATCATCAACGGCATGAGCCGGCGCAAGGTCATCGCCGAATACCGCGACCGGCTCACCGGCTAGCCCGGCACGTGGGACGCGACATTCCCGTAGAGAGTAAGAGCAATAAGGATGACGGCCTGCTGTCGTGTCAGCCGGACTGGCGCGCCAGAGGCCAAAGGATCATGACGTGGATAAGGAAACGCATTTCAAATACGAGTCCACCCAGGACGCCGACACCCTGCGGCGCTATCTCGAAGCCATTACCGCCGGATTCGCCGCCGGCGAACTGCGCCTGGGCAGCCGCGAAGGCGAGGTGGTGCTGCATCCCTCGGGCATGCTCGGCTTTCTGGTCGAGGCCAAGTCCACGGGCGGGCGCATGAAGCTGCACCTCAAGTTCTCCTGGCGCGAGACCTCGGCCGAGGACGCCGAGGACGACGCCCTGACCATCGCCCCGGGCGGCCAGTCCTGATGCCGGGTTCACGCCGTATTGCCAGACATCGTTAAAGATCTATCCGTATGCTCTGTTTCCCGCCGTAGCTTTAAGGAGCGGCATGGAAACGCGCCCTGGGAGCGGTCATGCGCATTTTGGAAGGCATTGAAGAGAATTTCCGCTTCATGGTCCTGGAGGTCTCCAAACAGGTGGCCAGCACGCTGAGCGTGGTGGAGCGGCCGGACCAGGAATGCATCAAGCGTATCGAGAGCCGGGACGACTATATCGACAACCTCAAGAGCGTCATTGAGAACGCATGCTGGGGGCGCATCCACGGTTCCACCGACCGCAACAAGCGCACCCTGGATCTCGTGCGCGCCGCCAACATCATCAATATCAACCTGGAGCGCATCGCGGACTATGCCGTCAACATCGTCTCGCAGATGCAGTACCTGACAGAACCGGCGTTTATCAAACGCTACGACTACCGCGCGCCCTTCGTGGACGTGGACAAGGCCCTGGGGCTGGTCTTTCAAGCGCTCACCCGCCAGGACGTCAAGCTGGCGCTGCGCATCTGCCGGGCCGAGTTCGCCCTGGACGACCATTTCAAAACTGCTTTCGACGCCATACTGGCCGACCTACGCAAGGGCGAATCCCCGGAAAACGCCATCTCCTGCTTCAATATTTTCCGCTATCTCGAACGCATGGGCGACGCCCTGCTCAATATCGGCGAGGCCGTCATCTTCGCGGCCCTGGGCGAGAAGCTCAAGATCCACCAGTACCAGGCCTTGCAGGATACGTTGGAGCTTGGCGCGGAGACGCCGATCACCCCGGGGGATTTCCATTCCATCTGGGGCACCCGGTCGGGCTGCCGCATTGGCCGGGTCCAGGAAGGCCACGGGGCGCGCTCCAAGGGCGTGCTGTTCAAGGAAGGCAATGCCGACAAGCTGGCCAAGGAAAAAGAGAACATCGAGCGTTGGCAGCGCCTGTCGCCCGGCCTTGCCCCGAACATCCAGGCTTTTCAGACCGACGGCGAGTCGGCTTCCATGTTGCTGGAGTACTTGGGCGGCTGCAACGTCCAGGAAGTGGTGCTCACGGCTGACCGGGAGATTGTGGAAAACGCCTGCTTCCTGGTCACCCAGACGGTGGGGGGCTTGTGGGAGCAGACCCTTGTCCGCCGGCCGGTGGCGGCCGACGCCATGGCCCAGTTGCGCGCCCGGCTGGACGACGTGTTCGGGCTGCATCCCCATCTGGCCTTCGGCCCCATGGACATCGGCGGCCAGTTCGTCGCCGGCCTGGACGCCCTGCTCGGCGCGGCCGAGGCGGCCGAGAAGACCCTGGCCGCGCCGTTTTCCGTGTTGCTCCACGGCGATTTCAATCTCAACAACATCGTCTACGACCACACCGCCCAGCGCATCCATTATATTGACCTGCACCGTTCCCGGGAAGGCGACTATGCCCAGGACACGGCGGTGTTTCTGGCCTCCAACTTCCGGCTGCCCTTTTTTGACCGCAAGTCCCGGGGCCAGCTGGAGCTGGTCATGCGGCGTTTTCTGGAATTCGCCCGGGGATTTGCCGCCGAGCAGGGGGACGGGACCTTCGAGGCGCGGCTGACCTTTGCCGTGGCCCGGGCCCTGGCCACCTCGTCCCGGTTCGAGATGAAGGCCGCCTTTGCCCGGGAGCTGTTCCAGCGCGGCGTCTATCTGCTGGAGCG
>JAEZMB010000111.1 GCA_023435825.1 Pseudomonadota bacterium | reverse complement strand
CGCCCCCCATGTCGGGGGTTCGGGGGGCTGAGCCCCCCGGCCGCCGGAGGCAGTCTTTATTACTGACAGAATTCGCCGAGCATGCTGTAGAATTCGCCGGGCATGGCCTGCATGAGAAAATGGCAGTCCGTGGGAAACGGGCGGGTGGGAACGGCGTGCTCATCGAGAAAGGCCCGGGTTTCCGGGGCCACGTCGCGGCCGTAGGCGTAGAGTTTGGGGATGGCCAGGGTCGCCAGAGCGTCGCCGGCGGCGTGGCTCCATTTGCCGGGCAGCGCCCGGGAAGCGCGGCGCACGGCCAGCACGGTCTGGAGAAAGGCCTCCTCGCGGCAAAAGCGCAGGGAGGCGTAGTAGTGGCGGCAAAACGGGAACTTGCCGAGATAGTCCCGGAAGATGGTCTGGTCGCGAAACTCCGCGTACCACTCGCCAAAACGCCCCGACAGCCGGGCCGCCTCGGCATGGGCCGAGACAAAGGCCCCAAAACGCGTCACCGAGGCCTCGGCCAGGATCAGCCCGGCCACCTGGCCGGGAGCGGCGTCGCGGCAAAAATACGTGGCCGGGATGCCGCCCACGGAATGGCCGACGAGATAGAGGCGGCTGGGCCGCAGGCCATGGTGCTCCATGAGGTGGTCGAGCACATGCTTCACCCGCCGGGCCGCGGCCTCCATGGAATAGTCCAGGGCCGGCGGGCTGCCGCCGTGGCCGGCCATGTCCGGCACAATGAGGCTCGCCCCGGCCAGATAGCGGGTGGCGAAGGCGTCCTCGAAGGCCAGCCGGGAATCGCCCAGACCATGGAGCAGCACCACCGCCGGGGCGCGGCCGGTCTGGATGCGGGCCGTGACGTGGACAGGCGCGTCGAAAGTCGGCACACAGCCGTCAAAATTCGGGCCGCCCTGCCCGCCCAAGGAAAACGTTCTTGCCATGCTCTTGACCCCGCCCCTTCGTGGTCTGTAAGACTACAGCCTAAACTCCAGGCCCGGCCACGGCGGCGCAATGCGCGTTTCCAGCCCGCCGGCCACCCCAACCGACAAGGCGGTTTCCATGAAGTTTTCCATTTCGGCACGTCTGGGTCTGGGCTTTGGCCTGGTGCTGGCGGCCATGACCGTCGGGGCGTTCGTCATGACCTTTTCCCTGGCCAACGTAAAGGACCGGGCCGAGATCATGCGCTCCCAGGCCCTGCCCCTGGCCGACGTCGCCGCCAGCATGCAGTTCGAGGCCGTCAACGTGCAGCAATGGCTCACCGACGTCTCGGCCACGGGCGAGGACGACGGTTTCGCCGAGGCCGAGAAGGCGGCCGGCTCCTTCCGGGCCGGCGCGGCCAAGTTCACCACCCTGGCCGAGCGTACCGCCAATCAAGCGTTGAAATCGGAAATCGCCGCCGTGCTGCGCGATTTCGAGGCCATGTACGACGTCGGCAAGCGCATGGCCAAGGTCTACGTGGCCGAGGGCCGCGAGGCCGGCAACGCCATGATGGGCGACTTCGACGCCCGCACCGAGGCCTTGGCCGGGCGCATCGCCCCGCTCAAGGCCAGCCAGTTCCAGGCCGCCGACGCCCAGGTGGCCGGCATCCTGGACAAGCTTGAAAACGATTTGCGGCTGCAATACCTGCTGGTGGCCCTGTCCCTGGTCGTGGGCATCCTGTGCGCCGTCTTCGTCTCCCGAAGCATCCGCCGCCAGCTCGGAGCCGAACCCTGGGAAGTGGCGGAAGTGGCCCGGGAGGTAGCCGCCGGACGCTTCGAGGCTGTGAGCGCGACCTGCGCCGCCAAGGGCAAGGGCTGCGGCGTCATGGACGACATGGCCGCCATGGCCGAAAAATTGCGCCAGTCCTTTGCCGCCGTGGAAGCCCGCACGGCCGAGGCCGAAAAGCACTTGCGGGAAGCCCAGAGCCAGCGGCACTCCGCCGAGGAAGCCACGCGCCAGGCCGAGCAGGCCCGGCTTTCCGGCCTGGCCGAAGCGGCCGACCGGCTGGAGGATCTGGCCGACGCCGTGGCCCGGGCCGGCAATGCCTTGACCGACCGGGTGGCCCAGGTCAACCGGGGCACGACCCGCCAGCACGAACGCACCGCCGACACGGCCACGGCCATGGAGGAAATGAACGCCACCGTGCTTGAAGTGGCCCAGAACGCCGACCGCGCCAGCCAAAGCGCCCGGGCCGCCCGGGACGGCGCGCGCGAAGGCCTGGCCGCCACCGAGGACGTGGCCCGCTCCATCGACCGGGTGCGCGGCCTCTCCAAAGGCCTCAAGACCAGCCTGGACGCCCTGGGCGAACGGGCCAAGGGCATCTCGGCCATCCTTGGCGTCATCTCCGACATCGCCGATCAGACCAACCTGCTGGCGCTCAATGCCGCTATCGAAGCGGCCCGGGCCGGCGATGCCGGACGCGGATTCGCCGTGGTGGCCGACGAGGTCCGCAAACTGGCCGAAAAGACCATGCAGGCCACGAGCGAAGTGGCCACGGTGGTCTCGGCCATTGACGGCGGCGTGCGGGAAAACGTGGCTGGCATGGACGCGGCGGCCACGGCCGTGGACGAAACCACCAAGCTGGCCGAAAACGCCGGCCGGTCGTTGGCCCACATCGTGGAGATGGCCGAAACCGCCACCGTGGAGGTGCGTTCCATCGCCACGGCCTCGCAACAGCAGGCCACGGCCTCGGAAGAAATAAACCGCGCCCTGGCCGACATCAGCCTCATCGCCGAGGAAACCGCCCAGGGCATGGCCGATGCCGAAGCGGAACTGGACAACCTTTCCAACTCGGCCTCGCGTCTGGCCACCCTCATCGACGGCCTGCGCCGGGAGCGATAACCCCTCATGTTGGAGCTGGGTAATCCTGATGTCCAGGCCGCGCGGGAAGCCTTTCCGCGCGGCCTGGCCCAACCCGACAGGGGCTTTCGCTTCGGCGCGGACGCCTTGCTGCTGGCCAGCTTCGCCGCCGGCCTGGCCGCCGGCCCCCGGGCGGCCGATCTCGGCACGGGCTGCGGCGCGGCCGGCCTGGGCTATCTGTTGGCCGCCGCCGATCCGGCCGCGACCTGCCTGGGGCTGGACCGCGACCCGGACATGATCCTGGCCGCCGGCCAAAACAGCGCGGCTCTCGGGCTGTCCGACCGCTTCACGGCCCTAGCCGCCGACCTGCGCGAGGTGCGGGACGACGCCCGCTGCCTGCCGGAATCACGCGATCTGGTCCTGTGCAATCCGCCCTACCGCGATCCCGCCTCGGGACGCCGGCCGCCAGGCGCGGCCCGGGACGCCGCCCGTTTCGAAGTGGACGGCGACATGGCCGCTTTCGCCGCCGCCGGCAGCTATCTCCTGGCCAACAAGGGCCTTTTCGCCTGCATCCATCTGGCCGAACGCCTGCCCCTGGTCTTTGCCGCCCTTGCCGACAGGCGGCTTGTCGTCAAGCGCGTGCTGCCCGTCGCGTCGCGCGCCGGCGCACCGGCCAGGCTGGCGCTGGTGGCCGCCCGCAAAAACGGCGGGTCGGGCATGGTCCTGGAAGCGCCCCTGGCCCTCTACGCCGGAACCGGCGCGCAAACCCGCCTCACCGAGGCCGCCCTGGCCTTTTGTCCCTTCCTGGCCTGCAACCCCGGACCGGCCGGCGAGAGCTGACGTCTGGCCTCGCGCCCGCGAAAAGCCCCTCGGGCACTTCAAAGGCAACAGACTAAAACAATCCGTTTTCTTAAAAAATACCAGCGTATTTCCAAGGAACGCGACACTGGGCCACGACAAGCCGGCCAAGAGACGCCGCGTCGCCGCGACCACCTTTCCGGCGACACCCCATCGAAAAAACAAAGGGGACGCCCGAAAGCGTCCCCTCCGGCGCGGCGAACCCTCCGCCGCGCCTGCCCTCCCAAATTCCCGTCGCTATTTGCTTTTGGAAAGCCGCTGCGGACGCGGCTCGGCGTTCTGATCATAGGCGGCAAGGGCGGGGGCTCCCTGGCGGCGCAGCTCAAGGCTTGCCTCGGCCAGCCGGACCATCTGGCTCTGGACGGGCGGCGCGACGGCGGTTCCGGTCGCGGCGGTCTCCCTGGCCGTCAGACGCGGCGGATCAACCACGTACATGGTCGCGCCCAGGACGGCGATGGCGGCGATAAGCAGCAGGCGTTTCATGTCGACTCCCCCTTCCGGTTTTCCGCCGACGTCGGCGTTCCCTTCCCGCCTTTCCGCCAAGCGAGGACCGTGCCACCCGGAACCGTCAAGAAAAGATAACCATTTCAATGGTCCTTAAAATCAGCGCGCCGCCGCTCCCGACAAACAGGAGCGGCGG
>JAEZMB010000320.1 GCA_023435825.1 Pseudomonadota bacterium | reverse complement strand
CCCAAATCCGACGGCCCGGCCCGGCCGCGGGTGAAGGACGAATGCTGCCCCGCCCCGGCGGCGGCCCGGGCCGTGGCCGCCGCCCCGCCAAAACCGGAAACGCCATTGACAGGGCTTGGCGGCGGGGGTAATGAGGCCGATTGTGAAAAATCAAACATGGAGGCAGTCCCGGTGAATATTCTCACTTTTGGTCCCAACGGCAGCGGCAAGGGCACCCAGGGTTCCCTGGTGAAAAAGAAGTACAACCTGGCCCACATCGAGTCCGGGGCTATCTTCCGCGAGCACATCGGCGGCGGCACCGAGCTCGGCAAGAAGGCCAAGGGCTACATCGACAAGGGCGAGCTGGTCCCCGACGAGATCACCATCCCCATGATCCTGGAGACCCTCAAGGCCAAGGGCGGCAATGGCTGGCTGCTCGACGGCTTCCCCCGCAACATGGTCCAGGCCGAGAAGCTGTGGGAAGCCCTGCAGAAGGAAGGCATGAAGCTCGATTACGTCATCGAGATCCTGCTTGACCGCCAGATCGCCAAGGATCGCATCATGGGCCGTCGCCTGTGCGCCAACGATCCCAACCATCCCAACAACATCTTCATCGACGCCATCAAGCCCAACGGCGACAAGTGCCGGGTGTGCGGCGGCGACCTCAAGACCCGTTCCGACGACCAGGACGAGGACGCCATCAACAAGCGCCACGACATCTACTACGACACCAACACCGGCACCCTGGCCGCCGCCTATTTCTACAAGAAGCTGGCCGGCGAAGGGAAGACCAGGTACATCGAACTCGAAGGCTCCGGCTCCATCGATTCCATCAAGGAAAAGCTGCTGTCCCAGCTCGACTAGTTCACCGGAATTCGCCTTGCATGACGGCCCCGGGGGGAATACCCTCGGGGCCGCGTTTTTTGGCGCGCAAAAGGAGTGCCCATGGCAGACGATCCCTTGCGACTTGGCCGCATCGCCTATCTCAATGTCTGGCCGCTGTACCAGGCCCTCATGCCGGCTTTTCCCGAGGACGGCGACATCGCCTACGTGTCCGGGCATCCCTCCGAGCTCAACGCCGCCCTGGCCGCCGGAACCATCGACGCCGCTCCGGCCTCGGCCTTCGCCTATCTGGCCCGGCCCGAGGCCTTCACGCTGCTGCCGGACCTGTGCATCCGGGCGGCCGCCGGCCCCATCCAGAGCGTGCTGCTCTTTTCCCCCGTGCCCCTGGCCGAGCTGCCGGACTATCTGGCCCGCACCGGCGGCGAGGTGCGGCTTTCCGGGGCCTCGGCCAGCTCCAACGCGCTGTTGCGCGTGCTGTGGAAGTTCGCCTGGCGTTTTCCCGAGCCGCGCTTTGCCGTTGCCGCCCCGGGCACGGGCATCGACCGGCCCATGCCGTTCGTGGAGATCGGCGATCTGGCCCTGTCCAAATACGTGTCGCCCCCGCCGGGCTGGCATGTCACGGACCTGGGCCAGGCCTGGCTCGAATTCGCCGGCACGCCCTTCGTCTTCGCCCTGTGGATCGTGCGGGAGGGCCTAAGCGGCCGGCCCCTGGCCACCCTGGACGCGGTGCGGCGATTTCTGTGCGAAACGAACAAGGCGCTGCCCGAGCGCCTGCCCGAGCTCGTCACGGCCCCGGGCCTGCCCGACTGGATCAGCCCGGCCGCCCTGCTCGACTACTTCCGGGTGGTCAACTACGACTTCGACGCGGCCGCGGCGGCGAGTCTCGTGCTTTTCGCCCACCATTGCCGGGAGCTTGGCCTCATCCCGGCCGTGCCGGCCCTGCGCTACGCCCTATAATCCCCGGTCAGTGCGGCAATCCGCACCCTGGACGCGCAAACGCCGCCGCCCTCAAACGAAGGCGGCGGCGTTGGCATTGTCCGGCCATGGGCCACGGCGCGGCCAAGCGGCGACGCGGCCGGGCGGTGGGGCCGGGCGAACAACGAGACCGGTCGGCGTGGCCGGGCGCGCGTCTCAGCAGCAGGGCAGGCCGAGAATCTCGGAGCGGCGAGCCTGGACGAGCAGGTCGGAGAGATGGATGGCGTCGAGCTCGCGGAAGATGCTCTCCGTGGCCCGGGCCCAGATCTGGCGGGTGACGCAATCCGTGGAGATCATGCAGACCTCGGGATTGCCCACGCACTCGGTGAGTTCGGGCCGGCTTTCCAGAGCCCGCACCACGTCGCCGACGCGGATGACCTCGGCCGGCGTGGCCAGCACATGGCCGCCCTTGGGGCCACGCTTGCTGTTGATGAATCCCGCTTTTTTCAGCGCCCGGATCAGCTGTTCCAGGTACTTGACCGAAATGCCGCGCCGCTTGGCGATGTCCTGGATGCGGACCGGCCCCTCGTCGCCGTGCAGGGCGATGTCGAGGAGCATGCGCAAGCCATAGCGGCTTCGCGTGGTGAGTTGCATGAGCCGGGTACCCCTTGTGCCGAAGTATGTGCAAAACTGAACAAGTGGGACCCTAGCAAATTCGAAAACAAATGGCAAAACCGGTCTGGCCGGGGTGAAATCAGCTCTGGGCAAAAACCAGTGGCGGCCGGCAGTCCTTTCCCGCCCACTCGCCGCGCAAAAGCACCTGGCGCGACACCCGGCCCGAAACCGGGATGCCCCGTGAGAGCACGCAGCGGCTGCAGATCTTGCCCTGGGCGCGCAGGATGTAGACATCCATGAATTCTATGGGGTTCCCGCAAACCGCGCAGTGTCTCGCATCCATGAGCCACCTCCCGCCCGGCCAATCGTGCCGGGCGGGAGGACAACATCAAGTTTCGTGCCGCCCGCTCAGGGCTTTTCCTGCTCCCCCGGCTTCGGCGCGGCCCCGCGCCCCAGCCCCGGCAGACGCAGCTTCAGTTCGGGCTTGCGCCAGCCGCCGCCGGTGGTCAGGCTGTCAAAGCCCCAGCGCAGCCACTTGACCAGCGCCCAGGCCAGCCAGACCGCCCAGGCCAGCATCACGGCCCGAAAGACCATCAGCGGCAGGCTCACGGCCGTGCAGGACGGCAAAGCCCCGGCCAGGCGGTCAAAGGTCCAGCGCAAGGCCGTGGCCGTGGAGCCGTTGCCGGCCACCTGCATGCGCGGCAGCCCCAGAAGGCCCGTGCCCAGGGTTTCGTAAAGGGCCTCCAGCCCGGCCAGGGTCAAAAGAACCAGCAACACCTGGACGAGGTTGAAGGCCGCCGCGCCCTGGGCGATGGGATGTCGCCGCCGCCAGGCCAGGGCGGCGATCCAGGCCACGGCCAACAGCGCGTCGCCGGGCGTGGCCTGGCTGAGTCCCAGGGCGTAGAGCAGCCAGGACAGGCGCGACAGCGGCGTATCCGGCACAAAGGACAAGCCCAGGCCCAAGGCGGCCACGGCCACAAGCCACCCCCAGTAAAGCACGGCCGGGGCCAGGGGCGTGCCGCCGGCAACGGCCAGCAGCCAGCGGTCGGCCGGCAGCTCCAGGCTGACGGCTAGATTGGCCCCGGGCAGGCCCAGGTCAATGGCCGGGGTGCGCGTCACCGTCTCCAGGCCGAGCTTCTCCCGGAAGTTGACGGTCACTTCGGTGACACCCGGCGGCAGGGCAAAGCCGACCTCGTCCGGGCCGCCAGTGGGCAACACCTCGCGCCCGGCCACGGCCAGCCGCGTGACCTCGGCCCCGGGCGGCAGCTTTACGGCCTGGCGCGCGCCCTTGGCCGCCCGGAAGACCAGAACCAGCGTCGCCTCGCGGTACTGCCCGCCCTGGCGCACGGACAGGCTCCCCCGCTCCAGGGTCAGGAATTCCCCGGGCGCGGTCTCGGGGCGGGCCACCGACACGGTGAGCGTCTCGCCGGGCCAGGGCGCAAAGCGCGGGGCCAGCCGGCCCTCGGGGGTCAGCCAGGCTACCGGCGGCGGCCCGTCGTAGGACAGGTCGTAGAGGGCAGCGGCGGTAATGGTCCAGGTCTCGACCAGGGCGGCGTCGGCCGGCGCGGCCAGGGTCAGCGACGGCGCGGCCGGCAGACGTGAGCGCCAGGACACGCGGTCCTGCCCCGGGGCGAAGCGCACCGTGGCCTTGCCGCCCTCCACGCTCACCCCGGCCACGTCGGGCAGCTCCCCGGCCAGAAGCGGCACAACGGCCACAGCCGGGCCGGTCGTTGGCGAGCGGCGCACGACAACGGTCGCCACCTCGAACGTCAAGCCGAAATCCACGGCCCGCTGCACCTCGAAAAAGGCCGGCACGTCGATGCCCGTGGCTCCGGGCTTGGCCGCCTGCGCCTTGCCGCCGGTCTCGGCCCGCACGAATTCCAGGGGACCGGCCAGCCCCCCCCGCTCGTCCAGCCCGCGCACCCGGTAGCCCGGAGCCGAGGCCTGGACGCGGCCGGGAACCAGCGGCGCGGACACGGTAAAAGACACGGCCTCGGGGGCCGGGCCGGCCATGGCCACGGTATGGGTGCCGGGCTCAAGCAGCACGGCTGGTTGGCCGTCCAGGCGCGCCAGCCCCCCGGCCGGCTTGCCGTCCACGGTGAGTTGCGTCGGCCGCCAGCCCTCGGACACGGCCGGCAGCGGCGCGGCCACCCGGGCGGCGGCGTCGATGGCCGCCACGATGGTCAATGTCCCGGACTCCAGGCGCACCTCAAGCCCTGGCGCGCCCAGGCAGTCCGGCAGACAGCGCGGCGGCTCGGTCAGGCGCTCGCGCAGGGTGTCGAGGAGGTCGCGGGGCGGAAAATCCGCGGCCACGGCCCGCCCGGGCAGGCCAAGGGACAGCACGGCGGCCAAGGCGGCCGCCACTCCGGCCACAGCCATCGGCTGGGTCAGGCGCTGCACGCGCTGGCGGTCGAACAGCAGGGCCAAGGCCAGTCCAAGCAGAATCACCCGGGCAAAGCCCAGGCCGGCCGTGGCCAGGGGCGGCAGCAGGGTCAGGCGCAAGGTCTCCCCCGGAGCCACCGGCCCGCGCCAGGATAGGCCCACCGAGGCGAAATGCCAGGACGGCATGGCCGGCCCGGTCTGCATCAGGGCGTTGGGATCAAATTCCAGGCGTTCCGGGGCCTTGTCCGCGTCATAGGCCCCATAAAGGGCCATGGCCCGCGACGAACCGCTACCTGCCTTGGCCCGGGCCGGAGCGGCCGGCATGGCCGGGGCCGGGGCCGGGGCGACGGCCGATTCGGCCGGGACCGCCTCATTGGCGGCCTGACGCATGGCCGCCACGGGCACGGGGGACCCGCCGCCGCCAATCTGGGGAGCCACGGCCAGCCGCAGTTCCCGGGCCGCGAAAGGCACGGCCAGAACCACCAACGACGCCATGGCCAGGATGAAAAGCGTCACGGACAGGCGGCGAAAGGCTGGATAGCCGGCCAGCCGGCCCACGTCGCCGGCCGCCCGCAACAGCCCCAGGCCGGCCAGCACGAACATCCAGACCGTGGTCGGGGCGTGGGGTTCATGCCAGGACAGGAGCAAAAACAGCCCCAGGGCCAGGCCGGCCAAGGGGCCGCGCAAGGTGAAGGCGGCCACGGCCAGCACGAAAACCAGGAACAGGTCAAGCAGCGTCCAACGCGACAGCAGCCCGCCCGTCACCGTGTCCGGCCCCGAGGCATAGGCCAGGGCCCAGCCCGGCGGCAGGTTGAGCGTGGCCGAGACGCGCTCGAACTCCCTATCGAAACCGCCGGCCGGCAGGGCCACGTCCACGGCCGGATAGCGCGAGCGGGCCGTCAGATTAAGATGCGACTGGCGCAACTCCACCCCGGGCGTGCCGTCCTGGCCCAGGCGCACCACGGGCTGGTCCTGGCCGGAAATCGTCACCCGCCCCAGTTCCCCGGGCGGCAGCAGGGACAGCGTCCAGCTCCGCCGGTTCTCGCCGGTCACCGTGTCGCGCACGGACAGGCCCTGGCCGGAAAAATCAAGCCACATCTCGCGGGACAGCGTCAGCGCGTCGCGACCGGTGGGCGCGCCGCGCCCAAGCTCGGCCAGGGTCAAGACGCCGCCAGCCTCGGCGGCAAAGGCCGGATAGGCCTGCCAGGGACCGGGCACGTCGGCGGTCTTGGGGTCGATGCCGGCCAGCCCCTCGGGGCGCGCTTCCCGGACCTCGCCGGCCTGGAAGCTCCAGATCTCCCGGCCATAGGGGCACACGGCCGGCCCGATCCGGTCCACCTTGGCCGGATAGCGGGCCACGACCTCGACTTCGTAGCGCCCCGGGCCGGCGTCGAGGACAAGCCCCCCGTCCGGGCCAAGGGTCGTCGGGACAGGGGCGCGCACGGCCAGGGGCAAGGCTCCGGCCGGCACGGCCCCGGCCAGGGTCACGGAACGGGCCAGTCCGGACACTTCCAGGCGAAAAAGCGTGGTGACGGTGACGGGCACGCCGTCGGCAATGAGCCGAAACACGCGCACCGTCTCGCGATTGGGCGCGGCCTTGGCCGCCTCGGGCGGGCCCAGGCGCAGTTCGCCGGCCGGCGAAACGGCCACCGGCGAAGCCGCGCCCTGGCGGGACAGCCGCACGAGCCCGACGTCCGGCGGCAGGGTCAGCCCCTTGGGCGTTGCCGTCCAGCCCAGACGGCCGGTCAGGACATGTTCCCCGGCCGGCAGCCGCACAAAGGGCGCGTCCGGTGCGCCCAGCACGGGCACGGCGGTTCCACCCTCGCGCACGCCCTCGATCCAGGCCCCGGCGGCATGGGGCAAGGGCGCCGGGCCGTCGTCAAAAAGCCGCACCGTATAGGTCATGTCCGCGCCATTGGGCCAGACGTCCAGGGTGAGGCTGGTAGGAAACCGGCAGATCCGCGCCTCCGGGCGATTGCCCACCGGCGGGCACAGGCGTTGCCCGGCCTCGTGCAGGGCAAAGCCGACCCACGGGGCCAGGGCCGGGGGAATGTCCGGCCCGGCGGCCCGAACCAGGGACGGCACAAGGACCAGGGCGAGAACGGCGACAAGATGCAGCAGGCGCGACATGGACTCGGACATGGCATTCCTCCCCGGCGGCCGGACCGCCAGTCTTCCTGCTATGGGCCAAAAAGGCGGCAATGGCAACGCGCCGGCTTGTTGCCTCAAGCGTATTGGCCCTCTTGGACATGCCTGGCTTTCGGCTCTCTCCGCCCTCCCTGGCCGGCCCGGCCTTCCCGAGTTCCCGCCCTTCCCAGGCGGCCCGATCGGCATTATGGGCTAGGGCGCGAGTTTCCGACCGGGGTCACAGCCCGGCAAACGAGGTATGCATGTCCGAGAACGCCGATTTCGTGCCGCTTCTGCTCGATTGGTTCGCCCAAAACCGCCGCGACCTGCCCTGGCGGCGCACCTACGATCCCTACGGCGTCTGGGTGTCGGAGATCATGGCCCAGCAGACCCAGATGGACCGGGTGGCCATCTATTTCGAGCGCTTCACGGCCCGCTTCCCCACCGTGTCCGCCCTGGCCGGGGCCGACGAGACCGAGGTGCTCAAGGCCTGGGAAGGCTTGGGCTATTACAGCCGGGCCAGGAATCTGCTGGCCGCCGCCCGGCGCGTCATGGCCGAGCACGGCGGCCGGCTGCCGGCCGACTTCGCCGCCCTGCGCGCCCTGCCGGGAGTCGGCGACTACACGGCCGGGGCCGTGGCCGCCATCGCCTTTGGCCGCGACGAAGTGGCCGTGGACGCCAACGTGCTGCGGGTGCTGGCCCGGGTCTGCGACATCGACGCGCCCATCAAGGAACCGGCCGGCAAGGCCCAGGCAACCGCCCTGGCCCGGGAACTGCTTCCCCCGGGCCGGGCCAGGGACTACGGCGAGGCGCTCATGGAATTCGGGGCGCTGGTCTGCCGCCCCCGCAACCCCGACTGTCCGGCCTGCCCGCTGACTCATCTTTGCGCGGCCAGACGGCTCAACATCGTGGCCGACCGGCCGGTCCTCAGCAAATCCAAGGACATCACGCCGCTTGACGTCGCCACCGGCGTGCTTGTCCACGGCGGGCGGATATTTATCCAAAAGCGCCTGCCCAAGGGGGCCTGGGCCAATCTGTGGGAGTTTCCGGGCGGCCGCATCGAGGCCGGCGAGACCCCGGAACAGGCCGTGGTGCGGGAGTTCGCCGAAGAGACGGGCTTTGCGACCCAGGTCGAAACCAAGCTGGCCGTCATCCGCCACGGCTACACCACCTACCGGGTGACGCTGCACTGCTGCCTGCTGCGGCTCACCGACGTGCCCGAGACCGCGCCGCTCCCCGAGCCGACCCTGACCGCCGCCCAGGAGAGCCTGTGGGCCGCGCCCGAAGAGTTGTCGCGCTACGCCTTTCCAGCCGGCCACCGCAAGCTCATCGAGCAATTCCAAGAAGGCCTCCGGCGGCTGGGGGCCTGAGGCCCCCAGACCCCCCACCTCAAGAAAAGGGTAAAGGGGTTGAGGAAGCGGCTTGGTTCTCTACCGGCTGGGAAGCCAATGAAACAGTGGACGGCGTTTACTGGAAACCGCCGTTGCGCTGACGGCGCACCATTCCCGACGAAACACCCAGGCAATTATTTCGTCTTGACTCTTCGGGACAACGCGGTATTGACGCGTCATCATTATAGATACAGGAAATCCCATGAGCGATACGCTGCAAAATCTCCGCATCAGCGGCGACGACAAGATGGCCGGCGCGCGCCGACGCCGCAAGAAATGGCCCTGGATCGTCGGCATCCTGGTGGTCCTGGCCCTGGCCGGCTGGTTCATGACTCCGCGCACCTATGTGGTCGAGGCGGCCACGGTGGGCCTGGCCTACCCCTCGCGCACGGTCACGGAACTGACCGCCAGCGGCTACATCGTGGCCCAGCGCAAGGCCGCCCTGGCCACCAAGGCCACGGCCCAGCTCGTCTGGCTCGGGGTGGAGGAAGGCAGCCGCGTGAAAAAGGGCGACATCCTGGCCCGGCTGGAAAGCGCCGACGTGGAAGCGGCCAAAAAACTCGCCGCCCATGAACTGACCGCCGCCAAATTTCAGATCGCCTCGGCCGAGGCCGAACTGGCCGACGCCACGCTGCTGTATAACCGCATGAAAAAGCTCTCGGCCGGCGACTACGTGGCCCGATCGGACCACGATACGGCCAAGGCCCGGCTGGAAAAGGCCGAGGCCGCCCTGTCCCAGGCCAAGGCCAACTTGGCCGCCCGGGAACAGGCGCTCAAAAAAGCCGAAGCCGAGCGCGGCTACACCGAACTCGAAGCCCCCTTCGACGCCGTCGTGCTCACCAAGAACGCCGACCTCGGCGACATCATCTCGCCCCTTGGCGCATCGTCCACCTCCAAGGCCGCCGTGGTCACCATCGCCGACATGTCTTCCCTTGCCGCCGAGGTCGACGTCAGCGAATCGAGCATCGAGAAGGTGAAGGTGGGCGGCCCGTGCGAAATCATCCTGGACGCCATCCCGGGCGAGCGTTTTCCGGGCCTGGTCCACATGATCGTGCCCACGGCCGACCGCACCAAGGCCACCGTGCTGGTCAAGGTGCGCTTTGCCCATCTTGATCCCCGGGTGCTGCCCGAGATGAGCGCCAAGACGGCCTTTCTCTCCCGGCCGCTGACCCCGGACGAGACCCAGCCGCGCCTGGCCGTGCCGGCAACGGCCGTTATCCGCCGGGGCGAGGCCGACGCCGTCTTTGTCATGCGCGGCGGCAAGGCCGTGCTGACGCCCGTCACCCTGGGCGAACCACTCGGCGACATGCGGGCCGTGGCCAAGGGCCTGACCGTCGGCGAAAAAGTGATTCTCTCGCCCCCGGCCGAACTGCGCGACGGCGACGCCGTGGCCCTGGCCGAAGGCTAGGCCGTGTTCGCGAGCTACGCCTCTGGCGTTTCACAGGCAACAGACGAAAACCATTGTTTTCTTAAAAAATACTGTCGTATTTTTTAAGGAACGCGACGCCAGGCCGTCTCCCAGGCACAGGACAATCCGTCATGGACCGCCACCTTATCGAAATATCGCACCTTTCGAAATCCTACCAACGCGGCGATCAGGTGATCCCGGTGCTCTCCGACATCACCTTCGACATCGCCGCCGGGGAATTCCTGGCCCTGATTGGCCCGTCAGGGTCCGGGAAATCGACGCTGCTCAATTGCATCGCCGGCATCGATTCCCTGGACGCCGGCAGCATCACCGTCGGGGGCACGGACATCGCCACCTTGTCGGAAAGCGAGCTGGCCGTGTGGCGAAGCCGCCACGTGGGCTTCATCTTCCAGTTCTACAACCTCATCCCCGTCTTGACCGCCCAGGAAAACGTCGAGCTGCCGCTTTTGCTCACAAGCCTTTCCGCCGCCGCCCGGCGCGACCATGCCCTGGCCGCCCTGGCCGCCGTGGGCCTGTCCGACCGCACCGACCACAAGCCCAACCAGCTTTCCGGCGGCCAGCAGCAGCGCGTGGCCATCGCCCGGGCCATCGTCACCGACCCGGACATCATCGTGGCCGACGAACCCACCGGCGACCTGGACCGGGGCTCGGCCGCCGACGTCATGGCCCTGCTCAAACGCTTAAACGCCGACCTGGGCAAGACCATCGTCATGGTCACCCACGACCACAAGGCCGCCGAGGCCGCCCACCTCGTGCGCGAGCTCGACAAGGGCGAACTGCGTGTTGCTCCTTAGGCTCATCCTGTTAAATGCCTTCCGCCACCGCCTGCGCGCCGTGCTGACCATCGTCGGCGTGGCCGTGGCCCTGACCGCGTTCGGGCTATTGCGCACGGTGCTGGACGCCTGGCACGCCGGAGTGGAAGCCTCCTCGGCCAATCGGCTGGTCACCCGCAACGCCGTGTCGCTGACCCAGCCCCTGCCCTTTGCCTACAAGGGCCGCATCCGCCAGGTGACGGGCGTGGACATCGTGGCCGCCGGCGGCTGGTTCGGCGGGGTGTATCTGGACGAGAAAAACTTCTTCCCCAATTTCGTGGTCGAGGCCGACGATTTCTTCAAGCTCTACCCCGAGCTCATCGTCAGCCCCGAGGAACAAAAGGCTTTTCTCTCCGACCGCAAGGCGGCCATCATCGGCCGCAAGCTGGCCGACCGTTTTCACTGGCGCATCGGCGACACCGTCACCCTGCGCGGCACCATCTATCCGGGCCAGTGGCCCATGACCATCCGCGCCATCTATAAGGGCGCGCGCCCGGACACCGACGAGACGGTCCTGTATTTCCACCACAGCTATCTCGACGAAACCATGAAAAAACGCGCCCCGACCCGGGCCGGCCAGGTCGGCTTTTTCATGATCGGCATCCGCGACGCCACCCGGGCGGCGGAAATATCCAAGGACATCGACGCGCTGTTCCGCAACTCCCAGGCCGAGACCCTCACCGAAACCGAGCGCGCCTTCCAGCTCGGGTTCGTGGCCATGAGCGAGGCCATTTTGCTGGCCATCACCGCCGTGTCCTACGTAGTCATCGCCATTATCCTGGCTGTTGCCGCCAACACCATGGCCATGTCGGCGCGCGAGCGCCTGGGCGAATTCGCGGTCTTAAAAACCCTGGGTTTTGGCGCGCCGGCCCTGGCCGGGATGCTCCTGGCCGAGTCGCTGCTTTTGGCCCTGGCCGGCACGGCCCTGGCCATGGCCGTGCTGCCGCCCCTGGCCAAGGGCTTTGCCGTGGGGCTGGCCCAGTATTTCCCCATCTTTTTCGTCTCGCCCACAACCATCATGCTGCAGGCCGCCTTCGGGCTGGCCGTGGGCGTGCTGGCCGCCGCCGTGCCGGCTTGGCGGGTGTCGGCCGTGCGCATCGCCGACGCGTTTCGGAGGATCGGCTGATGGCCGTACCCTTGTCCTATTCCTGGCGAAACCTCGTCACCCGCCGGCTGACCACCACGCTCACGGCCGGCGGCATGGCGCTGGTGGTCTTCGTCTTCACGGCCACGCTCATGCTGGCCGAGGGCCTGCGCCAGACGCTCGTGTCCACCGGCTCGCCCGGCAACGTCATCGTGCTGCGCAAGGGTTCCGAGACCGAGGTGCAAAGCGGGCTGGAGCGCGTCCAGGCCTCGGCCATGACTGCCCGGGCCGAGATTGCCCCGGGCGGCGACGGCCGGCCCCTGGCCGCCCGGGAGATGGTGGTGCTTATCGGGCTGACCAAGAAATCCACGGGCAAGACCTCCAACGTGGTCATCCGGGGCATGGAGCCGGCCTCGCTGGCCCTTCGCGGCCAGGTGCGCCTGGTGTCGGGCCGCGCGCCCCAGCCGGGCACGCCGGAAATCATGGTGGGCAAGGCCGTGGCCAAGGGATTCGCTGGCGCGGAAATCGGCCAGAGTCTGCGCTTCGGCAAACGCGAATGGCCCATCGTCGGCGTGTTCGACGCCGGGTCCACCGGCTTTTCTTCGGAGATCTGGGGCGACGCCGACCAGCTCATGCCGGCCTTTGGCCGCAACGCCTATTCCATCGTGGTGGCCGGCCTGCGCGAACCCGGGCTTTTTGATGCTTTCAAGGAGGCGGTGGAAGCCGACCCCAGGCTGCAGGCCGAGGTCTGGCGCGAGACGCGCTATTACGAGAAGCAGTCGGACATGATGCGCAAGTTCCTGACCGTCCTTGGCGTGTCGCTCACACTCATTTTCTCGCTGGGCGCCATGATCGGGGCCATGATCACCATGTACGCCTCGGTGGCCGGACGGGTGGCCGAGATCGGCACGTTGCGCGCCCTGGGCTTCACACGCGGGGCGGTGCTGCTGGCCTTTCTGGCCGAATCCACCCTCCTTGGGCTGATCGGCGGCCTGGCCGGCGTCGGCCTCGCCGCCGGGCTGTCCTTCCTCACCTTCTCCACCACCAACTTCCAGACCTTCTCCGAGCTGGCCTTCCGCTTCACCCTGGCCCCGTGGATCGTGGCGCTGTCCTTGGCCTTTGCACTCTTCATGGGTGTCGTGGGCGGATTTCTGCCGGCGCTGCGGGCCTCGCGCCTGGGCATTGTCGAGGCCTTGCGGGAAGGCTGAAAAAAAAGCCGGCCGAACGGCTCTCCCCGTCCGGCCGGCTTGCGGCGTCGTCGCATCGCCACCTGACCTCGCGCCCCCGCGCGAAGCCAGCGACGATGCGGCGTGTATTGAGCTTTCCGGGTCTTGCCCGGAAAGCCAAAGGGCCGCCGCTCCCCTTGCCCACCGGAGGTCGCCCCCCGGCCTGTCATGCGTTGTCCGTCTTATTCGCCGTAGGCCGCTTCGGTGTGTTCCGAGAGGTCCAGGCCGATGGTCTCGGCTTGCGGCGTCAGGCGCAGCCCCATGGCCGCCTTGACCGCCGCCAAAATGACCCAGCTGGCCACAAAGGCGAAGACGCCGACCACGGCGATGGCCAAGAGCTGCACGCCGAGCTGGCCGGCGTTGCCGGCGATAAGCCCGTCGGCCCCGGCCGGATTGACCAGCTTGGAGGCGAACACGCCCACCAAAAGCGAGCCGAGCACGCCGCCCACACCATGGATGCCGACCACGTCCAGGCTGTCGTCGAAACGCAGCCGGGCCTTGAGCAGCACCGCGCCGTAGCACACCCCGCCGGCCAGCAGGCCAAAGGCCACGGCCGCGCCGGGCGAGACAAAGCCCGCGCCCGGGGTGATGGTCGCCAGCCCCGCCACCGCGCCCGAGGCCGCGCCCAGGGTGGTGGGCTTGCCCCGGTGGAACCATTCGATGGCGCACCACATGGCCATGCCGGCCATGCCGCCGATATGGGTGGCGGCAAAGGCTCCGGCGGCCACGCCGTCGGCGGCCAGGGCGCTGCCGGCGTTGAAGCCGAACCAGCCAAACCAGAGCATCCCGGTGCCAAGAAGCGTCATGGGCAGGTTGTGGGGCACGATCTGATGCTTGCCGTGGTCCTTGCGCGGACCGGTGAGGAGCACCGCCGCCAGGGCCGCCGCGCCGCAGGTCAGATGCACCACGATGCCGCCGGCGAAATCGAGCACGCCCATTTCCCTAAGCCAGCCGCCATTGCCCCAGACCCAGTGGCAGACCGGATTGTAGACGAGCACGGTCCAAGCCAGGGAAAAAATCAGAAACGGCCCGAAGCGCAGCCGCTCGGCCACGGCCCCGGTAATCAGCGCCGGGGTGATGGCCGCGAACATGCACTGGTACATGGCAAAGGCGATGTGGGGCACGGTTGGGGCGTAGTCCGGCGAGGGCGCGGCCCCGACGCCTCCCAGCCCGGCCCAGGCCAGGGAGCCGATGAGCCCGCCCACGTCCGGCCCGAACGACATGGAGTAGCCGAGGTAGATCCACTCGAAGGTGACGAGCGAGATGAGGATGAAGCTTTGCATGATGGTCCCGAGCACGTTTTTCTTGCGCACCATGCCGCCGTAAAAAAGCGCCAGCCCGGGAATCATGAACAGCACCAAGGCCGCGCTGATGAGAACGAATGCCGTATCGCCGCTTTGCAGCATACCGACCCCCCCAAAAAAGTTTGGCGGCCCACTAGCACGGGAAAAGCGGCGCGACAAATGTACGCGATTGTGAATTTGATGCGTTTTTGGGCTGTCGCTAGGCTAGGGATCGTCTGGAGGAAGGCCTGGGACACGGCCGCAGGAGGGCCGCGCGGCGTGTCGGGCCGGGGCGTCAGGCCTTATCCGGCGGGCCTTGGACGTGCGCTGGCGCGCGGCGTTACCAGTCAGGCGGCGGGGTGTTGCACGGGGGCGCTGGGTTGCACGAATAGGCGTCCGGTTGTCGGGGGAACAGGCGGCAATCTTTCAGAGTTGTAATAACCGAGGGCCAAAAAACGGCCGCTCTGGCGGTTGCATCAGACATTTATGGCAGACCGGAGGCAAAGAGGCGGGAATGGCGTCCGGGCAGGGACGAAAGGGGCTTCGCCGGAAAGGAGAAGAGAAGGGGTTTGAGCAATTTTGGAAATTCCTCCGTCAGACTGTTGCGAACCCGCCTCCGGCACCGCTCTGACGGCCGGCAGAGTGCGAAGATTCCGTTGGCGCTTCGACTTTCATGGGTACCGTGAACGGATTCCTGGCAGCGCGGCAGACTTGTGATGAGGGGGGATAAGCCCTGACTTGACCCAAACGCATTCTCTCTGTGACCTGAGACAACAAAAACGGCGGGACGTCTCCGCCCCGCCGCTGCAAAATCCTTTTGGCGCGCGCCGCGCTCACCCCACCCGCAAAATCCCCCGAACGAGGCCAGACCCTCTCTCCCAAGCTCCGCCAAAAGCACTGGCAGACGCCGCGCAAAGCGAAACGCCATTCTGGCACGGGCAGTTGGCCGTGCTGCCTGCGGTCACGGCTTGCCGTCGTCCTCCTGGCTGTCCTCGTAAAGAACGCCATCCCGGTTGATCGTGGTCGTCGGCACATACCGCGCCCGAAGCTCCACAGCCAGGCCCTTGGGATGGGCGGGCAGCCTCTTTTCAATGGCCGCGACGCGCTCCGGCGTCGGCGGCTGCGGCCCCCGAATGACGGCGGCGATGACATTTTCCTGCTTCCCGCCTTGGCCGAAACGGATGTCCGCCAGATAACAGCCATCCGAAGCGGCGCACTCCTGCTCCAGCACGCTGCGAACGTTGGCTTCGTAGATCTTCCTGGAAAGCACTTCGCGCATGCTGTCGGTGAGCACCACGGCCAAAACGGCCAGGATGGCGATGCTCACGAAATTGAACTTCAAGAACTGCAAGAAAGACAATCCTTTGGTCTGACTGACTTTCCGAAAGCCGGTCACGAACAGCACCACGGACGAGGCGAACTGGATGGCCACAATGTTGGTGAAGGTCAGCAGAAACGCGCCAAACGCCAGTTGGTGCTGGCCGCGCGCCAGCAGGATGCTCGCGGCGCAAAGGGGCGGCACCAGCGCCGTGGCGATAGCTACGCCGACAAAAGCGACGCTGAGGCGCGGGGACACCGAGGCGTACGCGCCGGCCGCCCCGCCGGCCAGGGCGATCATGAGGTCGGCGAAATTCGGATGGGTCCGGCCGAGTATTTCCGCCGTAATGGGAACCTCAATGTGGATGGAGCCAATGGTGTATGCCGTGGCGATGACGCCGGCAGCGCCGACCAACAGCGTGCCGACGCCTCGAAACAACGCCTTCATGTCGCTGTCGACCAAGGCCAGCGAAACGCCGGTGATCGGTCCGAGCAGCATGGCGATGATCATGGCCCCGATAATGACGGCCGGACTGTTGACGAAAAGGCCGTAACTGGCGATTGTCGCGGCCAACATGTTCATCACCATGAACGCGACGGAGAGTTTGGCGTTTTCCTGGATGGTCTCGCGTACAACTTGCCTGTGTCTCTCGTCGGAGTTAGCGGTGTCCATGGCTATCCCCCTTTCTTCCTTGATCCAAGGAATGCAAAAACAGTTTCCATTCCTGTCGAGGATTACGCCACGAGGGGATTCGCGGCAACTGCTGTTTTCAATTGCGCAAAGACAACCGTCTTTTCCCGTCGCCGTCAGGCGACAATCCTTCCTGCCGCCTTGGGCGACACGGACGCCGCCTTGCCGGCTGCCGGCCCAAGCGACGCCACGTGGCCGCGCGGCGCAAAAAAACGGCGGGACGTCCCCGTCCCGCCGCTGCAAAATCCTTCTCGCGCGCCGCGCTCACCCCACGCGCAAACTCCCCCGGTACGAAGCCAAGTCTTCTATTCCCAGCTCCGCCATGAGCTGCGGCAACCGCTCGGCGATGCGAAACGCCATGTCCGGCCGCATGAAGTTGGCCGTGCCGATCTGCACGACGTGCGCCCCGACCAGGATGAACTCCAGCACGTCCTCGGCGCTGGCGATGCCGCCCACGCCGATGACCGGGGCCGACACCGCCTGGCAGACCTGCCACACGGCCCGCAGGGCCACGGGCTTTATCGCCGGCCCGGACAGGCCGCCGATGACGTTGGCCAGCCGGGGCTTGCGCGAGCGGATGTCCACGCTCATGCCGGTCAACGTATTGATGCAGGTCAGGGCGTCCGCGCCGCCCAGCACCGCCGCCCGGGCGATGGACACGATGTCCGTGACGTTGGGTGACAGCTTCACCCACACCGGCTTGTCGCCGGCCCGTTTTTTCACGGCCTCAGCCAGTTTGCCGGCCATGCACGGGTCCTGGCCAAAGGCGATGCCGCCGGCCTTGACGTTGGGGCAGGAGATGTTGACCTCAAGGGCGGCCACGCCCTCCTCGGCCGACAGCACCCCGGCCAGCTCGGCGAATTCGTCGGCATCGCAGGCGTAGAGGTTGGCGATGATCGGCGTCTCGCGCCAGGGCAGGCGCGGCAGTTTGTCGCGCAGAAATTTTTCCACGCCGCAGTTCTGCAGCCCGATGGCGTTTAGCATGCCGCAGGGCGTCTCGGCGATGCGCGGCATGGGGTTGCCCAGGCGCGGGGCCAGGGACAGGCCCTTGACCACGATGCCGCCAAGGGCGCGCAGGTCGCCGTAGGGCGCGAATTCCAACCCGTAGCCAAAGGTGCCCGAGGCGGTCATGACCGGGTTTTTGACGGGCATTCCCGGCAGGCGAACGCTGGTGTCCACGCTCATGCCTCCTCCGAGAGCTGCAGCTCCTCGACCCAGAAGACCGGGCCCTGGGTGCAGGTCTGCACGTACTGGCCCAGGGCGTTTTTCTCCACGCAGCCCAGGCAGCCGCCCACGCCGCAGGCCATGCGGTTTTCCAGCGACACTTGCGCCCTGGCCCCGAAACGCCGGGCCAGCCGGGCCACGGTCATAAGAAACGGGCGCGGCCCGCAGGCGACAATGAGCCCGCCGGCGTACTCGGCCACTTTGGTTTCCAGCAGTTCAATGAACCGGGGCAGATCCTCGGGGGTGTTTTCCTGAAACGCCTCGGCCCGGCCGACGACATTGGCCATCTCGGCGAAAGGATAACAGGACAGCGGCTGGCGATGCCCAAAGACCAGGGCCAGATTGGCCGGGGCCGGGTGGGTGGCGGCGTACTCCACAAAGGGAGCCAGGCCCACGCCGCCGGCCAGCATCAAGGTCGGGGTGTCCGGCTCCAGGCCAAACCCCTGGCCGAGCGGTCCCCAGACCGTCACCGTGTCGCCCGGGACCAGCCGGCACAGGACGTCCGTGCCCCGGCCGCAGACCTGGACAAAAAGCGTGAGCGCCTCCGGGGTCAGCCGGCAGATGGAAAACGGACGGGGCCAGACCGGGTCCTGGCCGAAGCAGGCCGGCCGGACCATGACGAACTGGCCGGCCACGGCCGAGCCAAGCCCCGGATTGGCCAGTTCGATGTAATAACAGCCATGCGCCCCGCCTTCCGGTCCGGCCTCGGTGACGGACAGGATGGTCAGGTCGCGGCATGCGCCGGAAAGAGCCACACAGCACCTCGCATGAAAAGTAATGCGGTTCCATACCGCCTTTGCCCGTGCATGTAAAACGAAGGCAAGCGGGCAAACTTCGCTCCCTGGCGGCCGCCGTCCTTGAACTCGGCCGGCCTTGGCCGTAGTGTGTCCGCAACCGGCCCGAGGCCGCCAACGCGAGGACGTATGCCCCAGGATATCGACCGCTTCGAGGACGAGGCCGACTCGGCCGTCCGCACCTTCCCCAAGGGAACCATCATCTTCCGGGAAGGCCAGACCAGCGACGTGGCCTATGTCGTCAAGAAAGGCCGCGTTTCCATCTACCGCGTGGTCGGCAACAAGCGCGTGCGCCTGGGCGAACGCGGCCCGGGCGAGATGTTCGGCGAGATGGGCGTGGTCACGGCCGAGCCGCGAGCCAGCACGGCCGAGGCCGTGGAATACGTCGAGGCTTTAGCCTGCGACAAACGCCTCATCCAGACCATGCTGCTCAAAAGCCCCCGCCCGGTGCAGCTTCTGGCCGGCTATCTGGCCGAGCGCGTCCAGGCCCTGGCCGCCCAGGTCACGGACCGGCCGTCGGGCGACCCGTTTCTGGCCGTGTGCCGCATCGTCCACCTGGCCTGGCAGGCGGCCGGACGCGGCGACAAGGCCGAACTCGACTACGCCGAGGTGTCCCGGACCATCAAGGACATCATCCTTTTAAGCCAGATCGAGATCGACGCC
This sequence comes from Pseudomonadota bacterium, assembly GCA_023435825.1. Lineage (GTDB taxonomy): Bacteria > Desulfobacterota > Desulfovibrionia > Desulfovibrionales > Desulfovibrionaceae > Solidesulfovibrio. Next base: position 18,039 of record JAEZMB010000320.1, on the reverse strand, counting down.
ATTTTCGAGCGCCTCAAAAAACTGCACCTCGTGTCCGTCACCGAGGTCAAGGGCCATTTCCCGCGCACCAATCTCCTGGGCAAGACCAAGCCCGGGCCGAGCTTCGTGAAAGACCGCCGCCTGCGCCTGCCCGATCCCGAGAAGTTCCTGGCCGTGGCCAAGAACCTCTCCCGCGACGACGCCAACGCCAAGGCCGTGGGCGTGGATCTGGAATTTTGCGATCTGGCCGATTTTTCCCGGGAAGCCGGCGGCTCGCCCGAGGTGATCCTCAAGAAGATCGGCTACGGCGAGATCCCGGAGAAACTCTTCTTCTTCCACAAATCCGCCGCCCGGGAATTCATCGAGACCATGGGTCAGGAATATTTCAAGCAGGCCCGCCGGCCGCGCCTGACCGCCGCCGACCTCAACGCCGTGGACGACATCGTGTCCGTGGACGGCGCGACCCTGGAAGAGATTCTCTCGACCATGGGCTTTCACAAGGTGGCCGTGCTGGCGGCCATGGCCGGCGAGGCCGCCCGGGCCAAGATCTACAAGACGCTCTCCAAGAAAATCGCCGGCATCGTGCGCGACGAAGCCTCGGCCATGGCCGCCCTTGACGACGACGAGGCCGCCGCCGTGGAACAGGAACTGCTCGACCGCATCAAAGCCGCCAAGGGACTCGCCTCGTGAACATCGCCACCGTCATCGGCATCGTCTTCGGCGTCGCCATCCTGGGATTTGCCACCTACCTGTCCACGGACAGCGCCGGGGTGTTCATCAACGTCCCGGGCCTGGCCATCGTCCTGGGCGGCACCCTGGCCTCCACCTTCATCTGCTTTCCGCTCAAGGAAGTGATGCGGGTGTCCAACACGTTTTTAACGGCGCTCAAGCGCGAGGAACTGCCCACCGACCACTACATCGAGGCCATCGTCTCCATCGCCCGGGAAGCCTCCAGCCGGGGCAAGATCCATTTGGAACAGGCCCTGCCCGGCATCGAAAACGAATTCCTGCAAAACGCCGTGCAGATGCTCGTGGACGGCTACTCCAGGGAAGAGATCAAGGAAATCCTCGACACCCGCATCGAGCAGACCTACCAGCAGGAGCTGTCCTCGGCCGGCATCTACCGCACCATGGCCAAGCTGGCCCCGGCCTACGGCATCATCGGCACGCTTATTGGCCTTATCGGCATGATGCAGTCCATGAGCGTGGGCCTGGGCAACCTCGGCGCCCACATGGCCGTGGCCCTGACCACCACCCTGTACGGCATCCTGCTGTCCAACCTCATTTTCCTGCCCATCGCCATCAAGGTGGAAAAGCGCATCGAGGAGCGCGTCATCCTCATGTGCGTCATCCGCGACGGCACGCTGTTTATCAAGGACAAGACCCCGGCCGCCATCGTGCTGGACAAGCTCAAGGCCTATCTGCCGCCGCGCCGCTGGGCCTCCATCGACCGGGCCGAAGCCGTCGAAGGCTTCGGCCGGGACGCCTAGGCCGCCATGTTCAAGCTGTCCGACCTGCGCAAGCGCCGCCACGAGGACGAGGACCTTTGGCCCATCTCCCTGGCCGACATGATGACGCTGCTCCTGTGCTTTTTCCTGCTCATCGTGGCCGTGTCCCACGTGGACCTCAACCGCTACGAGCGCGTGGCCGACTCCATGCAGCAGGCCATGGTCCAGGAAAAACCCGCGCCCAAGAAGAAAACGGCCGAGACCGCGCCGGTGACGGACAAAACCGCCCCACCGCCCCTGCCCTTTGAAAAGCCCCAAGTGCGCTCCAAGGTCAGCCACACGACCCTGTCCCGGGAGCCCGCGCCGCTCTATGAGCAGCCGGCCCAGGGACCGCAGACGGCCGACGCCTCGAAACCCGGCGAACCCCACCCCGGCCAGCTCCAGGAGCCGGCCAAGCCCGGGGAACAGCCCAAGACGCCCGAGGCGGCCAAACCCGGCGAACAGCCCAAGGGAACCGAACCGGCCAAGGCCGAGGCCACGGCCGAAAAAGCCCCCAAGCCCGGCGAGGAACGCACCGGCCCCACCCGCAAAAGCCTCGACGACATCCGCAAGGAACTCTCCGGCAAGCTCGACGTCACGGCCGGAGCGGTGGAAGTGCGGCCCCGGGACAACGGCGTGGAACTCAACCTTCGCGGCGCGGCCTTTTTCGATCTGGCCAGCGCCGAGGTCAAACCCGGCGGCATTGCGCTTTTGCGCGACATCGCCGCCACCCTGGCCGGCACGCCCTACAAGGTGACCGTCGAGGGCCACACCGACAACCTGCCCATGGAATCCTGGCTCTACCCCAGCAACTGGGAGCTGTCCTCGGCCCGGGCCAGCCGGGTGGCCCGGTTCCTCATCGACCACGGCGTGGCCCGCGACCACCTGCGCGTGGAAGGCCTGGCCGACACCCAGCCCGTGGCCCCCAACACCGACTCCGCCGGCCGGGCCATCCCGGAAAACCAGGCCAAAAACCGCCGCGTCGTCATCCTGGTCAGTCCATAGGGGCAGGCGTCATTCGCCGTGGGGGGAGGCCTCCGGCGGCCAGGGCTTTGCCCTGGACCCATCGGGGGGGATGATCCCCCCCCGAACCCCCGCGACGGGAAAAGGGATACAGGGTGGTTCACCTTTAGCCGGAACCACCGTTGCGGCGGCTTCCCAAGGGCGAAGTCCGTTTGAAGCCGCAGTAATCCAATCTCCTTAACGACTTGGCCATCTGTTGGGGAAACCATGGCGACCGTACGCCTTGCCAAACGCCCGGGATACGTCCTGGCCGCCGGCCTCGTCTGGCTGGCCTTGCTCCTTGTGACGGCGGCCGGCCAGTCCCTGGCGCAGCCGCCCCAGACCGCCGGCGATTCCCTCGGGGCCGACGCCCCGGCCGCCCCGCGCCATCTTGCCGCCTCGCCGGACAGGCCCCTGGACAGTTTGGTCATGGGCCAGGGTCCGCCCCTTGTCCTGCTGACGGGCTACGCCATGACCAAGGAAATGTGGGATGCAGGCTTTGTAGAGGCCCTGGCCCGAGGCCATCGGCTGGTGCTTTTGGACTACCGGGGCATGGGCGAAACGCCCCTGGACCAGGCGGCGGAGATTTCGCTGGCCGCCATGGCCGATGACGTGGTCCGGACCATGGCCGGCCTGGGGATCGAAAAAGCCCACATCCTCGGCTGGTCCATGGGCGGCATGGTGGCCCAGGAAATCGCGTTGTCTCGGCCGGAGGCGGTTTGTTCCCTGACGCTGCTCGCCACGGCCGGCGACTTCGCCCCGGTGCGGCCCGCCGCCGACCGGCTTGGGGCCATGCGGCCCGAGGAAATTGTGGCCAGCCTGTTTCCCGCCGCCTGGAGCACTGCCCATCCCGAGGCGGCCGGCCGTGTCCGGCCCCGGGTGCGCCCGCTTGACCGGGCCGCCGTCACCCGGCAGTACGCGGCCATGCTGGGCTGGCCGGGCCTGGCCGGCCGCCTGGGGAAAACCTCGCCGCCGGTGCTGATCCTGGCTGGAAGCGACGACTGGGTGTGTCCGCCCCGGCTGTCCGAAGCCCTCCGCGACAGCTACGCCGCCGTTCCCGGCGCTGCGGTCAAGTTTGAGGTCCTGGAAAACGGCTCCCACTGGATGATGCACCAGTTCCCCGACGCCCTGGCCGCTGCCGTGGAGGATTTTCTCGCCCGCCGCCCCTGCCCCGACGCGAAGGGCAAAGAGCCCTGATATTTCGTCGCACCCTTACGCCAAGCACCAGTTGCCTTGACAACTTGTCAAAGAAGCTGACACCTGCCGCGCCCCACGGCGCGTCCCCGGCCGGCCATTGGCGACGTCCAGGCCTGCGATACACGACGTTTGCGCTGGTTCGATCCTTGGCCCCGGCCTTGCATAGTTGATATCCCATGACTTTCAGCCTTTCCTAGTATAGAAAACGCCTCATGTCGCCGCGATGACGACGGCGGGTTTGCCTAACCGTGGAGGATGCGATGGGAGTGCGGAGCAAGTTGTACCTGCTGCTAGGCGTATGCGTCCTGGGGTTTGCCTGCCTGTTCGCGGCGGATCAGGTCGGTAGCCATTACACCGAACGTTATCAGAACCTGGAAGAGCTGGCGGCCAACGCCTATCTGGAAGTGCTGCAAGTCCGCCGGGAGGAGAAAAACTTCCTCCTGCGCCACGACCCGGCCACCATCAGCGCCGTCAGCCAGCACATCGGCAAGGTCCGGGCCGATGTCGAGGACATCCTGCGTCGCGACAACACCCTGGCTGCCGAGGGAGGGCAGGCCCTGGCCGAGCTGACCGCCTACAGCAAGAGCTTCGAGGAACTGGCCGCCATCGAAAAGGCCAAGGGTTTCACCGAGCATGACGGCATCATGCGCGATTTCGTCTACGCCGCCCGGGACCTCGACGACAAATTCGCCCCCATCGCCGACAAGGATTTCCAGATCCTGCTGCTCACCATCCGCCGCCACGAAAAGAACTGGCAGTTGCGCGACGAAACCTCCTACGTCACCAAGGTCCAGGACGGCGTGAAAAAGCTCCACGCCATGGTCGCCGCCGCCGAAGACCTTTCCGCCGCCCAGAAAAAGAGCTGCGACGACGTCATCAACGCCTACCAGCGCAGCTTCATCGCCTATGTCGATGCCTCGGCCAAGGCCAAGCAGGTGACGTCGGCCATGGTGGAAAGCGGCCGCAAGCTCATGCCGCCCTTCGAAAAGATCGAAAAGCATTACGCCGACAAACGCCACGAGACCGACGACATCGTCGATCGGGCCCAGGTCGCCGTGGAAGCCGGTCTGGCCGTGGTCGTGCTGCTGGTGATCCTGTGGATCGTGCGCGGCATCTCCAGCTCCCTGGCCGCCCTGGGGGCCTACTCCCGCAAGGTGGCCTCGGGCGATCTGGACGCCAAGCCCTCCGGCCGCTTCGAGGTCGAATTCGCCGCCCTGCGCGACGACACCACGGCCATGGTGGACAACCTCAAAATCCAGATGCGCCAGGTCGAGGAAAAGCAGGCCGAGGCCGCACGCAGCGCCCAGGCCGCCGAAGAGGCCATGCGCGAGGCCATGCGCAAGGAAGAGGAACTGGGCAAGACCCTGGCCTGCATGAAGACCGTGGCCGAACAGGCCGCCGACATCTCGCGCCGGCTTTCCGGCGCGGCCCAGGAACTCTCCAGCCAGACCGAACAGTCTGCGGCCGGCGTCGAACTCCAGCGCCGCCGGGTGGACGAGACCGCCTCGGCCGTCACGCAGATGAATTCCACCATCCTTGAAATCGCCGCCAATGCCGGCGAGGCCGCCAAGACCGCCGAAACCACCCGCGACAACGCCGTGGCCGGAGCCGATGTGGTCAAGCAGGCCGGCGAGTCCATGACCACCGTCAACGGCATCGCCGTGGCGCTCAAGGGCGACATGAGCCAGCTCGGCCAGGAAGCCCAGTCCATCGGCGAGGTGGTCGGCGTCATCAACGACATCGCCGACCAGACCAACCTCTTGGCGCTTAATGCCGCCATCGAGGCGGCCCGGGCCGGAGAGGCCGGGCGCGGCTTCGCCGTGGTCGCCGACGAGGTGCGCAAGCTCGCCGAGAAGACCATGGTGGCCACCAAGGAAGTGGAATCGCGCATCCGGGCCATCCAGGACGCCGCCGGCCGCAACATCCGCGGCATGGACCAGGCCGTTGCCGCCGTTACCGAGGCCAATGATCTGGCCGGCCGTTCGGGACAGGCCATCCTGGCCATTGTCGGCAACGCCGACGCCACCAGCGGCGCGGTCCAGTCCATCGCCGCCTCGGCCGAGGAACAGTCCGCCGCCTCGGAGCAGATCAGCCGGGCCATCACCGAGATCAGCGGCGTGGCCGAGGATAACGTGGCCGGCGTCGAGGCCACCAGCCGGGCCGCCCACGCCCTGGCCGCCATGGCCGAGGAACTGGGCCGGCTCATCGTGACCCTGGGCGGCGACGCCTGCGGTGCGGCGACCGCCCTGCCCGAGGCGCGTTCCGGCGCCAAGGCCCTGCCCGGCGCGCGGTCCGGCAAAAAGGCCCTGCCGTCCTAAACGCCCCGGTCCGGGCCACGCGGCCCCCAGCCGCCAGGATGCCCGCCCCAAGGCGGGTGGCATCTTTCGCAGCAGCCCTCCGCCCCGGCCTCCACAGGCCGGGGCGTTTTTGCGCCCACAGGGTCCCAGGCGTCCCCGTCACGGGCATGCCCCACTCCCGGCCGCCACGGGCCAGGGCGGCGCCGCGTCTCCAGGCAGCCGGATCGCCCGGCTCCGGCCCGGTCATTGCCAGCCGGCCCTGGCCGCGCTAGGACTGTCGGCGTCCGATCCCGTCCGCGACCGCCGCCGACGGGCAACCCCGCGCAACCAAGGGCCTTCCCCGCCAGCCATGCCAAACGCCTCCGCCAAATCCGGCAAATCCCTGACCGCCAAGCTCGGGCTGCGCGCCCGGGTCTACCTGCTCCTGGGCGGCCTGCTCCTGGTCAACATGGTCGGGCCGGTCATCATGATCCTCTACGCCTCCATGGCCCGGGATCTCTACACCACCACGGCCGACAAGGATCTGGCGGCCCTGACCGCCGCCCACGAACTGGAAAACGCCCTGCTCAACCAGAAAGGCTACGCCACCTATTATTACCTGAGCCAGGACCCGGTCTGGCTGGCCAAGCTCGACGAGAGCCGGCGCGCCTTCGAACTCTGGCTGGACCGCATCGGCGAGGACCGGGTCAATCCCGAGGCCGCCGCCCTGGTCGAGGACATCGCCCTGGCCTACCGGCGCTACGCCGACGCCAAGGACGGCGTCATCGCCCTGTATCGCCAGGACCGGGCCGACGACGCCAAGAAGCAGCATTGGGTCCTGCGCGAGGACTTCGACGGCCTGCGGGAGCGCTGCGACCGCTACAAGGCCTATTACCGCGAGCGGATGCGCCACACGAGCCAGGTCTATCTGGAGCGCACCGACCTGGTCATGGGCGTGGCCGTCATGGGCGTGGTCCTAAACGCCAGCCTGGGCTTTTTCCTGGCCTATGTCCTAGTGGGACAGATCCTCGACCCCATCCGCCGGCTGGCCTGGGGCGACGCCGGCAAGGACGTGGCCGCCGGCCTGTCCGACGAGGTCAAAGCCATCGGCCAGAAGTTCCGCGACCTGGAAAAGGACGTGGACCAGGCCCATCTGGATCTGGAGCAGAGCCGCGACCATTTGATGCAGTCGGAAAAACTGGCCATGGCCGGCAAACTGGCCGCCGGCGTGGCCCACACCATCCGCAATCCCCTGACCTCGGTCAAAATGCGCCTGTTTTCCCTGGAGCGCGGGCTCAAGCTCGACGCTTCCCAGCAGGAGGATTTCGAGGTCATCGCCGAGGAGATCGGGCATATCGACACCATCGTGCGCAATTTCCTGGAATTCGCCCGGCCGCCCAAGCTCGTGGCCCAGCCTGTGAGCCTGTCCGCGGTGGTGGACACGACGCTCACGCTGCTGCGCCATCGCCTGGAGTCCTACGACGTGACGGTCACCGTGGAACGCGCCCGCCTGCTGCCGGAAATCAGCGCCGACCCGGACCAGCTCAAGGAAGCCCTGGTCAACCTCGTGCTCAACGCCTGCGAAGCCATGGTCGAGGGCGGCTCCATCGTCATCCGCGAGGAAACCGGGGTCATCGAACCCTACGGCCGGGTGGTGGCCCTGCGGGTATCCGACGACGGCCCGGGCATTCCGCCGCCGCTTATCGATCGCGTCTTCCAGCCCTTTTTCACCACCAAGGGCGAGGGCTCGGGCCTGGGCCTGGCCATCGTGCGCCGCATCATCGAGGAGCACGGCGGCTGGATCACGGTCATGTCCCCCGAGACAAGGGGCACGACCTTCACCATGGTCTTTCCGTACGAAGGGGAACGGGGATGGCACAGATCCTGATCGTGGACGACGACCACCAGTTGCGCCAGAGTTTCGAGCGCCTGCTGGCCGCCGAGGGCCACGACGTGCGCGCCGCCTCCTCGGGCGAGGCCGGCATCGCCGCCGTGCGCGAGGCCGTGCCCGACGCCGTGGTCATGGACGTGCGCATGTCCGGCATCTCGGGCCTGGAGGCCTACGCCGCCATGCGCGAGATCGAGCCGCGCCTTCCGGTCATCATTATGACCGCCTACGGCACCACCGAAATCGCCATCGAGGCAACCAAGATGGGGGCCTACGACTACATTTTAAAGCCCTTCGACATCCCGGAGATCTTAAAGCTCATCGACAAGGCCGTGGCCGCCGGGCGTTCCATGCGCAGCCGCGTGGCCGTGGGCGTGGACGCCGAGGCCGCAGCCGAGGCCATCATCGGCCAAAGCCCGGCCATGCAGGAGCTCTACAAGGCCATCGGCCGGGCCGCCCCCACCGACGCCACCGTGCTGGTGCGCGGCGAGTCCGGGGCCGGCAAGGAACTGGTGGCCCGGGCCGTCTACCAGCATTCCCTGCGGGCCGATAAACCCTTTCTGGTCATCAACTGTGTGGCCATCCCCGAGACGCTGCTGGAATCCGAGCTGTTCGGCTACGAAAAAGGGGCCTTCACCGGCGCGGCCGGCCGCAAGGTGGGCAAGATCGAACAGGCCAACCACGGCACGGTCTTTCTCGACGAGATCGGCGACATGCCCATGGCCATCCAGGCCAAGCTGTTGCGGCTGTTGCAGGAAAAAAACGTCGAGCGCCTGGGCGGGCGGCAGGTCATTCCCGTGGACGTGCGCATCATCGCCGCCACCAACCGCGACCTGGAAGCCGCCGTGCGCCAGGGGCAGTTCCGCGAGGACCTCTACTATCGCCTGAAGGTGGTGACCCTGGCCCTGCCCCCCTTGCGCGAGCGGCCCGGCGACATTCCGCTTTTGGTGCGCTACTTCCTGTCCCGCCATGCCCGGGAAATGGGCCAGTCCGACCCCGGGGTCAGCCCGGAAGCCATGGCGGCGCTTACCGCCCACGACTGGCCGGGCAATGTCCGGGAGCTGGGCAACGCGCTTAAAAAAGCCCTCATCTTCAGCCGGGGCGCGCCCCTGTCCCCGGACGAGGTGCGAAAGGCCCTGGGCGCGCCCCTGCGCCAGGGAGCCGAAGCTGCCACGGGCGAGGACGGCGACCCCATCGCCGAAACCATCCGCCGGGAACTGGCCTCGGGCCGCGACGGGCTGTTCGAGGAACTCATGGACCGCTTCGGGCATACGGTCATCCGGCTCGCCCTGGAGGCCACCGGCGGCAACCGCTCCCAGGCCGCCCGGCTGCTCGGTCTGTCCCGGCCCACGCTCATCGCCAAGATCGAGAAGTACGGCCTGCGCATCGAATCCCGCATCAGCTAGCGTCGCGTCCTTGAAAAGCGCATGCGGCATTTAGCAGGCAACAGCGCAACACCATGATTTTTATTAAAAAAATACTAGCGTATTTTTTAAGGGAGGCCATGCCCTGACGCGCGGCCAGCCCGCCGCCGCCGCATGAACGCCTCCGTCGGCGCGGTCCCCCCATATCCGTCGCCCGGGGCGGTCCCCCGGCCATCGCACCCGCCTGATGGCGTCCGCCGGCCCGGACAGGTCGCCTGCTCTTGAGCCTTGTCGGCCTCGAAACACCGCGCGCCGGCAATACTAGGCCGCACCCCCCGCCCCTCCTCCGAGCCTTTGACAGACTGTAAAACAAGCTGACACCCCGTTGTCGCAAGCCTCCTGACACCTGCTGGCCAGTCACAAAAAATCCGATACAATTCAGTTAGTTGCTTTTTCTCCCTAGTCTTGCTTTTTGGCACGGCGCTTGCCTTTGGAAGGACAAAATCCTGTCATGGAGCACTGTGTGAATCGTCCCAAGGCCACCCTGTGCATCGCCGAGCGCAATGCCAACATCCGCGAACTGCTGCGTCGGGAATTCGCGCGCGAGGGCTACGGCGTCGTCACCGCCGGCTCCGGCGCCGAAGTCCTGATGCGGCTGGCTTCGCCGGTCGGGGTGGATCTGCTCGTGCTCGACGACGAAATCGCCGATCCTGACGGCGGCTCGCTGGTTCCGCTGCTGACCCGGCTTTATCCGGAACTGGCGGTGGTGCTGCATGTCTACGCCGGTGGGGACGCCGCCGGCCAGGGCCTTCGCCAGGTGGAAAAAGGCGGCGATTTCGAACGGCTCAAGGCCGCCGTCGGGGAAGTGCTCGGGGCGTAAGCCCAGGCGAAGTGACGGGAACGTGGACGGCAAAGGATTTGATGCGGTAAAACGCGTCGCGGGGTGGGGAAATCGCGCGGCGGGGCAACGCAAAGTCGTTTTTCAACACGGAGGAAGCGAAAATGGGGTTCGGTAGGCAAGTCTTCGAGTTCCTGAAAGCGGCGTCCATCGCGCACGCCAAGTGGGACATGGAAGTGTCCATGTCCATCATCCATAATCGGAAAAAGCTGCTTTTCCTCATGATCATGCTCCTGCCCATCCTGGCGGTGAGCTTCGTCGAGGCCAGCGACTTCATCGGCAGCAAGACGGCCTATGGTCCGGCTTTTTATTCCACCAACATCTTCCTGGTCTCCATCGCCGTCGGCCTGGCCGCCGGCCTCATCACCGGCTGCATCGGCGCGGGCGGCGGCTTCATCATCACCCCGGCGCTGATGGCCGCTGGCGTCAAGGGCATCCTGGCCGTCGGCACCGACCTCTTCCACATTTTCGCCAAGGCCATCATGGGCACGGCCGTGCACAAGAAGCTTGGTAACGTCTCGGTGAAGCTGGCCATTGCCTTCCTGGTCGGCTCCGGCGGCGGCACGTTCATCGGCGGCGCCATCAACAAGGGCCTGTACAACAAGGACCCGCTGCTGTCCGAATTCTTCATCAGCTCCATCTACGCCGTGCTGCTCGGCTTCCTGGGCTTCTACGCCCTGTTTGACTTCCTCAAGGCCTCCCGCCAGAAAGACACTGGCGATTCCCACGGCGGCAGCCATGGCGGCCCCTCCGGCATGACCGGCATGGCCGTGAAGCTGCAGAATCTCAACATCGCCCCCATGATCTCCTTCGACGAGGACTTCGTGCCCGGCGGCAAGCGCATCTCCGGCTGGATCGTGGCCGCCGGCGGCGTCATCGTCGGCATCCTGGCCGCGCTCATGGGCGTTGGCGGCGGGTTCATCACCTTCCCCATGTTCGTCTACGTCTTCGGCGTGTCCTCCATGACCACCGTCGGCACCGACATCCTCCAGATCATCTTCACCGCCGGCCTCGGCGCCATCGCCCAGTACGCCATCTACGGCTACGTGTTCTACACCCTGGCCATGGGCATGCTGCTCGGTTCGCTGTTGGGCATCCAGGTCGGCGCGCTGACCACCAAGGTCGTCAAGGGCATCCACATCCGCGGCTTCTACGCCATGTCCATCATCGCCGGCTTCATCAACCGGGTCGCCACCCTGCCCAAGAAGTTCGTCGAGCTTGAGTACCTGAGCATGTCCAAGGAGATGGTCAACGGCATCGAGTTCGTCGGCAACATCGTCTTCTGGATCGTGGTCGCCCTGTTCGGCGTGTGGGTCATCGGCAAGTTCGTTGCCAACATCGGCGCCCTGCGCCAGGAGGGATAAGGGCCATGATCATCACCGACAAGAAACTCTTCGGCAAGGGCGCGCTGCTCATGTTGAGCTTCATCGTCGTGTTCATCCTGATCTTCTCCCCGATCTTCCCGGGAGGAGTCAACGGGCTGCACTTCTCCGACGACCTGTTCAACAAGCTGTCCAAGGGTTCGTCCTACTTCATCCCGGCCGTGGCCAAGTCCGTCAAAGCCTTTGACGGCAAGCAGGTGAACGTCGAGGTCAAGATGAAGTCCCCCGAGGACGTCAAGACCTCCATGCTGTTGCTGGAAAAGGTCGGCGCCAAGGGCGAGGCCAAGGGCGACAGCATCACCGTCACCGCCGATCTCGGCGCCATGCTCGGCAAGGTCGTGGCCGACTCCGACATCCTCTACAAGGATGAGACCGACAAGCTGACCGCCGCCTACGGCATGGACGGCAAGGCGGCCATGAAGGGCTGGTGGACGCTTCTTAACGCCATGATCAAGCCCTTGCAGAAGGTCAAGCAGATCGAGGAAGCCAACGTCGTCAACGCGGTCAACCAGAAGGCCATCGAACCGGCCTACAACTTCGCCGGCATCCCGGCCGAGAACATCCTGACCAAGATCCCCACCGTGGCCGGTCTGCTCATCTTCTACGTCATCTACACCATGTGGTACGGCTACGCGATCTTCGACATGTTCGGCGGCATGGGCCTGTCCATGAGCAAGTCCAAGATCAAGAAGGAAGCCTAGGCCAAGCCTGGCATCGTCTGATCGAAGCGAAAGCCCCGGTCCGCCAAATGGCGGGCCGGGGCTTTTTTTGTCCTGGAGCATTGTCGCGGCCATCCGAAAACATGGCGAAAAACCAGCCCGGCCGGCATACAAGGCCGGGACGCTCAGCAACGGCAAGGGCCGGCCGTTCGTGTCGTGTCCACGAAAAGCGGTATGGCATTTCGTAGGCAAAAGATTACAACAATCCAATTTACTTAATAATATTTGCGTCTTCCTAAGGGACGCGACGCGAGGGATCGTACCCGGCCCAGGCCCCGGCGTCCGGACCAGTGCGGCCAAGGCCCGGGCCTGCACCGCCGGTTCGGCGACAGCCCGGGACGGCCATGAAAAAAGGGCCTGCGCCCTGGCGGCGCAAGCCCTGGAATCGTCGTCGCTTCCGACCAGCCCGTTCCGGGCGGCGGCCGGGAAAAGTCTAGTCGATAAGGCCCAGGTTCTTGATCAGGTGCAGCAGCATGTGCTTGTCGATGGGCTTGGGCACATACGACGTGGCCCCGCCTTTATAATAGGCTTCGACCACGTTTTTCGGATCATCCAACGCCGTGGTCATGATGACCTTGGCTTCGCCGGAAGGCGCCACCCCGCGCTCCTTTTCCAGGGCGCGGATGCGCTTGAGCGCCGTCTGGCCGTCCATCTCGGGCATCATGATGTCCATGCACACCAGCTCATAGGGCTTGTCGTCGTTTAGGGACTGGGTGAAGGCCTCCACGGCCTCAAGCCCGTTGACGGCAATATCGACCTCGCCATACGGGCCGAGAATCTTTTGCAAAATCTTGCGGCTGGTGAAATCGTCCTCAACGACCAAAACGCGCATGTCGGCCTCCGGCGACGCGTCCTGCCTGCCCCTGTGCCGTCGTCGTGAGCGGGCCAGGGGATGGACGCGCCATGGCCGAAAGTAGGTGGAATCGCGAAAAAAGGCAATCGCCGCCCCGCCCCGCCTCCTTGCGTGGAGCAGGGATCCCGCGTAAGTCAGGAGGGATGCCGCGAACGCGGCGATGGAGCGATACATGGGTTTTTTCGACAAATTTCTTTTTTACGCCTCCGCCGTGGAACCGAGCTGGCACAAGACCTGGCCCTTTGGCCCCGGTCTTGAAGAGGGTTTTTGGTCCGTCACCTTCAAGGGGCTTTTCATCGCCGCCATCCTCGGCGGCATGGCCTGGCTCTTGCGCTGGCTTTTTGGCCCGGGCGGCCCGCTACGGGAAAAGGAGTTCGACGAACCTGATCCCGAAGCGCCCGTCGAGACGCCCCCCAAGCCCATGACCCGCGACGCCGCCGATCCCGCCGATTCCAGCGACGCCGGCAACGAGCCCCATGCCTGAATTCCTTGAGGCCGCCTCGGCCTGGTTCGAGGCCTACTACCGCAGCCAGGCGGACGACGCCCCTGAAGACGCCGTCCATCTGGAACTCAAGCGCCTGCACTGCCGCAAGGTCAGAGACGAGGCGGCCGCCCTGGCCGAGAGCCTCGACCTGTCGCCGCGTCTGCGCGAACTGGCCGCCATCGCCGGCCTGTGCCACGACGTCGGCCGTTTTCCCCAGTACCGGCGCTACAAGACCTTCAGCGACCCCCAAAGCGTCAACCACGCCCGGCTGGGCACGGCGACGCTCGCCCGCCACGGCGGCCTGGGCGAGCTGTCCCGCCGCGACCGGACCCTGGTGCGCACGGCCATCGTCGTGCACAACCGCCGTCTCCTGCCCGCCGCCCTGCTTTCCGGCGACGATCCCGAGGCGCTGACCCTCTCGCGCCTGCTCCGCGACGCCGACAAGCTCGACATCGTCCGGGTCATGCTGGAACATTTCCAAGCCGACGGCCCCAAGGACGAGGTGGTGTTCCTCGGCCAGACCGACACCGGCCGCGTCAACCCGGCCATCGTCAACGACATCCTGGCCGGCAAGCTTGGCAGCTACGCCAGCATGGCCTCGACCTCCGACTTTGCCCTGCTGCTCCTCAGCTGGATCAACGACATGGCCTACCCCTGGACCCGACACCAATTTTTCGCCCGCAGCCATGTCCAGGGGCTTTTTGACCAACTGCCCGACACGCCCGATCTCGCGGCGCTGCGGACCTGGTATTTCGAGCGGCACGCGCCGCCAGCCTCCTGACGCGCGAACCCAAGGGGCGTCCAACATGGAATTCTCGCCAATCCTCTTCGACACCGTCGTCATCGTCTCCAAAAACGAGGACAACGCCCGGCGCGACCGGCGCTCCCTGGCCTCTTTCCGGCCCCAGCGGGTGGAGGTCTTCGCCTCAGGCCAAAAAGCCCTGGCCTTCCTGTCCGCCAATCATGTCGACATGGTGCTCGTCGACAACCACATCGAGGACATGGACGCCATGCAGTTCTTGCGCGCCGCCCGGCGCGACCTGCGCCTGCGCGACGTGCCGGTGGTCATGGTCACGGCCAACACCAGCCGCGAGCAGGTCCTCGACGCCATCGCCCAGGGCTGCGCCGGCTACATCCTGCGCCCCTACTCCGAGGACACCTTCGCCAAGCACGTGCTGCGCGGCTGCCAGGTGGAGCGGGTCACGGAAATCGAGCGCCAGCAGATCGCCGACGCCAAGGACATGATGGCCGCCGGCAACTTCGACGACGCCATCGAAGCCTTCGAGGAAATCATCTCCGAGCAAAGCCAGGCCCAGAAATACTACGACATGGGCTGCCGCTGCCTGGTGCGCCAGAAATACGGCCAGGCCATCATCGCCTTCAAGAAAGCCATCAAGTTAAACGACCTCTTCGCCGAAGCCTACAAGGGGCTGGCCGACGCCTACAAGGCCAAGGGCGAGCTCGACGAATTCAAGCGCTACCTGCAAAAAGCCGCCGAGGTCCATGCCCAGTTCAACCGTCTGGAAGAGACCAAGGAACTGTTCATCGAGATCCTCAAATACGACCCCCTCTCGCCCAACCCCTTCAATTCCCTGGGGGTGAAGCTGCGCAAAAGCGGCGATCTGGCCGGAGCGCTCCATGCCTACACCCAGGCGCTCACCCTCACGCCCGAGGACGAGAACATCCATTTCAACATCTCCAAGGCCTACTACTTCATGGGCAACGTGGAGTCGGCCAAGGTGAGCGTGGAAAAAGCCCTGGAACTCAGCCCCGGCTTCGAGGAAGGGCGCAAGCTCTACCGCAAGCTCTACAACCGCGAATACCCCCGCCCCGCCGGCCCCGGCAGCCCCAAACCAGCCGTCGCCATGGCCCGGGATGATTAAGTGAGCGGACCGAAAGAAATGCCTCCGGCGGCCGGGAGGGGGTAACCCCCTCCCGGACCCTCCCTGAAAGGGATACAAGGTGGCTTGAGCCATGCGGTTTGGTTGGCTCGGCGCAGCCGCGACGTGTCGTCGCGGCACGCATTGACTTGGTCCACGGCCTTTGCCACTATCTGACCATGAAAAATCACGTCATGCCGCCCGCCAAGGCCGCCATGCGTCTGGCCGCCTCGGTCGCCGTCCTTGTCCCGGCCACGGCCCAGGCCGCCGCCGACGCCAGCCTCGATTCCGGCAATCTGCTCATCAATCTCATCCTGCTCGGCCTGGCCATGTTTGTGCTCTTCCGGGTCTTGTCGGCACGCCGCAACAAAAACGGCGACCAGTCCCAAACGCCGCCCCGGTCCGATTACCAGGACGACCGCGACGATGACGCCCCGCCGCAGGATCAGCCGCCCCGGCGCGGCCCCGACATGTACACCAATGCCCAGGCCGCCTGGGACAGAATGCGCTCGCCGGACAAGCAGCCTGCCGCGCCGGCCCAAACCGGCGGTCAAACAGCGCCGCCCGCCTCGGCCAACGCGCCGGCCGGCTCGGACGAGGAATTCCTGGCCGGAGCCAAGATGGCCTACAGCCGCATCGCCGCTTCCCTGGCCGGCCGCGACTTCGGCGACCTGACTTCCTTCGTCAGCCCGGCCTATCTGGCCGAACTTCGAAACACCCTGCCCCAAACGCCGGCCGGCCGGCCCGACATTCTGCTGATAAACGCCGCCCTGGCCGAACGCCGGGAGACCGCCGGACGCACCATCATGGTGGTGGATTACGACGTGCTGGCCCGCCAGCCCGGCGCGGCGGAGAACACCACCCTGCGTGAGCGCTGGACCTTTTCCCGCGACAACGCCGCCCCCGGCGCGAACTGGCTGCTTGACGCCATGGAGCGGCGTTAATAGCGCGTCCCTGAAAGCGCCCATGGTGCTTCATGGGCAGCGAGCCAGCACTTTTATTTATCTGACAAAACACTACCGCATTCGTGAAGAAACGGGGCGTTAGCCTGCCACGGCGCGCACCGCTTGTCCGAGCCCGGCCGGCCATGTCGGCCCCATCCCCCGCGCCCGGCCTGTCCCGGGATATGCCGCCTTACGCCTGCATCAGGACCAATTGCCGTTTTCAGGCCGCCCTCAGGCCGGGCTTCCTCCCCCCCATTGGACATTGGCCCAATGGTATGGCATGGATGCTTTCCACGCCGGAAAGGATCCCCAACCGCAGCAAATCATGCCAGATGGACACGGCGTAGTGCATCAATAGCCCAGTCAAGCAGAAACCGAGAACCCGTTTTCATGCAACGCCATCCGATCACTCCACGTCTCCTCGGCGCACTTGTCGCCGCGACCATTCTCCTTGCCGCCCTGCTCCTCTGGCATGGCCATAACAGCCTGTCCCTTGGCTACAAAACCCTGGTAACCGCCGGCGCGACAACGCCGCCTGACGGCGCGCCGGAACAGCAATTCACCGACGCCTTCCACAATGCCGTGGCCCTGGCTTTCCGGGACGCGCTCAACAAGGGTGAAGTCGCGGCCGTCTATTTCAATGACTCGGTCATGGGCGGGCACAACGACGACGAACCGCGCACCACCATCGCCACGATGCTTGGCGACCTGCGCGGCCTGTCCATCCACCCCGTCAGCGGCCCGGGCTACGCGGCGACCCTTTTTCGGGAATACGCCGAGCTCATTGCCCAGGCAAAACAACGGCCGCAACTGGCCATCATCTCCATCAACCTGCGCGCGTTTTCCGATGACTGGTTTTTTACGCCGCGCTGGATGTACGCCGCGACCGTGGATTATCTCCGGCTCCTGGCAAAACCGCCGACCCTGGCCGACGTGCCGGCCTGGCTGGCGTCCGGGGAGCGTGACCCGGCCGCCTGGTGGGCGGCGCGCACACGTCGGGACGCCTCCGGGCACGAAGCGCTCTTTCGGGAAATCAACGCCCGGCGCAACCGGCTCATGGCCGCGACGAAGCCCGGCCTCTCCCCGGAAGACGCCAAACGCCGCCAGCTTTTCATCAAGCACTACATGACCGACATCCCGGCAAGCCATCCCATGATCGGCCATCTGCTGGACACGGCGGCCAGCCTGTCCCGGGCCGGGGTGACGACGCTGTTTTACCTGACGCCCATCGACGTGGAAGGCGGCATGTCGCTTGTGGGCGGGGAGTTCGCGGCCACGGCCTCGGACAACGCCCGGCGCGTGTCCAGGGCGCTGGCCGAGGCCGGCGTAGACTGCCTGGACCTGTCGACGCTGCTGCCCGAGGACCAATTCGTGGACCGCGACTACGCCTGCGAGCATCTCAACCTGGCCGGACGCCGCCAAGTGGCCGAGGCCCTGGCCGGCCATCTGGCGAAGCGAACGGTTCCGGGAGACAAGGTCTTGCCCCGATAATCCTTGCCCGTAGCCGGACGGCCAGCTCCTTGGCGTTGATCCCATGAAAAAGAACGCGCCGCCCTGTTTCCAGGCCGGCGCGTTTTAGCGTGTTTGATCAGTCAATGATTTCTCCGGTTGCGGGGGCCCGGGGGGATCATCCCCCCGGCCGCCCGAGGCGCTCTTCCACCACCCCCCCCAACAGCTACAGCGGCA
>JAEZMB010000311.1 GCA_023435825.1 Pseudomonadota bacterium | reverse complement strand
GCACCCCCAATATGGGCAAGCGGGTTAACGGGGGGGGGGCGGCTCGCCGGGCGAGGGGCGCGGCGGGATGAAACGTCGGCTGGCGACGATGCAGAAGGAGTGGGGCGGATGCGGTCTATCGGGAAGTACGCGATTCACGGGGTGCTCGGACGCGGCGGCATGGGCGCGGTGTTTCGGGCCTCCATGCCGGTCATCGGCCGCATGGCGGCGCTCAAGCTCCTGCGGCCTAACGAACTGACCCTGGGCCTGTGGGGCGAGGAGCGGGTGCGGCGGCTTTTCCGCGACGAGGCGGCCCTGCTCGGCGGGCTGCGCCACAAAAACCTCGTCGATGTCTTCGACTACGACGAGTCCGGGCCGTGGCCCTTTTTCGTCATGGAATACTACGGCGAATCCCTGGGCTCCATCATCGGCGAAACCTACCGGGTGGAGGCCAAAAGCCGCCGGCTGCCCGTGCCCCGGGCCTGCTCCTACGCCGCCCAGCTCCTGGAAGGCCTGGCCCGGCTGCACTACGCCGGCATCGTTCACCGCGACGTCAAGCCCTTCAACCTGCTGGTCAGCGAGGGCGACGTGCTGAAAATCACCGACCTTGGGCTGTCCAAGGTGCGCGGCGAGGCCTTCGGCGGCCCGTCCAACGTCAAGGTCGGCTCGCCCTACTACGCCGCCCCGGAGCAGGAGGACGACCCGGAGCGCGCCGACGCGAGGTCCGACCTCTACGCCGTGGGCGTGACCCTTTTTCGGATGCTCACCGGTTCGCTGCCCGAATGGGGCGAGTGGGCGGCCTCGCAGCGCGTGCCGGAGCTGGGTGAAGATTTCGACGGGCTGCTGGAGTGCGCCCTGGCCGAGAACCCGGCCGGCCGCTTCGCCGACGCCCGGTCCATGGCCGAGGCCCTGGACACCGCCCTGGCCGCCTGGCGGCGGCGCATGGACGGGGTGTGCGCCGCCGCGCCGGAGTCGCTGTGCCCGCGCTGCGTGCCGGACGACGTCGCGTCGCCCCGCCGCGAGCCGGCCATGGTCGATGCCCGGGCCGCCCGGACCGCCTTCGGCCTGGACGAACTCTGGCGGCCCCAGGCCTACTGGCCGGGACGGCTGGAGGACACGGGCGGCGGGATGGTGCTGGACGGGGCCACGGGGCTTTGCTGGGCGCGCCAGGCCGCGCCCTACGCCGTGACCTGGCCGGCGGCCACGGCCTATGTGGAAGCCCTCAACGCCGCCCGATTCGGCGGATTCGCCGACTGGCGGCTGCCCACCGCCCCCGAGCTCATGACGCTGCTCTCCCCCGAACCCGTGGGCGAGGGCTATTGCCAGCCGGCGGCGCTCACCCAGCCCGTGCGCCGGGTCTGGAGCGCCGATAGGGCCAACTACGTGTCAGCCTGGACGGCGGATGTGGAGCTGGGCTACTTGGCCAAGGCGGACTTCTGCTGTCCGGCGGCGGCCCGGGCCGTGCGCGGGGCCTGATGCGCTGACGGGAACTCCACCGGGCACTGCTCCTTGGTCGGCAGCCGATGGCCGGTGAGGCGTTTGTAAAGGAACTCCTCCACGGGCTTGCCGCCGAGCTTTTCCAGCGGGATCTCGGCCCGGGCCGCGCCCCGGTGGCCGCCGGCCGAGCCGATGTCGCCGAAAAGCCTGGCCGCCATGTGGCCCATGTTGCGGCCGATGCCGTCGCCGCGAAAGACCACCACCACCGTGCCCTTGACCACCGCCGCCAGCATGTTCCACGACAGGCCGTGGACCCGGGTGAAGAAATCCGCCAGCATCACCAGGATGTCCGGACTCTCCAGCACGTCCATGTAGACAAAAAGCCCACGCACGCCCACGAAGCGCATCTTGCGAAACGCCTTGGAGAAGAATTTCAGCCAGCGGCGATGGTATTCGCTGGAGATGATCTTGCGCACAAGGGTCATGTCGGCGTGCTTGGTCAG
The DNA here is from genome assembly GCA_023435825.1 of Pseudomonadota bacterium. Lineage (GTDB taxonomy): Bacteria > Desulfobacterota > Desulfovibrionia > Desulfovibrionales > Desulfovibrionaceae > Solidesulfovibrio. Next base: position 3,891 of record JAEZMB010000311.1, on the reverse strand, counting down.
CGCGCTGAAGGCCCGCACGTCGGCCTCGATGAAGTGGCGCTCGAAGCTCTGGGTGTCGGTCTTGATGCCGTAGACCAGGGCCGTGGCCAAAAGCTTGCCCGGCCGGATGCGCAGCCCCCGCAGGTATTCGGCCATGATCGAGCTCACCGAGCCGTAGTCCGGCCGGATGTCGCAGTATTCGGCGTCACAGGGATGGTCCGGCAACAGCGGATGATGGTCGATGACGAGGGAATAGTGCCGCCCGGCGAAGGCGGGATGGTGGTGGGGCTGGGAATCCACCATGGCGAAGCGGTTGTAGGCGGCGCACATGCCCGGCTCGAAAGGGATCGAGGGGATGCGCAGAAACCGCATCATGGCCAGGTTGTCGGGCCGTTTGACCTCGTTGACGTGGGCGATGCCCACGGTCTCGGCCCGGTAGGCCATGATGCGCCGCAGGGCCATGGCCGAGGCCAGGGCGTCGGGGTCGGCGTTGATGAGGATCAGCCAGCGATCGCCCCGGCCGATGGCCTGGTTGAGGTCGGCCCCGGCCTGGGACATGGTGCGAAATGGGCTCATGCGGCGTTTCCCTTGAGCTGGATGGACAGTCCGGCGGCGACCAGACGCACGTCGTGGGCGGCGGCGGCCACGGCCTGGTTGAGCGCGCCCAGGGCGTCGACGAACCGGCGCGTGGCCGGGTCGGCGGCGATGGGGCCAAGGCCGGTCTCGCTGCTGACCACCACCAATCGCGGGCCGTCCGGGGCGGCATACGGGGCCAGGCCCCGGGCCAGCCGGACGCTGTGGTCCGCATCATCGCCATGACAGGCAAAAAGCCAAAAGTCCAGGCTGTCGAGCAGCACCGTGCCGCCGTGGGCCGCTTCCCGGGCCAGGACGTCCATGGCTTCGGCTCCGGACTCGATGACGGCCAGGCTCGGGTCGCGTTGGCGCTTGTGGGCCAGGATGCGCTCCCGGAAGGCGACGTCCAGGGCCTTGCCCGTGACCACCACCCGGCGCGGGGCCGGCCCCTGGGCCAAAAGCCCCTCGCCCAGGGCCGATTTTCCCGAGCGCACGCCGCCCAAGACGAGCTGGATCACGCCGCGCCACCGCAGGCCGGAGGTGTCGCGCCCGAGGCGATGGCTTCCACACAGGCCAGCCCTTCGACCAGATGCATGGGGGCGAAGATTTCCAGCACCACGGTCTGGGGGGAGAGATTGTTAAACATCCAGACCAGCTCGTCGCGGCCTTCGGGCGACAGGCAGGTCAGCGTGCGGTGCAGGTGGCTGCGGCCCTTGGGCGGCCCCTCGGGACCGAAGGGCGAATAGATGTGGAGCATTCGGGTGCGTCCCGCCAGTTCCGGGTCGTCCTTGGGCAGCTCGTGGCCCATGGCCAGCATGTGCCCCAGGTCCAGGCACAGGCCACAGCCGTTGGCCTTGGCCAGGGCCAGGGTTTCGGCCGGGGACACGGCGTCGGTGTTTTCCAGCAGCAAGGCGGCCGGATCGTAGCCGGCGGCGGCGTAGGCCCTGACGAAATCGGCCAGCCTGGCCGGGTCGGTGGGCGGATGGAGCACGTAGGCCCAGGGCGACAAATGGGCGGTCATGTCCAGCAGCCGTTCCATGACGGCAAAGGCGGTTTCGCCGCCCAGGCTCCAGGGCAGGTCCAGGGGCAGATGGAGATGGTATTTCAGGCCGTAGGTCTTCTGGGGCAGATCGTCCGGGCCATAGGCCAGGCAGGCGTGGAGCTCCAGCAGATACAGGCCGACCTCGGGCACGGTGCGGGCCAGGCGGCGGCAATTGACCAGGGCGGTTTCGGGCCACACGCAACTCGGCGCGGCGATGCGCCAGGAAAAAGGAGACTTGCTTTTTGCGAACATTTGGAAATTCTAGGATATAAAAGTTACAGGTTTTGGCTTGAGGGTTTTGCCCGCCCGGAGTATGGAATTCGGGTTGCCGGCACGGGGCGTTCCACGTCCGTCCGGCCAAGCTTCCGGAGTGAGTGTAGTATGCGACAGATCCGTGATTTCGTGCAGCATTTTTTCAATCCGCTGCATGTCTACTGTAGACTCAAAGACCTCGGCGTCAAGGCGCCGGCGGCCCATCGCTTCACCCGGGCCTACGAACGCCTGCTGTGGCGGCACATCTGGTAGGCGTTACTTGCCGAAAAGTCCAAGCTGTTTGGCTTCCCGCACGGTGTGGGCCCGCAGGGCCAGCTGGCGCACGCCGCCCAGAGGGAGGGCGTCCAGAAATCGCGACCGCTTGAGCATGAGCTTGCGGCCGTAGAGTTCCCGGCGCAGGGCGTGGGACAGGTAGAGCCGGCTTTTGGCCCGGGTCAGCCCCACGTAGAAGAGCCGCCGTTCCTCGTCTTCGTCCATGCGTCCGGCCGGATGGCCGGGCTTGCCGCTCAGGAAATCCGATCCGGCAAAGGGCAAAAGCCCGTCTTCCAGGGCCGGCAGGAACACCGCCCCGAATTCCAGCCCCTTGGCCGCGTGGATGGACATGATCCGCACCTTCTCGGCCCGCGCCCCCACCAGTTCCAGCTCGTTTTGGGCGGCCACGTAGGCCAAAAGCCCCTGCCAGCCGCCATGGGCCTCGTAGGCCCGGCACAGCTCGCGAAACGGAACTCCCTGCCAGAAAAGCGCGTCAAAGGGCGGAATGCCCTCCAGAAAGGCGGCCAGCCCGGCCGGGCCTTTTTCCAGCAGCCGCTCGGGGATGTCCGGCGGCGTGCCGGCCGTTTCCGGGGCCGGGATGCCGTAGGGCAGGCCGGCGGCGGCCAACAGCAGCCGCACCCGGGGTTCGTTGAAAAAGGCCTCGGCCTCGGGCACGGACACCGGCAGCCCCACCCGGGACAGGGCCTGGCGCAGGGGGCCGATGAGCCCGGAAAAGCGCACCAGCACGGCGATGTCGCCCGGGGACAGGTGCTTGGCCGAAAAGTCGCGGGAAAGCGTCAGGGACGAGCCGCCCACAAGCCCGGACAGGCGTTCGGCCACCCAGTCCGCCTCGGCCGCCGCCGTGGGTGCTTCGTAAAGCTCGATGCGGCAATCGGCCTGCACCTCCGGCCCGGCCCGGGAGGCCAGGGCCGCGCGGCCCCGGAACACCCCGGCGGCCAGGGTCAGCAAGGGCGCGGCCGAGCGGAAGTTGTCGGATAGCGCGATCTCCGTGAGATCGGGCCAAAAGGCCCGCAAAGCCTCGCGCACGCCGCCGGTTGCGCCGCGAAAACCGTAGATGGACTGGTCCGGGTCGCCGATGGCGAAAAGGTTGGCCCGGTCGCGGCCGCACACGGCGGCGATGAGCGCCAGTTGCAGCGGGGTGAGGTCCTGGACCTCGTCCACCAGCACATGGCTCCAGGCCGGACGCGAGCGGCCCGAGGCGATGGCGGCCAGCCAGCCCTCCAGCAGATCGGTGAAGTCGGACAGCCGGGCTTGCCGCTTGGCCTCGGCGTAGCGGGCGGCGTAGAGGCCCGGGCCGGCCATGCCCTGGGGCGTGAGCACGGGCGGGGCCATTTTCTCCCGGGCCAGCGACAGCTCCTGCCAGGCGCTCTTGGCCCGGGACCGGGGCAGCTCGGGATTGGCCAGATCAAACAGCCGCCGGGCGGAATCTTCCGAGAGCACCACGGGTTCGCTGCCGCCGGCCTCGGCCAGGGCGGCCAGGGCCAGGGCGTGGAGGGTGTCGGCCCGGGGGATGTCGCCGCCGGCGTCGTCGCGGGCAAGCCGTTCGCGCAGTTGGGCGGCGGCCCGGCGAGTGAAGGTGACGGCCAGGATCTTGTCGGCGGCCACGCCGTGGGCCAGCAGTTCGCGGATGCGGGCGAGCAGGGTGTGGGTCTTGCCGGTGCCCGGGCCGGCCACGGTCAGCACGTGGCGGGCGGCGGTCTCGGCGGCCCGTTTCTGGTCCGGGGTGAGCCCGCGCGGCGGTGGCGCGGGAG
>JAEZMB010000295.1 GCA_023435825.1 Pseudomonadota bacterium | reverse complement strand
CTGAGGCCCCCGGACCCCCCGATTGGAGAAAGGGTTTAAGGGGGTATCGGCAGGCATTGGTTCTCTGGACGGTAGGAAGGCAACGCGGCCGTCAACGGCCCTTGACAGGAAGCACTATCCCTGCGTGGGGATAAACGGCAGCCGGCCAGACAGGACCAGACCGTCTGGTCGGTGGAGCCTCAGAGAAATGTCATTAAAAAGTACTGAGATGGCAACTCCAGCCGGCCCCGTTTCTGGCGAGCGCCCCGACGATCAGGGAGAGGCCGCGCCGCCGGGTGCGCGGCGGCGCGAAACCCTCCAAGGCCTGGCCGCCGGCCTGGCCGTCTGGGCGCTTGTCGCCCTGGCCGGGGCCACCACCCTGGGCCGGGGGCTGGAAGCCATGGCCCTGGACGCCGCCTGGGGCCTGCGCCGGCCGGCCCAAAGCCCCGTGCCGCTGTTGGTCGTGGCCGTGGACGAGCCGTCGTTTCAAGAAATCGGCCTGCCCTGGCCCTGGCCACGGGCGCTCCATGCCCGGCTCCTGGATGCCCTGCGCGCGGCCGGAGCCCGGCTGGTGGTCTGCGACATCGTCTTTGCCGAGCCCACCACCCGCGTCAACGACGACGCCCTGGCCGAAGCCCTGCGGCGCGGGCCGCCCACCATCCTGGCCCAGGCCCTGGAAACCGTGGACGATCCGGCCTTCTTGCGTCAGGTGCGGGTCGATCCCCTGCCGCTTCTGGCCCGAAACGCCGCCGGGCTCGGCCTGGCCGTCCTCACCCCGGACCCGGACGGCACGGTGCGCCGCTTCGCCGCGACCTACGACGGCCTGCCGACGCTGGCCACCGCCTCCGCCGCCGCCCTGGCCGCTGACAGCCCGCCGCCAGCCGCCTCGGGCCTGATCGATTTTCCCGGCCCGGCCCGCACCATCGACACCGTGTCCTATGCCCAGGTCATCGACCCGGACTTCCCCCTGCCCGCCGAACGCCTCCGGGGCCGCATCGTCGTCCTGGGCCGGTCCATGGCCGCCTCGGGCACGCCGCTTGGCCAGGCCGACAGCTTCGCCACGCCGTTCACCCGGGCCGGCGGCCTGCCGACTGCCGGCCCGGAGATCCACGCCGCCATCATTTCCAGCCTGCTGGCCGGCTCGGTCGGCCGGGAACTGCCCCAGGGCTGGTCCCTGGCCCTGGCCGGGCTGCTGCTGCCGGCCCTGGGCGCGTTCTCGCCGCGTTTGCGTCCCGGGGCGGCGGCCGGACTGGCTGTTGGCGGCGCGGCCGCCCTGTGCGCCGGGTCCGCGATGGTTTTTTGCTGGCGCTTCGTCTGGCTGCCGCCGGCCCTGGACAGTCTGGGGCTGCTGGCCCTGGGCGGCACGGCGGCGCTGTGGCGGGCCGTGGCGGAATCGCGCCAGCGGCGGTTTCTGGCCCGGGCCTTTTCACGCTACGTCTCGCCCGAGGTGGCCAGGGCCGTGGTCGCCCGGCCGGACCAGCTGGAACTGGGCGGCGAGGAGGCCGTGGTCACCGTGCTGTTTTCCGACCTGGCGGGATTCACGACCTTTTCCGAAACCCTCTCGCCCAAGGAACTCATCGCCATTTTAAGCGCCTGCTTCGCCCCGTCCGCTTCCATCATCCTGCAAAGCGGCGGGACGCTGGACAAATACATCGGCGACGCGGTCATGGCCTTCTGGGGCGCGCCCCTGCCCCTGGCCGACCACGCCGCCCGGGCCGTGGCCGCCGCCCTGGCCATGCGGGCAGCCACCCGGGCCGTGTCCCGCGACTTTGCCGCCCGGGGCCTGCCCCGCCTGGCCGCCCGGATCGGGTTGGCCACCGGCCCGGCCGTGGTCGGCAATGTCGGCTCCCTGGAACGCTTCGACTACACCGTCCTTGGCGACACGGTGAATCTGGCCTCGCGCCTGGAGTCCCTCAACAAATTCTACGGAACCGACATCCTGCTGGCCGCCGCCACCCGCCAGGGCGCGGGCGAGGCCTTCCCCTGCCGGGAGGTGGACGCCGTGCGGGTCAAGGGCCGCAACGCGGCGGTGGCGGTCCACGAACCCCTGGGACCGGCCGGGGACGAACTGCCGGCCTTCGCCGTCCTCTACGCCGAGGCGCTCGGCCATTACCGCGGCCGGGATTTCGCCGCCGCCCTGGCTGGGTTCGAAGCGGTGCAGGCGGCCCGGGAAGGCGGCGATCCGCCCTCCGGCGTCATGGCCGGGCGCTGCCGGAAGTACCTTGAAGCGCCGCCGCCCCAGGACTGGGACGGCGTGTTTGTTCCCCAAGGAAAATGACCGGCGCGCCCTTGCCGCCCAGGCGCTTTCGGCGTAAAGCCATGATGCTTCGGGAAAGCCTGATTCAGGAGAAAAGGCATGGCATCCAGCAACAACACCGTCGCCGTGGCCCAGGCCAGCGGCAACGTGCTCGTCGACTCCGTGGTGTATGTCGGGCTGCCGCTGTGGACGAGCGAGTCCCCTTCCTCGGGCCTCACCGTCACCTACGGCTTCATGACCACGCCCCTTGGGCCCAATGATCCGGATTTCACGGTCGTCGACTTCGCGCCGCTCAACCTCACCCAGCAGGCCGCCGTGCGCCTCATCTACGGCACGTCGCAGTCGCTGACCGGGCTGACCTTCGTGGAAACCGCCGACGCGGCCAGCGCCGACATCGCCTTCGGAACCATGGACCTCGACGGCCCCGGGACCATGGCCACGACCTATTACGACGAAGTGACCTGGACCGCCGCCGACGGCACGAAAAATCTCGACCTCAAGGACTACGTCTATCTCGACAACGCCGAATGGGGGGCGACCTTTGCCAACCCCGTGCCCGGCAGCCTCGGCTACGAGACCATTCTCCACGAGATCGGCCATACCCTGGGCCTGGACGACACGGCCTACACCCGCAGCCTGCCGGCGCTGCTCGACAATACCGACTTCACCGTCATGTCCTACACCGAAACCGACACCTACAAGGCCAACTTCTCGGTCCTGGACGTGGCTGCCCTGCACTATCTCTACGCCGACAACGGCAGCATCCGCTCCTTTGGCCTCACGCCCGTGGCCTCCTGGCCGGGCACGGCCTCGCCCGTGGCCGGTTCCGTCCTGGCCGCCGTCTGATCCGCCGGTGGCGGCCCGTTCCCTTTTGGCGTATGCTGTCGGGTGAATACCCGGAGGACCCTATGTTGCGCACCATCCGTCCGCTGTGCCTGGCCCTCCTCGTGCTTGCCGCCGCCTTGCCGGCCCGGGCCGAGGACATCGACTGCGTCACCACCGAATGGAAACTCCTTGGGGCCAACCACAAGGTTTGCGTCAGCGCTTTCAATGACCCCGACGTGCCCTGCGTCACCTGCTACATGAGCCAGGCCCGAACCGGCGGCGTGTCCGGGGCCGTGGGACTGGCCGAAGACCCCTCGGAATTCTCCCTGGACTGCCAGCAGACCTGCCCGGTTACGCTGCCCGAGAAATTCCCCAAGAAAAAGAAGGTCTTTTCCGAAGGCACTTCGATCCTGTTCAAGGATACCGAAGTGACGCGCCTGTATGACGAAAAGCGCAAGGCCCTGGTTTATCTGGCCGTGAGCCGCCGCATCGTCTCGGGGTCGCCGAAGAATTCCATCTCCACCGTCGTCCCCCGCTAGCCGCGCCCGGTCCATGCCGCCTTACGATCCCCTGGCCGTAGGCGTGGTCATCGTCGGCGACGACGGCGTCGTGGCCGAGGCCGACGCCGAGGCCCGACGCCTGCTCGGCCTTGATCTCTCGGGCGCGGTGGCTCCGCACTGGCGCGAGCTCGGCCTTTCGGAGTCGGTCCACGAACCGCCGGCCGGGCGGGGGATGCTCGTTTCCCGCAACACCCCGGACGGGGGGCTGGGCTGGTTCGTGCTGTCGCGCCGGCCCCTGCGTCTGGCCGGCGAACCGGTCTACGTCTTCTCCCTGGCCGATGTGACGCCGCTAGTGGCCGACCTCGACAAGTATCGGGGATTTTTCACCAACGCCGTGGAAGGCATCTTCCAGTCCACCCCCGGCGGCCGGTTCCTCGACGTCAACCCGGCCCTGGCCGCCATCCTGGGCTACGACGGCCCGGTCGACATGATCGAAACGCTGTCCGACCTGCGGGCCGAACTCTACGTCGATCCGGCCGACCGCGACCGGCTGCTGGAGCGCCTGTCCACCGACGGCAAGGTCACGGGGCTGGAGACGCGTTTTTACCGCAAGGACCGCTCCGTCAAATGGATCTCCCAGGCGGCCAGGCTGGTGCGCGACGAGGTTGGCCAAGCCCGCTACATCGAAGGCCTCAACATCGACATCACGGCCCGCAAGCAGGCCGAGGAAGCCTATAACGACATCCTGGAGCGCTACCGCTCCATCGTCACCGGCAGCATCGACGGCGTCATCCTGTGCGACGCTTCCGGGGCCATCGTCACGGCCAATCCGGAGTCCGAACGCATTTTCGGCCGCAAGCAGGCCGAACTGGCCGGGGCCGGCATCGCCGGCCTCATCGCCGACGACGACGGCCGGCGCGAGGCCGCCCTGGCCGCCCTGGCCGAGGGCGGGCGGTTTCGCGGCGAGCTGAGCGGGCTTCGCCCGGACGGCCAGACCGTGCCGCTGGAAGTCTCGGCCAGCGGTTTTCCCCACAAGGACGGCCCCCACCACAGCGTCTGGATCGTGCGCGACGTGGCCGATCGCAAGCAGGCCGAAAGCGTGCTGCGCGAAAGCGAGGAGAAATTCCGCCGCACCTTCGACCAGTCGCCCATCGGCGCCTCCATCCTGTCCCTGGACTACCGGTTCCTGCGCGTCAACGACGCCCTGTGCCGCATCACCGGCTACGCCGCCTCGGAACTGCAAGGCAAATCCATGCTGGCCGTCACCCACCCCGACGACGTGGCCGAGACCGTGCGCTACGCCGAGCGCCTTCTGGCCGGGGAGTTCGACCGCTACGAGATCGACAAGCGGTACGTGCGCCTGGACGGCGAGATCGTCTGGGTCCATCTGTCGGTGCGGCTGATTCGCGACGTGGCCGGCCGGCCGCTCTACCTCATGCCCATGGTCCAGGACGTCACCGAACGGGTGCGGGCCGAACGGGAAATGCGCGAGCTTTTGGCCGAAAAGGAGAGTTTTCGCCTCAACCTCGAAGCCATCTTCCGGGCCATCCCCGACGCCATTGTGGTGGTGGACACCCGGATGCAGGTGATAAAAACCAACCGGGCGCTCACCGACGTCTGTTTTGTCGACGACATCAAGACCGGCCCGGGCGGGCAGCAGGTGGTGGCCGGGGCTTGCCGCCGGGCCTGTTTCGCCGCCCTGCGCGAGACGCTCGCCACCCAGAAGCCGCTGGTCGAATACCGGGTGGAATGCCTGGGACAGAATCCGGGGCGGGTGGTGGTCATCAATTCCATGCCCCTGACCGGCGAGGCCGGGGCCTTTGTGGGCGCGGTGCTCATCATCCGCGACATCACCCGCCTGGCCGACCTGGAGCGCCGGTTGACCGATCTGCACAGCCACCGGGGCATCATCGGCAAATCCAAGCCCATGCGCGACATCTACCCCGTGCTCGACCAGCTCGGCGAGGTGGACACCACCGTGCTCGTCACCGGCGAATCCGGCACCGGCAAGGAGCTGGTGGCCGAGGCCATCCACTACGGCGGCCCCAGGGCCAAGAAGCCCTTCATCCGGGTCAACTGCTCGGCCCTGTCCGACGAACTGCTCGGCAGCGAACTGTTCGGCCACGTGCGCGGGGCCTTCACCGGCGCCATCCGGGACAAGGTCGGCCGATTCGAGGCGGCCCAGGGCGGCACCATTCTGCTCGACGAAATCGGCGACGTGTCGCCGCGCCTGCAGCTGGGGCTTTTGCGCGTGCTGGAGACCAAGGAATTCGAGCGCGTGGGCGAGGCCAGGACGCGCAAGGCCGACGTGCGGGTCATCGCCGCCACCAACGTGGACCTGCCCGAACGCATCCGGGCCGGGCTGTTTCGGGCCGACCTCTACTACCGCCTCAAGGTCGTGCAGGTGCATCTGCCGCCCCTGCGCGACCGGGCCGAGGACATTCCGCTGCTGTCCGAACACTTCATGCGCCACTTCGCGGCCAATTTCGGCAAGACCATCACCCGGCTGTCCGAGGAGGTCATGGGCATCCTCATGGACTATGCCTGGCCGGGCAACGTGCGCGAACTCAAGTACGCCATGGAGCATGCCTGCGTGCTGTGCCCGGAGGGCGAGATCATGGCCGTCCATCTGCCGCGCGAGTTGCTCTCTCCCGCGCCCCAGGCGGCCCGGGAAACGTTCAGCCGTCCCTGGCGGGGCGGCCTCACCCGCCAGGCCATCGACGCGGCCCTGCGCCAGGCGACGGGCAATCGCGCCCAGGCGGCGCGACTGCTCGGCGTGGACCGCCGCACGCTCTACCGCAACATGGCCCGGCTGGGGGTTGGCTGACGCCGAAGCGGCCATGTGTGGCATACGCCACACATGCTGCCACACATGTGGCACTATTGCCCCACATTCATGCCCCACACGGGTGTGCAGGAAAACCCTGAAGGAGGCAACTAAAGTACATAAATTCAGTGTATTAACGAGAGATGTTCATTTTCAAACAATTGGCACGGTCCTTGCCTTTAATAGCGCAACCCCTTTGGCGCGAAAGCGCCTGGCAGAGTCTGTCGGCGAGGGAAGGACGGCAAACGCCTTACTCCGTCCTTGGCGCACTTCACGGCCTAACCGGCCAAACGCGGGACGCACTGATCTGCGGACGAGCCTCCCGTAAGGAGCGAAGGCATGAGCGGCCACAAAGCGATTTACAAGTCTCTGTATTTCTGGGTCATCATGGGCATCGTCGTCGGCATCGCCCTGGGCCTCGTTCCGGCCACCAAGGGATTCGCCGAGTCCATGCAGCCCTTTGGCACGGCCTTTATCCGCATGGTCAAGATGATCATCGCGCCCATCATCTTCTGCACCGTGGTCACCGGCATCGCCAAGATGGGCGACATGGGCAAGGTCGGCCGCGTGGGCATCAAATGCATGCTCTACTTCTGGACCATGACGCTTTTCGCCCTGGCCATCGGCCTGGTCGTGGTCAACCTCTACAAGCCCGGGGCCGGCATGGACGACTATGCCGCCAAGATGCAGGCCAACCAGAAGGAAATCGCCAAGGTCGAGGACTTCGCCGGAAAGGCCAAGAAGATGTCCACCGTGGACTTCCTCATGAACATCGTGCCCACCTCGGTGGTCGATGCCTTTGCCAAGGGCGAGATCCTGCAGGTGCTGTTCTTCTCCATCCTGTTTGGCATCGGCCTGGCCAACCTCGGCGACAAGGCCCGCAACATCGTCAAGATCATCGACGAATTCGGGAGGGGCCTGTTCAAGGTCGTTCACTACATCATGTACTTCGCGCCACTTGGCGCGTTCGGGGCCATGGCCTACGTGGTCGCCTCCCAGGGGCATGAAGCGCTCCTGAAGCTGCTGTACCTCATGCTCGGCGTCTACACGACCTGCATCATCTTCATCTTCGTGGTCCTGGCCGTGGTCTGCAAGATGGCCGGCTTCTCGCTGTGGCGCTACCTGTGCTACATCAAGGAAGAGATTCTCCTCGTGCTCGGCACCTCCTCCTCCGAGGCGGCCCTGCC
>JAEZMB010000261.1 GCA_023435825.1 Pseudomonadota bacterium | reverse complement strand
CCCCCCCCCCCCCCCCCCCCCCCCCCCCCCCCCCCCCCCCCCCCCCCCCCCCCCCCCCCCCCCCCCCCCCCCCCCCCCCCCCCCCCCCCCCCCCCCCCCCGCCGGAGGCATTCTTCTATTTAAAAATGTATACTACCATAAAAATATAAATATACTCATATCCTCTAGGCCGGTTTGCGGAACCAGACGCCGCCGCCGCCGGGGATGGGGCGCAGGACGATGTCCAGCCCGCGTTCCTGGAAAAACTCCGTCAGCGCCTTGCGGCAGCCTTCCCAGAAGCCGTAGTCGTCCACCTGGACCAGACCGCCGGGCACGACCTGATCGTAGAGATTGTCCAGGATGTCCCGGGTGGATTCGTACCAGTCGCCGTCCATGTGCAGCAGGGCCAGCCCTTGCATTGCGGCGGCCGCGCCGGGCAGGGTGTCGCGGAAAAAGCCCTTGACCGGCCGGATGATGTCCTCGGCGTCCAGGGTCCGGCAGGCCTCGCGCAGCTTGTCCTCGGGCGCGGCGCAGGTGCCGGCCCCCCAGCCGGTTTCCTGGGCCGAGGTGCCGGCATGGAGGTCGTGCTCGCCGGGATCGGGCATCCCCGAAAAGGTGTCGAAGCAGTACAGCAGCCGTGGCCGCTGGCTGTAGCGCTTGATGGCGTAGGCGAGCATGGCGCTGGTGCCGCCGGCGGCCACGCCGCATTCGGCGAAATCGCCGGGCAGATCGGCCCGGCAGGCCTTGCGGGCCAGCTTGTAGAGCGAAGCCAGATGGGCCGGGGCCACCATGGTGTAAGCCTGGACCACCGGCATGATAGCGGCCAGATCCGGTTCGAAGACCACGGCGGCGGCCTGGGAGCCGGCTGCCTCGATTTCCCGCAACAGGGCCGTCGCCTCGGCGTTGTCCGGGAAATAGCGCAACTCTTCCTTGAGGGACTCCCGGGCGGCGGTCAGGGAGCCTTGGCCCTGGAAGGTCCGGGCGCGCAGCAGATCCAGGCCGCGTACCGGCCGCCGCAGGGCCTTGGCCGCCGCGCCCAGGAGCATGGCCTGGTCCCATTGCCGGCCGGCCACCAGTTCGCCCAGCTGGGCCAGCACCTCGCCCAGCAAGGGGTCCAGGATCTCCGGCGCGGCCCCAAGGCGCGAGAGTTTCTCCAGCCGCCCGGCCAGGCTGGCGGCGGACGAGGTGACGACGCGGGGAGCGGCGTCCTGGGCCGGCGCGGCGCTCCCTGCGGCCAGCCGGCGGCGCACGATGGCGTCGAAATGGCGCACGCACTGGTCCATGGAGTGTTCGGTCAGGCAGCGCTTCTGGCCCCGCGCGGCGATCTCCAGCCGCTTTTCCGGGTGGTCGCGGTAGTAGCGGATCTTATCGATCATTTCGAGATGGGAGGAAAAGGTCTCGATCTCCTCACCGGGAACAAACAGCTCGCCGATGTTGGAAAAATGCTCGGTCAGCAGGAACACGCCCAGGCCCGTGGCCTCGAAGATGCGCATGTTGGCGGTCTGGCTGCCGGCCAGATCGTCGCGCTCCCCTTCCCGGTCCAGCAGGCCGATCTCCCCCCGGGCGTCGAAGGCGACACGCCCCCGGCGCATGGCCCGGTACATGTCCAGGCCGTAGACCGGCCCGGCGTTTATGGCCAGCATCTCCGGCGAGGCCACGGACAGGTCGCCGCTCAAATGGAAGCGGCAGCTGAACACCCCCTGCTTGGCCGCCCGGGACAGGGCGCGCAGCTTGGCGTTGCGCTTGGCGTACTGGATGGCGTTGACCTGGCCGGCGAAGACCACGTCCGTGTCCGGCCGGGCCTCGCCCAGGCTGTCCAGGAGAAAGGCCGGGAAACCGGGATGGAAATGCTCGGCCTCCCTGGCCCCCATGGCCACGGCCTTGCGGCGAAGCCCCGGCAGGCAGGACAGGATCACGTCGAACTCGGCCGGGTCCCAGCCGGGCGGGATGTCCGCCGCCCGCCAGCCCAGGACGCACTGGGGCCGGTGGTCCAGGCCGCGCACGAACCGGGAGTCGTAGTTGATGGGATCGGAAAGATAGAGCGCCCGGGGACGCAGGGCATTGACCTGGGCCGTGGCCACGTCCCGGGGAGGCAAGTCCGGGGGCAGGCCGTGCTCCCTGGCCCAGGCCGCCTGGGCATGGGGGTTGTTGGCCACGATGAGGCTGGCTTCGTAGCCCAGGGGGCCAAGATGGGGGGCGAGCATGTGGATGCCGCTGAAACCGTCCTCCACCAGGGCGCGCATCTGGCTCTCGTAGTCGGCCTGGGCCAGCCCCGGCCGCTTGGCGTAGAACTGCTCCAGATAGACGGGATAAAAGCTGTGGACCTGGACCAGGCGCACGGTTTCGGCCGGGATCTCGGCCGGCCGGGGCGGCGGCGCGGCGACCTGGACCCGGACGCCGGCCGTGGGCGGGCGGCGCACCTGGCAGGGAAGGCTGCCTTCCCAGGCAAACATGGTGTTGCACTGGTCGGCGCGCAGGTAGATGAGGGCCGAAAAGGCCTTTTCCCGGTCCGTGCGCGGCGCGACGTGCATGTCCATCAGCAGATCGACGCCAAAGCCTTCCAGGTCGCGCTCGTCGTATTCCGTGAACACCAGCACGCCATGGACCAGCTCCACATGCCAACGGTGGTTGGAGCCCCGGGCGCTGCCCATGAAGGCGTCCTTGCCCTTGGTCGGCGTCTCGACGTAGCCCCGCCGGCCGATGCGGGCCAGTTCGCGGCAGGCGGCCTCGGGGTCGTCGGTGTGCTCCAGGACATGGGAGCAGTAGACGAAGTCGAATTGCTGGTCGGCAAAGCCGGTGTTTTCCACCCGCACCTCGTAGGCCGGCTTGCCGTCCACATGCTTAAACGGCACGCCCAGACGGCCGATGCTGCCGTCGGTCAGGGAGATGTCGGCCAGATGGGTGGCCAGGGGAAAGGGCATGTGGCCGCTGCCGATGTCCAGGACGGCGTCCCCGGGGCGGATGGGAAAATTGAAAAAGCGCGACTGGTACAGGGCGTAGCGGGTGCGGGGGGTGACTTCCTGGAATCGGTCGTAGGCCTCGGCCAGGATGGCCACGGCCTGGCCGGGATGGAGCCGGGCCAGACGGTCGTACAGGTCCATGGCGCTGTCAAAGCGATGCCTGGCCCACAAGGCCCTGGCCATGGCCAGGCCCCGGGCCGGGTCGGCCAGGACGTCGCGGGGGAAGTCGTCAGGAGTGCGGCGAAAAAGCGGCTGTGCATCCATGCCTGTATTCCTGGGGTTGGACGGTATCCATGCGGTTTTTCCCAAAGACGCGCGAGCCGGCCGCGACAAGGCCGGGAACCCTGGCTGACGGCACGGGCCGCCCCCCTACCCTGCCGCCCCGGCCGGGCGGGCCAGCAGGCTTTGGTAGAGTTCCTGATAGGCCCGGGCCTGGACCGGCATGCTGTAGCGCAGCAGGGCCGTTTGCCGGCAGGCCCGGCGCATCCGGCTGCGGGCGTCGGCGGGCATGTCGCGCATGGCTATCAAGGCCTGGGCCAGGGCCTGGCCATCGCCGGTGGGCACGAGCCGGCCCGTGACGCCGTCCTCGACCATGTCCGGGATGCCGCCGGTGGTAAAACCAACCACGGGCAGGCCGCAGGACAGGGCCTCCAGGGCCACGTTGGGCAAATTGTCTTCCAGGGAAGGAATCACCAGGCAATTGGCGGCGTTGTAGGCCAGGGCCACCTCGTTTGGCGACTCCAGCCGGCCCAGGTGGACGGCCGGGAACGGCAGGGTCAGGCGCTGCAGCCGGCTGACGTCGCCAAAGGTCATGAGTGTGATGCCCCCGCCCTCGCCGCTGGCGGCCAGGCTTTCCAGGGCGGCCAGCAGCTCGGCGAAGCCCTTGCGCGCCGTGTCCAGGGCGTCCGCGCCAAAAAGGAGCACGAAGGCGTCGGGATCAACCCCCAGCCCCCGGCGCACCGCCCCGGCCTTGAGCGGCCGGAACACGTCAGTGGGCAGGCTGTAGGGAATGACCGTAATGGGCTTTTTCTGGAAAAGCGTGCTCCGGGCGGCCTGCTGCGCCAACCAGCGGCTCGGGCAGACCACGGTGATGTCCAGTTCCCGGTAGGCCGCTTTCTTGCGCAGCCAGATTTCCCGGGAAAAGTCCTTGTCTTCGCTGGACCCCAGCTGGGGGCAGGCCCCGCAGTAGCGGGTAAAGCCCTGGCAGTCCCCGGCGTAATGGCAGCCGCCGGTGAAGGGGTTCATGTCGTGCAGGGTCCAGACGATGGGCCGGCCTCGCAGGAAGTCCACGTCCCGGACGATGTCCGTGGTGCCGGCGATCCAGTGCAGGTGCAGAATGTCGGCCGCGTCGGCGCCGGGAATGTCGGAAATGCGGGTGGTGACCTGGGTGTCGGAAAAGATTTCGCAGTTGGCCGGCCGGCCGGGATAGGCGGCCAGGCGTTTTTCCATGTGCTTGAAAAAGCCCGGCCACTGGCTGTTGGTGAACCGGCCGGTTTTTTCCTCGCGGGACACGCTGGAGCCGGCCACGGCCGGAATGACCATGACACCGGGCATGTCCACGGCCGGCTTGGTGGCGACATAGAGACAGGCGGGCAGGCCGATTTCCCGCAATCCCTGGTGCAGGCGCAGGGCCGAGCCGCCGGCCCCGCTGGTGGGCTGCATGCAGAAGCTGACCACCCGAAGCGCGGCGCTTTGGGGATCGGCCAGGGGTTTGCGCGCTTCCAGGAAAAACGAATCCGGCTTGCGCACGCCGCCGTCGGCCTCGACGTCGAGATGGTAGCGGCCAAAATCCGGGATGTCGGATTCACCGGCGGCTACGGAGCGCACCGCCTCGAAGCCGGCCGCCACCAGGAGCCGGCCCAGGGAATGGCTGTCGTACATCCATTGATGGCATTCCCCGGATAGCCGGAAACGCCCCACTTCCTGGGGGGAGGCGTCGGCGTCCTGCCTCGGGGCCGGCTTGGGGGCCTGGCGCAGGGCCAGGATGGACTCGCGGGCCTGGGCGCCCATGCGCTCCAGGACAAAATCCAGGGCCGGAACCGGGTCGCGCCGCCAAAATTCCAGCATTTCGCCGCCGCTGTGGTGGCGGGCCAGCTGGTCCACCAGCTCAACCGTCATCCATTCATGGCGGGCGTCGGCCTCGGGTTCGCCCAGCCTGGCCGCTTCCAGGGCCAGCAGATAGGCCCGGGCCGCGCCTTCCAGATCCGGGGCGGCCAGGCGCAGGATGCCGCCCGGGCGCAGCACGCGCCAGCATTCCCGCAGAAACGCCGCCGCCGTGGCCCTGGGAAAATGTTCGATGATATGGGAATGATAGACCACGTCGAACAGGTCGTCGGGAAAAGGCACGCCCAGGCTCAGGTCATAGCCGACCACCCGGGGCGGTTGCGGCCGGAAATCCACATTGACCCAGTCTTCATGAAATGTTTGTCCGCAACCCAGATTGAGCAGACGCCGCATGCTCCCCCCTTGCGCGCTCCAGCCCGGCCGCCAGCCCAGGGCTGCCGCCGGTGTTGGCGACGACCGAAGCAACATTCAGGCCAGCCGATGCCTCCATCCGGTCTTACGCTGTTTTTTTGGTAAATAAAACAGCCGTGTCAACAGCTTTCTCCTGCCCATTGCCCGTCTGGCCGTCCCCGGCCGGGGCCGTTTTTGGCCGGCCGCGAATTGCCTTACTATTTCCGCCGGACAGGTACTGGCTGGCGGATGTCAGGCTTTTCCCACTACCATGGAAGACGGCCCGCCACCGCGCGGCGGGCGCTATTTTTTGGGTATGGCGTTGACAAGGTTTTGGCCCGGTGGAAATATGCCCATCAGGGAAATTTAGGGGGGGGGCAAAATGGCGAAACCCATCATCATTACCGTGGGCAACAACAAGGGGGGCGTCGGAAAATCGACGACCTGCGTCAATCTTTCCGCAGGGTTGGCTCTGGAAGGGGCGCGGGTGCTGGTGGTGGACGGGGACCCGCAGTCCAACACCACATCCACGCTTTTGCCGGATTTTGGGTTGCGCGAAAATTCCAGTCTGGTCAAGGCGCTGGAAGACCCTGAAGGGGCGTTTAGTCCCAATGCCTGCGCCACCAAAACGGAACACATGGAGATTGTTCCCAATTCCATCCGCTGCATGGAATGGGAAGTCCGCTCCTACGCCGGCATCGACTCGGTGCTGGGCTTTTCGCGACTGCTGCAAAACGACAAGGACATCGGCCGCTACGACTACATGCTCATCGACACGCCGCCCAACATCGGCCCCATGCTGCGAAACGCCCTGCTCATCTCGGATTACGTCCTGGTGCCCTGCCCGGTGGGGGACCAGTACGCCCTGGACGGGTTTTCCACCTTTATCCAGGTATTGTCCCAGGCCAAGCAGCAAAACAAGAAACTGCTGCTGCTCGGGGTGGTGCTGACCAAGTTCGACGGCCGGGCGGCCACCCACAAGAAAAACAAGGACCGCATCCGGGCGTTTTTCGACGCCAAGGGCATTCCGGTCTTTGACACGGAGATCCGGGTCAACATCGACATCGACCGGGCGCATTCCCACCGCAAATCCATTTTCGAGTTTGACGCCACCAAATCCGGCGCCCTGGACTATCATGCCCTGGCCCGGGAGGTGATCGCTCGTGTCGAAAAGCAAGCCTAGCCGGTCCGAGGACCCTTTCGCCACGATTCCGCCGCGCGAGACCTTTGACGCGTTTCCTTCCCTGGCGGCCTTTCCGGAGGACTCCATCGCCTTTTTGACGGGCAAGGCCGCGGGGGCGACGCCCCGCCAGGAGGCCCAGGAGACCCCGCCGGCCCAGCCCGACGCCAAGCCGGTTGCTCGGCCGGTCTCCAAGCCAGTCTCTCGGCCAGCCGAACAGCCGGCCAGTCAACCAGCCAGCCAGCCGGAAGCACCGTCGGGCAGCCAGACCAAAAGCCGGCCAGCCGCACCGTCAGCCACACCCAAGGCCAGTCCAAAAGCCAGTCAGTCAGCCAGTCAGTCAAAGGACCTAACTGCAAGCCAGCCACAAGGCCACACAGCCGACCAGTTGGCAAGCCCCACCAAAGACCTGTCACGGGACCAATCACTCAACCAGACATCAAGCCTATCTCCAGGCCGGACAATGAGCCGCCCTCTGGGCCGGGCCAAGGTCGCCGACCGGCTCAACGACAACCAGCGCCGGGTCCTGGACCTGCTGTTGGCCGCCAAGCCCTACATCATCAAGTTCCGCGACATCGCCGACGCCCTGGACATGCGGGAAGCCTCGGTGCGCACCGTCATGCGGCGTCTGGACGCCCTGGATTTCCTGCGCTTCCGCAAGGCCCGGGACGGCAACCTCCAGGGCGTGGGCGTGACCTTCAACCAGCCGGTCATCGAGCAGTACCAGCAAGACCTGTCACTGGACCAGTCTGCAATCCTTGCGTCAGGCCAACCACAAGGCCAAACACCAAGCCTGTCACAAAACCTTTCCCAAAGCCATGCACAAGGCCTGACGCCAAACCCGACAAGAAGCCTATCCCCAAGCCAGCCTTTCTCCGAGCCAATCAGCCAGTCAGCCAGCCCATCACGCCCTCTTAAGATAGAACAGATAGAACATCTTTCTATCCAGGCCTGGGAAGGCTGGGACGACGCCTTTGTCGAACTCATGTGGCCACGGGTGTTCGCCGCCGGGTTGCGCCGGGAACAGCTCGACCAGGCCCTGGCCGCCCGGGCCAAACTCGGCAAACCCCTGGAACGGGATCTGACCGCCCTGAGCCTGGACCGGGCCGAGTGGGAGCTGGAAACCCGGGGCAAGCTTGTGGATCTGCAAACCGGCGAGCCGGTGCGCAGCGTGGCCGCCTACATTTTCACGGCCCTGGCCCGCTGGGGCGTGCTGCGGGCCCACCCGGAATATGTTTCCCGGGAGGAAGCCGAGGCGCAGGCCGCCGTGGCCGCCCTGCGCCGCCGCAAGGAGGCCCTGGAAACCCTGGATAACGTCCGGTTCGAGCAGTACCGCGACGGGCTCACCGCCCCGGAACTGGAATCGATCCTGCAAGGCTTTCCCGGAGGCTCGAAAGACGCCTGGATCAAGGCGCATTGGCGAAAAAACGTGCGCGACGCCTCCTGACCGGCCATCCCGGCCGCGAATCCTGGCCCGCGCCCAGACGCCTGCCGCCCCTTTGGCCGACGCCCTTGCCGCGCAAGGCGGCGGAGCAGGGCAGGCATTGCGGAGAACAGCAATGGATACGACGCCTTCCCAGCAGCATTCCATGGCCAGTCTGTGCCGGATCGGCGACGAGCATCTGGCGGCCAAGCGTTTCCCGGACGCCCTGGAATGGTTCGGCGTCGCGGCCTGCCGCAATCCCTTCGAGCCGGCGGCCGTCACCGGCCTGACCAAGGCCCTCAAGGGCCTGGGACGCTTTCCCGAGGCGGCCGCCCTGCTGGAGGCCAGCCGGGATTTCGCCGCCTATCCCCTGGTCCGGCAGCGCTACGCCTCCCCGGCAAGCCGCCTTGAGGCCGCCCTGGCCGCATCGCCCGGACCCGACGTCTCGTTGCTCGTGCCGACCAAGGACCGGTTGGCGCTTTTGGCGGAGTTCCTGGGGAGCCTGCCCGAAGCGGCCGGGGCGACGTCGTTTGAGGTGTTGCTGCTCTACGCCGACCCCGACGCCGACGCTTTGGCCCTGGGGGAGCTGCCCGGGGTGCGGCTTTTCGACCAGGCGCGCTGTTTCGTCGGCCGGCCAAGCTGGCCGCGCATGATGAATTTCCTGCTGTCCCGGGCCAGGGGCCGGTACATGATGTTCGCCTCCGACGACATCGTCCTGTCGCCCGGCGGGCTTGCCCAGGCCGTGGCCGTGGGCGACGCCGCCGGGGAGGCCTGCGGCGGGGTGGCCATGGCCTACCGGAACGTGTCGGCCACGGACGGCCCCTGGCGGGATTTTGGCGTGGATTTGACCCTGGGCCGGCAGATCCTGGTCAACTATGGGCTCCTGCGCACGGAGCAGGCCAGGGCGGTGGGCGGTTTTTCCCAGGCCTACCAGTTCTACTGCGCCGACGGGGACCTGTGTTTCAAGCTGCGCCAGGCCGGCAAGGCCATCCTGCCGGCTTTCGCCGCCCAGGTGACCCACAACGACTTGCAGGACAAGCTCAAGGCGGCCAATTTCGCCGCCGCCGACCAGGACATCGCCCTGTACAAGTCCTTGTGGGAGCCGGTCTTCGGCCCCCTGGACCAGACCCGGCGGCGCATCCACGACGAGGCCGCGCCCGAGGCCGTTGCCGCCCGGGCCGCCCTGGTCCAGGCCAAGAAGAACGGCCATTTGGCCGCCGCCAAGGCCGTGCTGCCGGACGGCGCGCCGGTGAAACTCCATCTGGGCTGCGGCGAGCAGTATCTGGCCGGCTACGTCAACATCGATTTCCCCTCGGACCATCATACCGCCCAGAAAAAGGCCGTGGCCGACATTTTCGGGGATCTGACCGCCCTGGATTATCCCGACGGGAGCATCGAGGAAATCCGTTCCCACCATGTGTTCGAGCATTTCGACCGGCCGGCGGCCCTGGCCCTTTTGACGCGGTTTTGCCGCTGGCTGCCCCTGGGCGGGCGGCTGGTCATCGAGACCCCGGACGTCCTGGGCTCCTTTGCCCAGGTCCTGGACCCGGCCCTGTCCTTCGAGCACAAGCAGGCCGTCATGCGCCACATCTTCGGTTCCCACGAAGCGTCCTGGGCCATGCACTACGACGGCTGGTACGGGGAGAAGTTCACGCGGGTGCTGTCGGCCTTCGGCTTCGACGCGGCCGTGCGCGACATGGTCTGGGAGCGGCCGCCCTGGCTGCACAACACCCTGGTCGTGGCCACCAAGGCCCGGGAACTGGACGACGCGGCCCTGCTGCGGGCCATACGCCTGGTGCATTCCTGGCACATGGTCGACGCCAGCCCCTGCGAGGTTCTCAAGTGCGACAACTGGACCGACCTGACGGCCCGCACGGCCGGCCTGGGCCGGGCGGACTGATCGCCGGCCCTTTGGGGGCCAGATCGGACGTGGGCGTTTGGGCGGCCCCGCGCCCCGGGAGTGGGGCTGGTTCGAGGAACCCCGACGGGGAACCGTATCCTGGCCGATTGTTGGCAAGTGTTGCCTGCCGCGGCCGGATGGCAGGCTTTGGGTTGTGCAGGGCAGCAACTTGGCGTTATGGCTCTAGTGCCCGGGAGGCGTCCTGGCGCGGCCAGGGGCCAGCCTGTTGGCGGCGTGGCCTGGAACCCGGACGCCGAGGCGATTGCGGCGTGTCTTTCCGGGCGAACCTCGCCAAGGCCGGCATGGCCGCCAAGTATGCCATATTTCGAACCAATAGGGGGCGATGCCTTATGAAACCGTTGTTCTCGGCTGTGATCGCTCAACACAAGCTCTTTGCCCATGCGCCTGTTCCGGGCCGTCTTTTGGGTGCCGTCTTGCTGACTGGCGGCCTGCTGCTGTCGGGGCCCCTGGCCGGACGGGGCGAGGCGGCCGAGACTGCCGTCGTGTCGGTCTCCTGCCTTGGCACAACCGTGGAAGCCTGTCTCAAGCAGCTCGAAAAAGCCGGGGACGTCTCCATCGTCGCGCCCAAGGACTCGCTGCAACGCTCCATCTCGCTGGCCGCCGAGGGGCAAGACCTCATGGTGACCTTGCAGCAACTGGCCGAGGCCGCCGAGATGGGAAACGTCACGGTTACGCTGGATCGTGAAAAGCGGCGGATCGTCATCGCGCCCCTGGAGGCCAAGGTCGCGGCCACCCCGGCCACAGCCGCGCCCCAATCCGGCGCGGCCGCGCCGTCGCCGGAAGAGATGCTCCTTCGCATAAAGGACGCCGCGCGCCAGGAGAATCAGCCCAAGTATTACCTGCTGCCCGACGGCAGCCAGATATCAAGCCAGGAGATGCTTGATGCCGTTGCCAGAGGGGCCAAACAAGGGGAAGTCACCACGTTTGGGCTGCCCGACGGCCAGCAGGTGAGCGCGGCGGAAATTCGTGAGGCGCTGCAAAAGGTCGTGGCCCCCAGTGAGGACAGCCCCGTGTTGCCCAACACCAGTGAGCAGTTGACCTACCGGCAGATGAAACAGATTATCCAGCAAAACGAAGCGAATGCCAAACCTGACGTCGTCATCCATTTTCCCGGAGGGGAGCAGATGACGCAAGCCGAATTCCAGAAGTTGGTCAATGCCGCGCAGTCGGCCCCGGAAAAACAGTGATCGGGGTTATTGCCTTGGTTTTGAGATGTAGTTATAAATCCGGTGAGGTGATGTTCTCTCGTCTGCGGTGTTTTGATATGCTGCAATCGGCTTGAATGGTACTGGTCGCCGGGAAGCATATAGAGGACAGCATATTCCCAGACAAGCACGGCGCTTGTCGGATGAAATCGGGATTTGGCCCTGTTGGCTGCCGGAAAAATGGTACTTGACGCAGGCATAGGCCATTGCCTTGCATGGGCATGTCGTGTTTTTAGATGATTTTATTGAGATTGTACATCGCTTTCGCTGACAATAGCAAACACAGATACAACTTTTAACCAGAGGAGTTCGTATGTCTTATCTGAAGTTCTTGTGGGTTTCCCTGGTCTTGTGTGCCGCTCTTCTCCAGGCGCCGCTGTCTGTCCAGGCGCAACAGCTTTCGACGGCGACGGTGAACTACGTTGGTTCCAACACCATCGCTTCGTGGGTCAATGTGAATATCTCGGGCGGCGCCAGCAATGTGAACTACCTGTTCCCCAGCGCGCAACAGAATCAAATGCTGGCCACGGCGTTGACGGCTCTGAGCGCGGGAAAGCAGATCCAGATTCAATACACTGGCGGCAACTGGTCGACGCTCGTTTCCATCATGTGCAATCAGTAGCGCCTTGCCCGGGGAGCCGGCTTGGCCTTGACGCCCGGTCGTGATGCCCGGTGGCCTTGGGGTTCCGGCTAATCGTTTCGCCCCGGTCAAGGCGGGGAAACGCGCCTTGGCCGTCTGCAAAGAGGGTCTGTGGGGTTTTGCCGGGGGCAGCCCCGGCCAGGCCGACGCGGGACAGGGGCGAACCGGTCTGGCCGTCTCGGTTCCGGGGTGGCGGCTTCGCCCTGGATGCCCAGGGGCTTGTTTGTACGGACTTTGGCCGCGCCGCTCGGATTTGGCCTCGAGCCGCGCTTTCTTATGCCTTGCGCCTTGGGCGCTGTCTCTTGACCTGTCAAAAATCTTCGCTCAGCCGCTTGGGCCACTGGACGACTCCCCTGGCGAGCTGTCGCCGACGCGCCGGGTCCAGGCCCGGAAAGGCTGTTTTTCGGGCTCCAAACAGGGCCGCCACGCGTCGTCTGTCGGCCTAGCCCCCCGCGTCCGGCCTGCATGGCCGCCGCTTCCTTCCTGACCTTGGTCCCAAGGTCTTTTTTCGTTGGCTTGTGCCGCCGCCCGGGGTTGGGCTGGCGCGGACCTTTGCGGCCGTGGGCTCCACGCCGCGTGAAGCGCCGCCGCCTGCGCTTGTCGGCCCGGACCCGCGGCCCGTTGGCCGGGGGCCGGTCAGCCGCGCTTCCTGCCGCTGTGCTGCTTGCCGTAAAACCGTCCCTTGCCGGGGCTGCCTGGGCTGCGTCGGCCGTCCCTGTGCCTGTGCCGTGGACGCGAAAAAGGCCGTTCGGCTCAAGCCGGGGGCAGGGGGCCTTTGCGGGCCACCACCAGGTGGTTGTTGGGCTCCTCCTTGAGATCCCCGAGTTGCAGCAGCAGCAGGATGGGGATGCTGGCCAGGGCGTACAGGGCCATGAGGGGGAAGAGCGCGTAAAACCAGCGGTTGCGCTTGATGGCCGGATCGGTGAAGGCCGGGAAGCGCAAGGCTTCCAGGAAGAAATACAGGAACCGGAACAGGATGGTGCGCCAAAAGCCGCCCAGGGCCTCCTCCTCCACGATGGCGAGGTTGTGGCGGGCCAGGGCGTTGCGGATCCAGTAGATCGTGAAATTCGAATAGCAGTGGGGCACCAGGTGGATGCAGGCCGTCTGGGGCACAAGGAAGATGGCGTAGCCGCCGGGTTTGAGCACCCGGGAGATCTCGGCGACCATGGTCAGCGGGTCCATGACGTGCTCCAGGACCTGGCTGTTGAGCACCGCGTCAAAGGAGGCGTCGGCGAAAGCCATGCCGCAGCCGTCGCCCACGAGGATTTCATGCTTGTCGTCGACGCGCTCGCGCAGGCAGGACGCGTCGGGGTCCAGGCTGACCCAGCGCCTGATGGGCAGATCAAGGGGGCTGAGGTAGCGGTAGAAGGAACCGCCGCCGACATCCAGGACCAGGCCTGCGCAGTACTGTTTGACGAACAGGAACATCTTTCGGGAAATGGCGTTGCGCAGCTTGACGCCGATAAAGCCGATCAGGGCTGTAAAATACTTCATGTTAGCGCTGCGGTATCCCGTGGCTTGAGGGTTTTAAGGTATTGCCAGGCCATTTCCGGACCGGTGTTGAACAGCAGATCCAGGATGGACACGTCATGCCGGAATTCCGGCCCATGGAGTTGCGGATACTCGGGGTAGCCGGCGTAGTCCATCCATTCCACGGCGATGCCCGAGGCGTTAAACAGGCTTTCGTCGATGTAGCACCGGGCCGACGGCCCGGAAAGGTACGACCGCGCTCCGGCCTGGCGGCAGATGGCCACCAGGCGTTCGTTCTTGTCCCCGCCGGACGGGTAGTCGGCCGAGGACGACAGCCGGGTGGTCAGACCCAGGGCGGCGTGGACCCAGCGCAGAAAGGCCAGGTTGATGGCGCTGAGGCCGGAAAGGTCGCGGCAGGCGTCGTAGACCGCCTCCAGGGAGGGAAAGAGCGTCTTGAAATACGGCGTCTTGGCGTAGGCGGTCAGCAGGGATTGGCAATGCTTCTTGGGCCAGCGGCGATCGCTGACCTGGGCTTCGTCGATGCGCTGGCCGAAACGGTTGTTGTGCAGGATGGGGATCGTCAGCCAGAGCAGGCCGGTATTGGTTTTGATCTTGTTCCGGTTGCGCCAGTCATTGGTGGTATACTGCACTTCATCGTAGATGATGAATTCATCGACAGCGGCGATGATGTCAAAATATCCCTTCCAGGGGATGTAGTTCGACTGGAGTATGGCGACTTTTTTCATGGCCACGGTACGAAAATCGGATGATCCGCGCCCTGCGCCCTGGCGCAGGAGTCACATCATTCTCCGAGATTGATGGTTTCCGCGATGTGGAATCTCGGGCGATGCAGGATTTCTTCGAATATCTGGAAAATGTACAGGCCCAGAAGCCCCATGGCCAGAAACGACGCCCCCATGAAGAACAGCAGCAGCATGATGATGACCGCCAGGCCGCCCAGCAACACCCGTCCCCAGATGAGATACTGCAGGATGTTGAACAGGGCGTAGAGCAGCGAGAACGTGATGATACCGCCGCCCAGGAACAGGAAAAACCGGTAGGGAATGTCGGTGTGGCGGATCAGGGCGGCGGTGGCCAGCCCCAGGCGCTTGGTGAAGGTGTAGGAACTCGCGCCGGCGGGGCGTTCCATGTGGTGGACGGGCAGGAAATCGTGGGCATAGCCCATGGACAGCATCAGCGGCCCGTACAGGACGTTGCGTTCGGGATAGCGCAGCATTTCCAGGAGCACCTTGCGGCTGAAGGCCCGGAAGGTGCCCACCCCGGCCGGACCCTGCAACCCCAGCAGCCGGGAGTGGGTGCGGTGGAAAAGCAGGGAGGTCAGGCGCGTCAGGGCGCTGTCGTGGCGCTCCGACTTGACGGTGTACACGATCTCCACGGGGCGGCTGCGGTCCCGCAGCCGGGCCAGGAGCGTGGGGATGTCCTCAGGGCGGTCCTGGAGATCGGCGTCCATGAACAGGATTTCATCGCCCCGGGCCACGCTCATGCCGGCGTTGGTGGCCGGATGCTGGCCGAAGTTGCGCGACAGGGCCACGACCTTGATCCGTTCGTCGGCGGCGGCCAGTTGCCGCAGCACGTCCAGGGAATTATCGCGGCTGCCGTCGTTGACGCACAGCAGTTCCCAGGTTTCGTCGGCCAGGGCGGCGGCCACGCGCCTAGCCAGTTCGGCCAGGCTCGGGGCGTTGTTGAACACAGGGACGATGATGCTGATCATGGGGTGGGCGCTTTCCTGGCCACGACAAAAAAACCGCTGGCCGCGACGACGGCGGCGGGGTGGCGTTCAAAGAGCAGGTCCAGGTATTTCACCGGCCAGGTGACGGCCGTGAGCAGGATGAGGAACAGGGAATAGGCCCTGGCCGAACCCAGGGACAAGGCCATGGCAGCCACGTGCTGGGCGGTCCAGAGCAGGCCCGAGACCGGGCCGGCCCCGACGCCCGAGGCCACGATTTCCAGGCCGCCGAACAGGTGGAGCAGCCCGGGCAGGGTCAGCCGGGAAAAGTCGTCGGGAGCGGCGTGGAAGGGCTGCAGAAACGGCATGAAGCAGAATATTTCGCCGCCCGGGCGCAGGGTGCGGATCATCTCGGCCACCAGCCGGCCGGGATCGGGCACATGCTCCAGCACGGCGATGGACAGGGCCAGGTCCACGCTGGCGTCCTTGACCGGCAGATCGGCCAGGTCGGCCACCATGTCCACGCCGGGCATGGCGTGGAGATCCACGTTGACCACGTCGGCGCGCTCCAGGCCCCGCCCCAGGCCCCGTCCCGGGCCGCTGCCCAGGTTGAGGACGGCCGCGCCGGGGGCGTGGCGGGCCAGGGTCGCGGCCAGCGTGCGCCGGCAAATCTGGGCCCGCAGGACAGGGGCGAAAACGTCCTTGAGCAACTGGTAGACGTTGCCCAGGCCCTTGAGGCGTTCGCGCAGGGCGTCGAAGGCGCTGCGCGCGGCGGCCGGAGAGGTGGCCGGGGGTTCGACGAAGATCAAGACGCCGTCCTGGCGGCGCAGGGGCTCCCGGTCGATCAGCCGGTTGACGACAGCGGCCCGGATGGTCGCGTCCCGGTCGTTCATTTCGGGTCGGACCCGGCAGGCGTGTGGTATTGGGCGTAGGCCGACTGCCAGTCGCGGCACTGGCGGCACATCTCGGGCAGTTCCTCGAACCGTCCTTCCTTGTGCAGCCGTCGGTAGTGGGCCAGCTGGCCTTCCCAAAGCGCCTTGATGCTGGAGCCCGAGACGTCGCCGCAGTCGACGCGGCAGTGGACGTCCACCGAGCACAGGGCCACCCGGCCGTCGGCGCAGATGTTGATGGTGCGCATGAGCCAGTAGCACGGCTTGCGGTCAAGGGCTTCGTTGCTGCTCAGGTTGTCGGCCTCAACCAGGCCGGCCCAGCTCACCTTGGGGCGGATTTTCACGTTGACGCCCCGGCTGGTCCAGAATTCCCGGAAAGCCTCGACCTCGTCTTCGTTGGGTTCGGAAACCACGAACTGGACGAACAGCTGCTGGTTGGGGCGGCCGTACTGGGCCAGGAGGTCGCGATAGGCCAGGACGTTGGCCACGGCCTTGTCGAAATTGCCGCCGACGCGGATTTTGGCGTAGGTCTCGGCCCGGGCCGCGTCGATGCCGACATAGATGGCGTCGAGGCCGGCCTCGATGACCGCCTTGGCCTTTTCCCGGCCCATGAGGACGCCGTTGGTGTTGAGCACCACGTCGGTGAGGCCCTTGTCCTTGGCGTAGCGGATGCGCTTGGCCATGTCCGGGCACATGAAGGGATCGCCGAAAAAGATCTGCCAGACCCGGGCGTCCGGGCGTTCCCGGGCGATTTCGTCCACCAGCCGGGTGTACAGGCCGAAGTCCATCCGGGCCAGGGGGCGATGCTTCTTCATGTTGGCGTGGTCGCACATGGAGCAGCGCAGATTGCAGGCGTTGGTGTTGTCCAGCAGGATGACCGAAGGGAACCCTTGCGCTTCCTCGATTCTGGTGGCTTGGGCGATGTCGCTTTTATAACTCATGAAAATCCTTCATAGGGAAGCCTGGGCAAGGGAAGGGAGCATGGCCGCGCAAAACGCGGGCTGGAGCGCGGCGACCTTTGCGGAACAAGCCAAACCCTGCCGGGCGACAACCTTCCAGACGCAAAACGCCGGAAAATCATCCCGGGCAACGCCCGACAGCAGCCTGTCCTCAAGTTCCAACGGCCGTCCACGCACGAAAAATCCGTGAAATGCCATGCCAGAAATGGCCGTCATTGTCCATTGGCAATCCCGGCCGGGCCGGTCGGGCGGCTGTTCCAGGCCCCTTGCCGGCCGACGCGGCCGGACAATGGCCGCCGTTGCGGACGCGCCCGTCAACGCAGCGGACAGGGCCGGCTTGGGGCCGCAGCCGTCGCCGGTCCACGGCCAATCCCCCGGGTGTTGGGCCCTTGGCCGGCGACGCCGCCGGCCCGTCACGGCCGGGGCGGATTCACGGGTTGGCGAGGTAGATGGCGAAGGCGTCCTGCCGTCCCAGCCGGTCGTGTTCGTGGACGCGCAGGGCGTGATTGCCCACGGCGATGTGGGGAAAGCCCGTGAGGGACTCCGGGGAAAGCGCGGGATTGCCGGCGGCGTACAACAACGGCAGCTTGTTGGCGGCGATGTACCCGCCTATGGCGGCCAATTCCGGCCAGGCCTGCTGCTTGGCCGCCTCGACGGCGTCCAGCCAGCGCTTGTCCCTGGCATTAGTGAATTCGTAGGCGTCCAGGGTCAATGACCGCGAAACGACGACGTACTTGATGTTGTTGTCCCGGATAAACGCGTCCAGGCACGCCGTCCGCGACAGGCATTGAAGGTCCGGCACGCGGATGTAGTCGCTGGAAATGTAGTATTCGGCCGAGGCGTAGGGCTTGTATTTGGACGGGACAAGCAGGATGCGGTGCTCGTTGTCTATGGTCAGCCCACGGCTGTTGATGGCGGTCTTGACGTGCTTGTAAAAGGGCGGGGAGACGTAGAAATAGAAAGGCATATAGATGGCGAAGGTGGCGACGCCGCAGACCAGGCCTGTGGCCAGGACCACGCGCCTGGCGACGCCCGGGCCTTTGTCCCGCAGGAGCTCTTCCAGCATGGCGTAGGTCAGCATGAACAGCAGCGGCACCAAGGGGAAAAAGAGGCGTGCGCCCCAGAGCATCTGCTCCTTGCCGTTAAACCGCAGGGTGAAGCCGAGCAGGCAGGTCGCGGCCATGAACAGCAGGCAGCGCAGGTTGCGCCGTCTCGCGGCGGCCTCGGGGCTTGGCGCGCGCCCGGCCCGCCGCCGCATAACGGCGAGGCCAGAGGCCGCCAGGACGAGCAGGGCGAGGGTGGCGTGGATGGGCAGCAACAGCTCCCAGAAAAGATAGTCCTGGAAGAACACGTTGATTTTATTCCAGGAAATGCCGACAGTTTCCTCGATGAACTCCGGCATGGCCCCATGGGAGACAATGCTGTCGAACAAGGCCCAAAGCTTTTGCGGGATGGACGCGTCCCCGGGAACGAACAAGGAAAAATACAGGAACGGCACAAGCGCCCCCAGGGCAAAGGCCAGGGCCTCGCCGCAGACGCGGCCGACCGCCTTGAGGCTGTCCGGGCGCTTGGCCACGACCAGCAAGGCCAGGAAAATGGGCGGAAACATGAGCATGGTCGGATGGCAGGTGACGGCGTAGGAGGCGCAGAAACCGCACAAGGCCATGAGCGCCAGGGCTGCCCGGCGGGAGCGCTCTCGGGCCAGGACAAAGCACAGCAAGCCGCACAACAGGAAGAACACCGTGGACGGATGGGCCAGGGCGTCCCGGGACAGCAGGATGGAGGCCGGCAACAGGGCGTAGGCCAGGCTGCTGGCCGTGGCCGCGGCCAGGGAGAAGCCGCAGGCGCGCACGACGGCCATGATGGCGGCGATGTTCAGGCAGTCGATGAACGCGTTCATGAACGGGAGGGCATGGTCGGCATTGGCAAACAGGGCGCTGGCCATGGCGCACAACTGGATGAAGCCGAACTTCGCGTACATCTCCGTGGGCGAGATGGCGTGAAGATTCCATTTCCGGGCATGATCCATGTAGATCCAGACGTCAAAGCCATCCACGGAAACAGCGGCCAGATTGGAGAAACGCGCCGCCGCCCCCACCAAGAGGACAAGCGCCGGCAGCAAGGCCTGGGCAATGGTGGTGTTGTCCCGATCAGGCATGTCGTATTCTTCCCTCGTGCATCAGCGCGCAAGAGCGGTTCGCCCGCCGCTTTCCCGGCCAGGGCGGGCCGGCCGCGTCCCGGGGCCAGGCGCGGCGGAACACCGGCCCTGCAGGCGGCGCGCCGTGTTGCCGGGAAGGTTCCGGCCGGCCGCGTCCGGGGTCACGGTTTGGCGCAGGTGACGTACAGATTGGTTTTATGGCCGCAAAGATCGTGGACGGCGTAGACGCCGCGCAGAAACAGCTGTTCCGTCAGGCGCGAGGACGCCTTTTTAACGTCGTAATTTTCTTCCACCATCGATTCCAGCCGAAAATCCGTGGCCTCAAGATAGCGCCGGATGAGGGCTGGCCTGAAATAGTACAAGTGGTACGGCGGATGGAGCTTGGCCATGGGTTGCGGCAGCCCCAGGCGCAAAAACAGCCGGCCCAGCTGGTCCAGCAGGTTTTGGACGCTGACCGTGCTGAAAAGGAGCGTGCCGCCCGGGGCAAGGGCCCGCCAGGCGGCCTGCAGCCAGCCCATGGGGTTCTGGACATGCTCGAAGAGATCAAAGGCGGCGATGGCCGCGTAACTGCCCGGGGCGATGTCGCTGGATTCCAGCGGCGTTTCCAGGACGGTGAGCCCGGTGCGCTGGCGAAGCTCCCGGGCCAGGGGTTCCGACAGCTCCAGGGCGTCGATGTCCAGGCCGTGGCCCCGGCACAGATCGAGGAACAAGCCTTTGCCCGGCCCGATTTCCAGGACCCTGCCCCGGCCCTGGAGGCGGTTGGCCAAAAGCGAGGCGGCCTGGCGCATTTGTCTGGCGTGGTTGGTTTCCCGGGTTTCTTCCACGGCAAAATAGTCGGCCGACGTATAGGCCTGGGTCGCGTACAGCGCCTTGAGCTCGTCATCGGTGGGCGTCGGGAAGTAGCTTCGCAGGCCGCAGGCCGCGCATTCCACCAAGGTCCGGCCATGGAACGTCCCCATGGTCCTGGACCGTGTCTGGCCGCAAAGATTGCACGCGTAGGTCGTCATGTCGCGGTGTCCCTGGTTTGGCCGGTCCAGCGAGCGCCGGCGGTGGGGGAGGGCGGGGCAGGCGGCCCGGGCCGAAGCGGCGTGGCCGCCCGGGCGCGGGAAAAAGGGCTTAGGCCTTGTCCCGGGGCGTCGTGGCCGATCTTCTCGGGGACAGCTCGCCCATCTCGAAGAACTTCGAGGTGGGCGAATACCGGCCGGCCAGGGGACGGCTTTTGACGTAGCGCCACACCAGGGCCTGGCGCAACAGCCTGGTGCATATCTCGAAGCGGCCCAGGGTGATGTTGTAGCATCGCAGGGCCACCAGCTTGGTCGTGGTCATGAGCATGGCGGGGTCTCCATGGCGGCCAGGAGGTAATCCGCGGCAAAAGCCGTGGTGTAGCGGTCATCGAGATGGCAGGGATTGACCAGGGTGCGGGCCGCGAGCCCCCGAGCCAGGCGCTCCAGGGCCGGACTGGCCAGGGCGGCCAGGGCGCGGGGGTAGACGTATTGGGTTTTGCGGCTGTTGCCGCGCCAGTCCACCTGGCCCATGTCGCCGATGCGCGGCTCGATGGCCTCCAGGCCGCGCCGGATGGCCTGGGGCAGCCAGTCCGGCTCCCCGGTCAGCCGGGACACGGCGGTGAGGCTGCTCAGCGTAATGCTCTGGTAGCCGACGTCCAGGCCGCCGTACTCGACAAAGGCCCCGTCGGCGTTAAGCAGCCCGCGCACTTCTTCGCCGCGCTTCCGGGCCAGGCCGGCCACCCGGGAATCGCCGGTGAGGGCGACATAGCCCCACAGGGCATGCAGGGAGGCGGCCATCTGGTTGGCCACGTCGGGGTTGGCGTGGCTGCCCAGCCACAAAAAGGTCGGTTCGGCCAGACGCAGCTCTTCCTCGAACCGGGCCGCCCCGCCAAGCAGGCGCACCGATTCGACAAAGGCGGCGGCGGAAAAGGAGGTGGCGCAAAAGGAGCGCTCGTTGGGGTAGACTTCCGTGGTGGAGCCGTCGGCGTTGCGCGCGGCCAGCCAGAACCGCCAGATCCCCCGTATCCAGTCCACCAGCGCGTCCTGGCCGTGGAAGGGATTGTCCGGCCCGTCATGGAGCCAGGCCAGGGTGAAGAGCAGGCCGGCTTCCTGGGCGCGGCTGTTGGCCAGGTCGATGAGCCGGTAATGCCAGTAGGCCCGGTCGCAACAGCCGAAGGTGGGCGAGTCCGGGTCCCTGTCGCAAAAGCCCAGCACGCGGGGGACCGTGGCCAGGGCCGGCCCGGCGAACGGGGACTCAGCCATGGGAGGCCGCCGACGGCTGGTTCGCGGGGGAGGCGGCGGTGGGGGCCGTGTTGAGGATGCTCAGGCGGATCTGCGAGATCTGTTCGGCCAACAGGCCGTTGACCAAAAACAGCAGGCTGCCGATGAGCAGGATCACGGACACGCTGTGCACCCCCTGGGTGGCGAAAAGCTGGTACAGGCCCAGGCCCAGGCCCAGGACGAACAGGGCCAGGGAGATGGGGAAAAAGATCTTGAACGGCCGGAACAGCATGAACAGGCGGAAGATGATCTTGAGAAAACGCAGGCCGTCCTGGAAGGGCCGGATGTTGCTCGTGCCCTGCTCGCGCCGCACGATGGTGTCCAGGGGAAGGAACTTCACGAAATAGCCCGAGTTGATCAGGGCCAGGGTGATGGTGGACGGATAGGAATAGCGCTGGGGATACAAGGGCGAGAACAGGAAGAACAGGTCGCGCTGCACGGCCCGAAAGCCCGAGGTCAGGTCCATGATCGGCGTGCCGCCGATGATCTCCGCCACCTTGCGCAGCATGATGTTGCCGATGTCCCGGACCGGATCGGTGCGGCATTGCTTGGTGCGCGAGGCGATGACCATGTTGTAGTCGGGCAGCTCGGCCAGGAGTTTGGGGATGTCCTCGGGCTGGTGCTGGCCGTCGCTGTCCATGAACACCAGATACGGGCGGCTGGCCGCCTTGGCCCCGCTTTTGACGGACGCGCCGTTGCCGAGGTTGTAGCGGTGTTCGACCACGATGGCCCCGGCGTCCCGGGCGTGCCGGGCCGTGGCGTCCGTGGAGCCGTCGGAACAGACCACGATCTCGAATTCCGGCGAAACGGCCCGGATGCGCTCGATGATGGGTCCGATGGATTCCTCTTCGTTGTAGGCGGGAATGACCACGGAAACGTCTTTGAATGGCACCATATCAGTCTTTTCCTTGCACGATGAATTCGAAAAGCCGGGTGGAGGCCAGGGCGACGCGCTTGATGTCGTGGCTGGACCTGAGGCTCTCGCGGCAGCACTGGACCCAGTATTTCGGCCGGATGTAGAACCGTTTGTAGGCCCGGCGGACGAGCTTGGGCAGTTCGTGCTTGTCCACCGTGCAGTAGTATTCGTTGAAAAGCCCCTCGACATGGAGCTTGGACAGGTCGGTGTTGCTGCCGTCCTCGATCTCCGGGGCCAGCTCGCGCACCTTGTCGAAAAGCGGCGTGCCCGGGTAGGGCGTGCAGATGCCGAAGGTGGCCGTGGTCGGATTGAGCGCCAGCACGTAGTCGATGGTTTTTTCGACGGTTTCGGGGGTGTCGCCGGGGTTGCCGATCATGACGTGGGCGTGGGTGGCGACGCCGTGCTTGCGGGCGGCGGCGAACACGCGCAGGCCCTGCTCCAGCTGGTAGCCCTTGCGCAGGCCGTCGAGGATCTCCTGGGAGCCCGATTCCACGCCGAACTTCAGGGTGTGGCAGCCGGCGCGCCTGGCCAGGGCGATGGTTTCCTCGTCGATCATGTTCACCCGGGCGTTGGCGATCCAGGTGAGATCGAGCTTCTCGTCCAGGATGGCCCGGCACATGGCCTGGTCGCGCTTGCGGTCCACGAAGAAGGTGTCGTCGCGGAAGTAGATTTCCTTGATCCCCTTGGCCGCCATGGCGCGCAGCTGGCCCATGACATGCTCCAGGGACTGGCGGCGAAAGATGTTGCCGTCAAACGTCGGGGCGGTGCAGAACACGCACTTTCCGGGACAGCCCTTGCTGGTGGTGAGGGTCATGTAGGGCATGCGGCGCACCAGCGGATTGAAGTAGTGGATGCCCTCGGGCAGCAGGTCCACGTCGGGATGGGGCAGCCAGTCCAGGTCCTTGAGGAAGGGGCGCTTTTCGTGCAGGCGCGGCTGGCCGTCGGCGTCCCGGGAACCCAGGCCGGCGATGTCGGCCGGGTCCCGGCCGGCGTCCAGGGCCTGGGCCAGTTCGAGCACGGTTTCCTCGGGCTCGTGGAGGATCACGTAGTCGATGCCGGGGTGGGCCAGGCAGTAGCGGGGCATGAAGGTCGGATGCGAGCCGAAGACGGCCGTGACCAGACCGGGGCGGGCGCTTTTGAGCCGGGCCAGATAGTCGGCGTCCTCGGCGAAGCTCATGGTGGAGGTGGACATGACCACCAGCCCGTAGTCGGCCAGCCGGCCCATCACCGCCTCGGCCCCGAGCTGCAGGGCCTGGGCGTCGAGAAAATCGGCCGCCAGCCCTTCCCGGCGCAAAAGCGCGGTCAGGACCAGGAGATTGAACGGCGGCACCGTGCCGCCGCCGATGCGGTTGCCCTTGCACCAGCAGCCGTAAAGCACGTCCCGGACCACATTGCCGGCCTGGTTGGTCATGGGATTGAGCAGCAGCGTCTTCATGAAAAGCGTCTCTCTTTAGGCTTGGGGCCATGCGGAGGATGCCGCAGGCGTCCGGCCATGCCGTGCCTGCAAGAGCGCCGGCCCGGCTTTTGTCGTGTCGTGATGCGCGCCCATGGCGGCGCTGGTGGACGCTGCCGCCGTGCCGCCGTGGATCGTGACGTCACTCCCAGCGGATGGCGAAGCGTTCCTGCCACATCTGAAAACCGAGCAGGGTGAACACCTGCTTGTAGCCCAACAGCGGCGAAGCCTCGGCCCTGGCCACAATGGCCGCCACGGCCCGGGGATTGAGTATGGCCGGGTCAAGGGCTTCGGGCGACAGGTAACGGTCCACCAACGTCCGCAGCACGCTTCCATAAGCGCCCTGCAACGGAAAGTAAAAAGCCTTTTTGCGCCCCTGGAGTCGCCCGGGGATGGTGATGTTGTCGGCGAAATGGCGACGCAGGGGATATTTGCCCTGGCCGTGGCGCAGTTTCACGGTCCGGGGCAGGCCGAGCAGAAAACCGGCGAAGCGGTCATCCAAAAACGGCACCCGTCCCTCGATGCCCACGGCCATGGTCATCTTGTCGAGTTTCATCAGGATGTTGTCGGGAAGCCAGTAGCGCAGGTCGTGGCGGTAGGCGGCCTCCAGCGGATCGGGGGCCGTGTCGATGGCCCGGCGCAGCGGCTCCAGGAAATCCTTTTGGGCCTGGCTTTCGCCGTCGGCCAGGCGCGAGCCCAGCAGGGCGCGGCGTTCGTCGGCCTCCAGGACCGAGGCGAAAAGCAGGTAGGCCCGGCCCGGGGAGCCGGCCTCGGCCAGCAGCCGGGCCAGCCGGGCCCGGCCCAGGACGCCCATGGAATCCGGGTAGTGGAAGGCGCGATCGAGCAGCCCGACCGGAAGCAGGGGCGTGAGCCGGGACAGGATGGACAGGGCCGGGCGCATGGCCCGGGCCATGGGGGAGGCCAGGCTGGCCAGGGTCTCGTGGTGGATGTAGCCCAGCATGGTCTCGTCGGCCCCGTCGCCGGACATGACCACTTTGACGTGGCGCGCCGCCTCCTGGCAGACGAGATACAGGGGAAGCAGGATGGCGTCGCCGAAGGGGGCGTCGAGGTGGTAGAGCAGCTCCGGGAACAGCTCCAGGCTTTGGGGCGGAACGAGCACCGAATGTTCGCCGCAGCCGAAATGGGCGGCCGTGCGGGCCGCTTCCGTGGCCTCGGACCGCTCCCCCTGGAAGTCCACGGTGAACGTCTCCAGCGGCGAATGGCCAAGCCCGGCCATGCTGGCGACAATGGTGGTGGAGTCCACGCCGCCGGACAAGAACGCGCCCAGGGGCACGTCGCTGATCAGATGGGAATCCACGGCCCGGCGCAGCAGGCCGGCAAACGATTCTTGGATCTGCCCCTCGTCCGGGGCGTCCTGCCCGGCCTCGGGCAGTTGCCAGTAGGTTTCCAGCCGGGGCGGCTGGTCGCCGTGCTGGGTGAAAAAGGTCCCGGGCGGCAGGGAAAGGGCGTCGGCAAAGGCGGTTCGCGGGCCGGGGATGTAGCGCAGGGTCAAGAACAGGGCGGCCGCCGTGGGGTCGCCGACCGGCCGGCAGGTCCCGGCGGCCAGCAGGGCCTTGATCTCCGAGGCGAAAGAAAAGGTGCCCTGGTTCCAGGTGTAGTACAGGGGCTTGATGCCGAAGCGGTCCCTGGCCCCGAACAGCAGGTCGGCGCGGGCGTCGTAAAGGACGAAGGCGAACATGCCTTCGAGACGCTCCAGCATGGCCGGGCCGTAGGCCAGGTACATCTCCAGCAGCACTTCGGTGTCCGAGGAGGTCCTGAAATGATGGCCGCGCCGGATCAGGTCGGCGCGCAGCTCCTGGAAGTTGTAGATCTCGCCGTTGAAAACCAGGGTGACGGCCCCATCCTGGCTCTGCATGGGCTGGCTGCCGCCGGCCAGGTCGATGATGGCCAACCGGGCATGGCCCAGACCGATGTCGCCCTGGCGAAAGACCCCGTCGCCGTCCGGCCCCCGGTGGGCGATGGCGCGCAGCATGGTCTTGAGGGAAAGCTCCCGCCTGGCCCGAAAACCGCAAATCCCGCACATAGTATGTCAATTACCTTGTTGATCGCCGGTCGCCGTGAAAAAGCCCCAGGCCTGTCTCGCCGAGAGTCCGCCGGCATCGAGGCCGCAACGGCCCTGGCCGGTCGATCCGGCCGCGGGGGAGGACGCCCCGCGATGGTCGGCGCTGCATAATATTGATCCCTGAACCGGGTCAACCGGGCCGGGCCTCACCGGGGCAGGCCATAGAACCGGAAGATGAGGTCCGCCACCCGGGACACGTCTTCCTCCCGCAGGCCGAAAAACAGCGGCAGCCGCAGCAGGCGGTCCGCCGTGGCCACCGTCACCGGGAGATCGCCGGCCGCCCGGCCGTAGCGCCGTCCGGCCGGGGAGGAGTGCAGCGGCACATAGTGAAAAATCGCCGAGACGCCGTGCTCGGACAAATAGGCGGACAGGGCTTCGCGCGTTTCCAGGGAATCGGTGACGATGTAGAAGATGTGGCCGTTGGAAATGCCTTCCGGGATGCGCGGCAGCTGGAGATGGCCCGCCTCCTGGAGCGGTCCCAGGGCTTCGAGATAGGCGTCGAAGGACTGGCGCCGGTCGGCGATGATGGCTTCGGCCTCCTCGATCTGGCCCCACAGGAAGGCCCCGATCAGTTCGCTGGGCAGATAGGAGGACCCCAGGTCGACCCAGGTGTATTTGTCCACCTGTCCCCGGAAGAACTGGGACCGGTTGGTGCCCTTGTCCCGGATGATCTCGGCCCGTTGCCGGAAGCGGTCGTCGTTTATGAGCAGCGCGCCGCCTTCGCCGCTGATGATGTTTTTCGTCTCGTGAAAGCTCAGGCAGCCGAAATGGCCAAGGCTGCCCAGCTTGCGGCCCTTGTACGAGGAAAAAAAGGCCTGGGCCGCGTCCTCGACCACCAGCAGGTCGTTGCGCCGGGCCAGATCCAGGATGCAGTCCATCTCGCAGGACACCCCGGCGTAATGCACCGGGACAATGACCTTGGTGCGGGGGGACAGCGCGTCCTGGAGCAGGCTTTCGTCCAGATTCAGGTTGTCCGGGCGGATGTCCACGAACACCGGGGTGGCCCCGCGCAGCACGAAGGCCGTGGCCGTGGAGGAAAAGGTGAACGAGGGCATGATGACCTCGTCGCCGGGACCCACGTCGCACAGCAGGGCGGCCATCTCCAGCGCCGCCGTGCAGGAGTGGGTCAGCAGGGCCTGGCTGCAACCGAACTGTTCCTGCAGCCATTTCTGGCAGCATTTGCTGTAGTGCCCGTCTCCGGAAAGCTGGCCGTGGTTCACGGCCTCGATGATGTTGGACAGCTCTTTCCCGGCGATGAACGGTCGATTGAAGGGTATCCTGGAATCCATGACGAAAATGCTATCCTTGCAGATTTTACGTTCACCCGCATTGGCGGACAGGAATCGGCCGGCGGCGTCGGGAAGCCCGGTCGCGTCTCCCGCGACGGCCCGCCCGGGGACGAAGACGCTGTCGCGCCCACGCCCGGACCATTGCCGCGTCCGGGCGTCCCCGGTGTCATGACACCCTTGGGGTAGGCTGAAAAGTGTTTTCGTGGCCCTGGCGTCCATGATCCGCGTCGCCGCCGTGGCGCGCCCGGCGGAGTTGCGGTCGCGAGCCGTGGTTGGCGATGAAACAGGCCGTTACCGGCGGGCCGCGCCAGCCGGGAAAACCCGGCGCGGCATCGACAAACTGGGCGTAATCATCTACAGCCGCGACGAATGCGGCGGCCTGGTCCGGTCTTTTCGGACCACGGTCCAGCCGGGAGCCGCCGGCCGCCCGGGTCCAACAGAGTCCTTGGCCGTTTCGTGCAACGGCCCCAGCCCGTTTCGTCAGACGTTGGAGAGGATATGCCATCGACGCAGCAGGGAAACGACGCGGCGTCGCGCCGCTGGAGCGCGGCGGCGTCCCTGGCCGCCTTCGTGCTGGCCGGCTGGGCCTATTTGTGGCTCTCGGGTCGCTTCCCCTTTTATTTCATCTGGGACATGGATCTCGTCACCGTCCTGGACATGGTGGTCTTGCGCAGCGGCCTGCATCCCGACCATGTGAACCACCCCGGTTTCGGCATGTACCTGATCGCGGACCTCTGGATAAGCCTGACCCAGGCCCTGGGCATGGTCTCGGCCGTCAGCCTGGACGAGCTGGCCAGGGCCATGAGTCCGCTGGCCTGCGTGGCCGAACTCACCGACGCCGTCCGTGTCCTGTCCCCCATCCTCGCCCTTTGCAGCGCCTTGTGCCTGGGGCTGGCCCTGCTGCGCCTGGCGCGGCTGCCGGCCGTGCTGGCTCCGGTGGTTTTCGCCGTGCTGCTGACCCAGTCCTCGTTTTTCTACCACGCCTCCATGAACCGCACAGAGCTGTACGCTGTCTTCTACTGGAGCCTGGGGCTGCTGGCCCTGGCCTGCTCGGCCGACAGGCCGCCCGGCCGGGGCCGGGCGGCCTGGATTCTGGCCAGCGGCCTGTGCCTGGGGCTGGCCGTGCTCACCAAGCTCCAAGTCGTTCTCTATGTCCTGGCCACGCCGGTATTTTTCGTTTTTGTCCTGGCCGCCCGGGGAGAGCGGCTGGCGCAGTGGTGGCCGACGCCGGCTTCGGGCCGGGAGACCGGCTATCGCCTCCTGGCCTGGGCCAATCTGGCCGTCTTCGCCGTCGTGCTGGCGCTGGCCTGGTTTGTGGAGCCGCCGGAAGGGGTGTGGAGCTTTACCGAACGCTACCGGCCCACGCTCTATTCGGGCCTGTTTCTGCTTGTGTATCTGGCCTGCGCCGCCGGGCTGACCGGCTCCTGGCTGGCCCGGCCGGCGGCGCGCGGGCTGCTGCGCTTTTTGACCCTGCTTGGCGCGGGGCTGCCTTTC
Source organism: Pseudomonadota bacterium (assembly GCA_023435825.1). Classification (GTDB taxonomy): domain Bacteria; phylum Desulfobacterota; class Desulfovibrionia; order Desulfovibrionales; family Desulfovibrionaceae; genus Solidesulfovibrio. The sequence goes on along the minus strand of JAEZMB010000261.1, from coordinate 61,553 downwards.
TGCGGGCTGCTGGTCTTCCTGGTCCTGCCCAAGCTCGGGCTGGGCTGGCAGTACCTGCTTGTCCTGTACAAGATGGCCTTTTTGCGCGGCGAGATGGTCGCGCCCAAGCCCTTGGCCGAGTACGGGCAATGCTTCGTGGCGTATTGGCGCTACGAGCCGGCGACGCTGGCCGCCTTTGTGGCCGCCGCCGGGCTTTTTCTCGTCTGGGTCCGGTCGCGGCGGCTCGGGCCGGCCGTGACGGCCGGGGCGGTCCTGGTGGCGGGGGCGGGGCTGGGCTGCGCCGTCTTGAGCGCCCGGCCCATCCTGCGCGATTGGCTGTGGTGGGAGACCATCCTTGGCGTGTGGACCCTGGCCTTGGCGCTGCTGCCCTGGGCCACGCGCTCCCGGGCCATGCGGCTGGCCAGCCTGCTGATCCTGGCCGGGCTGTGCCTGGGCAACGTCGCCATGATGCGCGAAACCCTGCCCCGCCTCGACGCGCTCTACAGCCAGTACGGATTTAATCCCAAACCCTGGCTTTCCTACGTCTATTTCGGCTCCCACCAGAAGTACAAGGCGTTTATCCGCCAGCGCTACGGCTATGCCGACGACGACGCGGTCAAGGCCAGCCAGGGTCCGGAACTGCTCCAGGCCACCCGTCACGCCGCCGTGCGGCGCATGGCCGCCTTTCCCTTCCCGGGCCGCGCCGTGGACCTGCGCCAGGTCAGCATCGCCGCCCCGGGCTTTCCCGTGCTCCAGGGCGATCTGGCCCTGCGCCTCACCGCCGTGCCGCCCGAACTGGCCGGGGCCGTGGTGGTCGATGCCCTGGCCGCCGAAGCCCTGGGGCCGTTTCTGCCCGATCCGCCCAAGGGCGAACCCACCGAGGAATGGGCCTTTGTGCCCTATGACGCCGCCGCGGATGGACTGGTCGTGCTGCCGCGCAAGGATCTGGCCGTCTGGCTGTTCGAACCCTCGGCCACGGATACGGGCGGCCCGGTGCTGGAAGCCGCCGCCCCCGGCCGCACCGTGCGTTACGTGGGCCGGCGCGTGGACCGTTACACCCATCTCGCCCTGGCCCCGGGCAGCCATCCCTTTTTTGTGATCGCCTCGCCGTTACTTCCCTAACTTCAAGAGAAAAGAGCACATCGCCATGTCGCAACAACAGACCGACGAACAGATCCGCTGGGGCGTGGAAGCCCTCAATGCGCAGCGGGAAGAGCGGCGGGCCTTTCAGGAAGAGCACGCCCGCGACCGCCAGCGCTGGATCGACAAAAATCCCTATTATTACAGCAAAGTAGCCAAGCTGCTCAGCCACATCGTGGAGCCCGGCCGCCGCGTCCTGCACCTGCGCAGCGAAACCGGCTATCTTCTGGACGCCGTCAAGCCGTCCCAGGGCGTGGGCGTGGAGATCAGCCCGTCCATGGCCGAACTGGCCGGCCAGCGCTATCCGCAGCTGGCCTTCGACTGCGCAGACCCCGAAACCTACGTTGGCGACGGTCCCTTCGACTACGTGCTGTGCAGCAACATCACCGACACCACCGACATCCTGGCCCTGCTCGGCAACGCCGCCGGCCACTGCCATTCCCGGTCGCGGCTGGTCATCTACACCTACAATTACCTCTGGCAGCCGCTGCTGGAATGGGCCTCGCGCAAGGGGCTGCGGATGCCGGCCCTGGAGCCGAACTGGCTGTCGCCCGACGATCTCGAATGCTTCCTCAACCTGGCCGGCTTCGAGCTGGTCAAGACCTACCGGGCCATCCTGTGCCCGGTGCGCATCCCCTTTTTGTCGGAATGCGCCAACCGGTTCCTGGCCTCCCTGCCCGGCCTGTCGCGGCTGTGCATGACCACCGTGGTGGTGGCCCGGCCCGTGCCCAAGCCCCGGCCGGAAAAGGAGCTGACCGTCTCGGTGGTGGTCCCCTGCAAGAACGAGGAAGGCAACATCGCCGCCGCCGTGGCCCGCATCCCGGAGATGGGGCGGGGCACGGAGATCATCTTTTGCGACGACAAGTCCACCGACGGCACGGCCGAAGCCGTGCGCCAGGCCATGCGCGACCACCCCGGCCGCGACATCCGGCTGGTGGACGGCCCGGGCGTGTGCAAGGCGCAAAACGTCTGGACCGGATTCCGGGCGGCCAAGGGCGACGTGCTCATGATCCTCGACGCCGACCTGACGGTCATGCCCGAGGAGCTGCCCTATTTTTTCAAGGCCCTGGCCGCCGGGACCGGCGACTTCATCAACGGCAGCCGCATGATCTATCCCATGCGGGACATGGCCATGAAGTTCACCAACTTCGTGGGCAACAAGATCTTCAGCCTCATGTTCTCCCTGCTGCTTGGCCACTACATCAAGGACACCCTGTGCGGCACCAAGGTAATGTGGCGCGAGGACTTCAGCCGCCTGGAACCGCTCATCGGCTCCTGGGGCATCAAGGACCTGTGGGGCGACTACGACTTGTTGTTCGGGGCCAGCAAGCTGCATCTGGTCATCCATGACCTGCCGGTCCACTACCAGGAACGCCTGCACGGGGTAACCAAGATGCGCCGGGTGTTCTGGAACGGCTGGCGGATGCTGCGCATGTGGTGGGCGGCCTGGCGCAAGCTGCGCCAGAGCTACTACTAAGGGCCGGCCCAAGGCCGCCGGACGGGCCTGCCGGCCGACGCTCAGGCGTCCGGCAGGCCCGGAATGCGCGCGGCCAGGGCGGCCATCCCCGGCCAGGGGGTGACCGCCCGGCGGATGTCGTCAAGGGCAAAGTCGCCGCGCGCGATGCGGCGCAGCCCTTCGTCGGACAGCACGCGCGGGTGGTAGGAACCGGGGCCTTGCTGCTCACGAAAGACCAGGCCGCCCGAGGCCGCCAGACGGAAAAGCTCGTCCGCCAGTTGCGCCGCCGTGGCGTCCAGCCGGCGGCGCAACGCGCCGTCGCAATCCCCCCCGATGTCCACGGCCCGTTGGAGCACCACGCGCCCCTCGTCCAGCCCCGAGGTCATTTCGTGGACGGTCAGGCCGCTGCGCGATTCCCCGTGAAGGATGGCCCAGTTCGTGGGCATCGGTCCCTTGTAGGCCGGCAGAAGCGACGGGTGGAAATTGAAAATGCCCAGGGGGGCGAGGGAGAGCACCGGTTCGGCCACGATCTGGTGAAACGTGGCCGACACGATGATGTCGGGGCCAAAATCCCGCAGCGTGGCAAGGGTTTCGGTCGCCCGCAGGTCCGCGCCCGTGAGGGCGCGCACGCCCAGCCGCTCGCAGGCCGCCGTCAGGTTTTCGCAAGGATAATAGGGAAACGGCCCGGTTTCGGCGCGCGTGACGACCAGGGTCTCGTCCACGAGTTCCTGGGCCAGGCACCGCTCAAGCACCGCGTTTCCCATGCCCGTCAGGGCCAGCAGCAGACACTTCACGACATGCCCCTTCCTTGCTCACACGCTCCCAAGACCGGAATGCCAGATGGCAAAGCAGGTCAGGTTCCAGACCTTGGCCTCCAGGCCCGGTTCACCGGCCAGGAACCTGTCGCTTAACGCCTTGACGGCCCGGCGCTGGAAGAGCGCCTCGGGCAGGGCCTCCATGGAGGCGCACATCAGCCCGCGAAGCGGCCCGCGCATCCAGGTGTAGACCGGCTGGACGAAGCCTTCCTTGGGCCGGTCGATCATTTCCCGGGGCAGCAGGCCGGCCACGGCCCGGCGCAGGATGGCCTTGGTCAGGCCGTCCTTGATCTTCACGCGGCCGGGCAGCCGGTTCACGTAGTCGACCAGCCGGTAGTCCAGAAACGGGCAGCGCACCTCGATGGAGTGGGCCATGGACAGGCGGTCGACAAAGGGCAAAATCTGATCCGGCAGCAGGCCGCGCTGGTCGATTTCGAGCTGGGCGTTGAGGGGATCGGCGGCGGTGAGGCCGCGCGCCAGCGCCTCGAAGGGGTTTTGCCCCACAACGTCCCCGGCGGCGGCCAAAAAGGCCGGGGAGAGCAGCTCCCGGCGCTCCTCGTGGCTGAACACGGACAGGGCGTCGCGCCAGCCGGCCTGGGCGCTGCCGGGACTGGCGGCCAGCCGGGCCAGGAAGGCGGCCTGGGGGTCGGCGGGATCGGGGCCGGCCTCGCGCCAGGCCGTCAGGGGAAAGGCCAGGCGTTGGGGCAGGTAGCTGGCGAACAGCTCGTCGGAGCCGTCGCCCGAGACGGCCACGGTGATGTGGCGGCGCATGAAGGTGGACAGGAAAAACGTGGAGATGGCCCCGGAAAAAGGCTCGTCCATGGCCGCCAGGGCGTCGGGCAGCTCCCGGCTGAAGTCCGCCGCCGACACGATGTGTTCGTAGTGGTCCGTGCCGAGCAGGCTGGCGAACTCCCGGGCATGGCGCAGATCGGCGTCCTTGCCCTGGGCCTGGCCGCCGTCCAGGTCTTCATAGCCCAGGCAGAAGGTCTTCACCGGCCGGGAGGAGAAGCGGTGCATCAGGGCGACGACGGAGGAGGAGTCGATGCCGCCGGACAGATACGCGCCGTAGGAAACGTCGCAATCCATGCGCAGGCGCACGGCGTCGGACAGCAGGTCCAGGATGCGGGCGGCGGCCCGGTCCTCGTCAATGTCCTGGCCGGTGGGGGAAAAATCGGGTTGCCAGTAGGGCCGGGGGCGGCTCAGGCCCTGGGCCGGGCTCCAGGTCAGCACATGGCCCGGCGGCACCTGCCGGATGGCCTGGTAGGCCGAATGGGGCGCGGCGATGTTTTTTTGGCCGAAATACCCGTAGAGCGCGGCATAATCCAATTCCCGGGAGACTTCCGGGTGGACCAGCAGGGCCTTGATCTCCGAGGCAAAGGCCAGGCCGCCCGGGATGGCGGCGTAATACAGGGGCTTTTTGCCGACGCGGTCGCGGTACAGCAGCAGCCGGGAAGCCCGGGCGTCCCAGATGGCCAGGCCGAACATGCCGTTGGCGGCGCACGTCTCGGGCCAGTCCTCGCCATGCTCCTCGAAGGCGTGGACAACGCATTCCGTGTCGCTGTGCCCGGTGGCGAAGCGATGGCCGCGCCGGAGCAGATCCTCGCGCATGGCGGCGTGGTTGTAGATCTCGCCGTTGAACACCACCACGACGTCGCCGTTCTCGTTGGCCATGGGCTGGCGGCCGCCGGCCAGATCGACGATGGCCAGACGGCGCATGGCCAGGGAAACTTCCGGGAACTCGGCGTATCCGGCGTCATCCGGGCCGCGATGCCGCAGCCGGTCGCACATGGCCCGCAGCGTCCGGGGATCGGGCTGTCCCGTGAAACCAACAATACCGCACATGCACTGTCCTCCAGGCGGCGGGCGAAAAAGGCCGCGCGTCCGTTGCTGTCGTGGCGGCCAGACGCCGGCCTGGACGCTCATACGAAAAAGGCCGTTTTTTGGGAACCGTCATTCCCCCGGCCGGGCCGCCCTGGGGCGTTGGACCGTCAGCACGATGGACTTGCCCCCAACCGTGGCCGACGCGCCCGGGGAAACGTCGAGGCACGGCGATTCCCGGGGGGGCGCGGACGGGGCCGACAGGAAGAGCACGGTCTTGTCCACGCCCTGGCAGGCGGCGTAAAACCGCCCATAGGCTTCGAGGATGTCGGGCAGGCGCTCCCGGATGCCGGCGGGGTTGACCGCCCGGCCCAGGGAGAACGGTTTCCAGCTGTCCATGAAGCTGAAAAAGAAGGTCACGTAGAAGCCCAGCCCGGAGTCGGCTTCCTGGTACAGGGCGGCGGCGACCATGTCCGGGGTGAGGCCGTTTCGCAGCCAGTGTTCGTACAGGCCCGGAGCCAGAGGATTGTCCCGGGCCGGGGTGAAGCCGGGCGAGCCGATGTTGGCGAGAAACCCGGCCCCGAAAAGCTGCGAATAGAGGCAGACCGGGCGCACGTCGGGGCGCAGGAAGGCCACGCTCATGATGAGGGACAGGTCCGTGCCGTCGATCCAGGGCTTTTCCCCCGAGCCCGGGGGCGCGACCTGGTCCACGGTGGCCAGGGCCGCGCGGACCTCTTCATTGTAGCCGTGCCAGGCCCCATAGGATTGGTCCTGGGCCCAGACGACAAGGCTCAGGCAGGCCAAAAGCCCGGCCAAATTCAGGCCGGCGACGGCCCAGGCCGGAGCGGCGGCCGGCACGAGCCGCGCCAGCAGCAGCGCCGCGCCCGAGAACAGGAGGATGGCGTTGATGGAGACTTCGAAGGTCGTGGTCATGACCATGCGATTGGTCATGAGCTGCTGGTTGAGCAGCAGCAGGGGCATGGCGCACAGCACCAGGCACAGCAGGTCGGCCGGGGCGGGCGGGACCGCCCGGGAGCGCCAGAGCCGCAAGGCCTGAACGCCCGCGAGGCCGGCCGAGAGGACGACGGACAGGGTGACGACCGGAAGCCGGGAGGCAAAGGTCAACGGCGAGCCGCCGCCGCCGGCGGCCGGGGCCAGCAGGCGCGTCAGGACGAAGGCGGCCAGGGCGCAGGCCAGGACGGCCAGCAGGCGGCGCGACAGGCCCTTGTCGGGTCCGCGCCAGACCAGCAGGGCCAGCCACAGGCCCTGGGCCAGCAGCACGGCCGCGACGCACGGAAAATAGAACAACGGCCCCAGCAGGTTGAGCGCCGCCAGGGCGGCCAAGGTCTTGCCGGAAGCGCCGGGCCGGGCCAGCCGGACCATGACGCCGAGGGTCAGAAAACACCAGATGAAGGTGGCCTGGGGGTCCGGCGTTCGGAAAAGGGAAAAGAAATTGGCGGGATGGAACGGAAAGATGGTGGAATATTCCATCAGCCGGGCCAGAAACGACGTGACGGCGTAGGGCCAGACATGGGAGGCGCACAGGCTGATGAAGCTTTCCCCGAAAAGCAGCAGGCAGGCCACAAGCGCCTGTCCGGCCGCTCCGGAAACGATCTGGGCGGCCAGGAAACACGCCGCCAGAGCGGCCAGGAAGGGCAGGACGGCGTCGATGAGGACCATGGACAGTTCGCGGTCATGCCCGGTGGCCGCGTCCAGGGCGCGCATGGCCAACCCGCCGCCCAGGCGGTCCGGCCGCAAGGAGCCGGTCAGGGAGGCGCTGGAATAGTATTCTTCGTCATAGGCGTATTTATAATAGGCGACATGGCCTTGCTCCAGGGAAAAACGCAGATGCGGCCACAGGCCCAGGGCGGCCACGGTCAGGGCCAGGAGCAGGGCGCGGATCGTGGCGGATCGGGAAATCGGGTAGTGCATGAGTCTTTCCGTCAACGGGGTTTCCCCTGCCCTGGCGCGGCTGGGCCGGGCAGCGGTTTTCTGGCCAGGGCGGGGTGGCCGCCCCGGGCTTGTCGCGCCGCATCGCCTCAACACCGCTGGCGATGCGGCCTCTGCCCGGCTTGTCTTCGGTCCGCGCGCTCCGGCCGGGCCTGCCCGGTCATTGGGCTTGTGACGGGGCCTTGGGCGCGTAGACCGACACCGTGTAAAAGTCCTCGTTTGGGGGCTTGCGGCAGGTCATGTCGGGACACAGCGGCTGGCGCAGGGTGCCGACCAGGGTGAAATCCTTGTCCAGGCCCAGCCCGGCCCGTTCCAGCACCTCGACGATATTGGGCATGAGCGGGTCGTTGACCAGGACAAACGAGGACCGCAGGGCGTCCGGCGAGGCCAGGGCCAGCATCCGGGCATTGAAATCCGGGCCGAAGATGCCCTCCGGATAATAGAACAGCGTCCCCGGAGAGCGGCCGCCGAGCAGGTGGACGGCGCTGCCCAGGCCATAGAGGGCCAGGATGTTGTCCCCGGGCCGGAAGCCGGCCTGTCGCAGCATGGTGTCGAGGCCGCTGTAGAAGGCGGCCTGTTCGGGGGTGAACCGCAGGCCCTTGCCGTTGCGCAGCCCCGGAGCGGCGACGGTGAAATCCAGTATGGGCGGCTTGGCGCACATCGGCAGCGACACGAACAGGTTGCGCGCGGCAAGATCCTGGTTGACGCAGGTGTAGGAGAACATCAACGAGACATACTTGTATTGCTGGACGACAAGAAACAGGCACAGGGTCGCCAGGATGAAGGTGCGCCCGCGAATTCTTGACGCCGGGAACAGCAGCAGGAACAACACGAAAAAGGCGATGAAGCTCCAGCCGCCTTCCTGGGAATACTGCATGATGGGCTGCGAGCTGCCGGCGGACATGAAAAACGGCGTGCCCAGCAAAATGGCCGCCAGAAACAGGGTCGGCCCGGACGGAACGCGGCGCGGCCGGCCGCCAATGGCCCACTCCAAAAGGCAGGTCACCAGGAAGAACAGGGTGAATTCCGCCAGGGGCAGGCCGTAGTCGCCGCTGAAACCGTAGCGCAGCAGAAAGGGCGGCTGGCCCAGGCTGGCGATGAGGCTGGGATCTTCCGGAAAGGCCCGCAGAAAGCCGAGCAGGGTGGCCAAAAGCGGCGCGGCCATGACCACGGGGAGCAGCCGCCGGGCCGTTGTCGCAACCCCCTGGGGCAGCCGGTCGGACCAGCGGCCGGCGCAGGCGGTAAGCAAGGCCGCGCCGCACAACAACGCCCAATAATACCGGAAGAAGTCCAGGACGAACAGGAGCACGTCCAGGATCTGCTTGAGGATGATCTGGACGGGCGTCGCCTTGTCCGTGCCAAAGGCGCTGTCGAAGCGCACCCGCGACGGGGCGATGGAGGCCATGATGTCGCTTACGGGACACAGCGTGGCCAGGAGCAGGCCGGCGCAGGCCACAAATCCCAGCCCGAAACAGCCCGCGCTGGCCAACCGCCGCCCCCCAGGCACGAAAAAGAGCCAATAGAGGGCGAAAAACACCAGGAACCCGCCGACGCAGGGGATCTTGACGAACAGTTGCACGGCGCTGAGCACGCCAAGCAGGACCGATGTCGCGACGACGGCCGTTTGGCCCTTGGCCAGGGACCAGGCAAAAAGGGCCACGGCCAGGATGTAGAGCCACGAGGTCAGGTCGTGGTGCCCCAGGGGCCAGAACTGGATGAGCATGGCGTTGCCCAAAAAGCAGGACAACAGCAAGGTCAGAAACCAGGCCAGGCCTTCCGGGACATTGAGCGGCCGGGTTCCTCCCTGGCCCAGGGCAAACCGCCACAAGGCCAGGAACATGGCGCAGGCCAGCAGGCCGGAGATGACGTAGCGCACGGTCCTGAAGGCCACGACGCCGGGATCGAGCCCCTGGAACAGCTTGGCGAAAAGCGGAACGGCCACGGTCATCAGTTCGTTGAACCGACCCTGGTCGTAACTCAGCATGTACACGGCGGTGTCCCAGGTGAGCGTGGCGGCGGTGCGCATCCACAGCACGAGGGCGACATCGGCGAGGCACAGGCAGCAAACCAGGCACTGGACCAGGGCGGCCGTCTGCCACTGCAACGTCAGCAGCGGCTGCCGGGCCGGCTGTCTGGAGTGATCGGCGGGATTTTCGGAGAAGGGCATTGCGTTAACCAGGGGTCATGGCGGCAGCGCGCCGTGCGTTAAAACAGGACGCTGTCGTCCTTGAACCAGAGTTGCGCCGACGGGCCGTTTAAAACGATAACCAGCGGTATGTCGACATCGCTTTTCATGACGTCGGTCATGTCGCAGCTCAAATCAAAGGCGTACTGCAGGCCGATGTCCGTCCAGGCGTCGCCCTTGGCTTCGAGAAGAAACAGCCGGCATTTGGGCTGTTCCTTGTAGGTGTGGACCGAGATGAAATTGTTGTCGTTGTTGACGCGGGGATAGAAGATGACCCGGGGCCGGTCTTTTTTGATGGTGACAAAGACGTACGCCTTGTCGTTGGGGTCGGCCGGCGTGAAGAATTTCCAGCCGTCGATGTCGGACGTGTGTTCCTTGACGTTGTAGAACTTGTCGCGCTCCAGGGTCTGGCTGGCATTGGAGCACCGGAAGAGATTGACCCGGTTCAGGCACTGCCCTTGATGAAAAAGGCCGGGCACGAGATATTTGACATAGGGAAACACGGAGGAATAGGCGAGAAAAGCCAGGCTGACGACAACAGCCCCGCCCAGGGCCCACAGCACATTTTTGCGATCAATAGCCATGTTGCATGACACTCCCTTATCTAGAACAACACAAGGTTTCCCTTGTGCCAGAGTTGCGCTTGAGGCCCTTGCAGTTCGATGTCCAGGGTCACCTCGAATTCTTCGTCCGACCAGCCGTTTTCCACGCAGCGCAAGCACAGGGGCTGCTGTTCGCCGATGGCCGACCAACCCGCTTCGGTCCTGGACATCCGGAACAATTCCCGACGCATGTCGCCGATGGCCTCGTTGACGGCCACTGCCGTTCCGGGGCCGGGCAGACGCGGATAGAAAACGGCCCCGGCCGTGCTCTTGCGCAGCCGCACCCGCACCACCGCCTTGTCGCCGCGCGGCGACAGCACCGACCAGCCGTTATCCGCGGCCGGCGTGTCCACGGCGTCGAAGGCCTCGAAATCCTGTTCGATGTTGGAGCAGGCCAGCAGCCTGGCCTTGGCCGCCGGCGCATTCCGGCCGGGCAGGACCAGCAGGCACCAGGCCTCGTGCCAGGCCGGCCCCGAGGCGAACAGAAAGGCCAGCCCCACCAGGAGCAGCCCGGACAGGAACAAGGTTTGCCGCGTCGCCCTCACGTCTCGTTCCTCATTTCCCGGCAAAGCCGAAGGCCACGTCGTTGCGGTACAACGTGCCGCGCGAGGTGTCGGCCGCGTGGGTCAGAGCGTTGGCCTTGGCGGCCAGGGCATGGGCCTTGGCGTCCAGCAGCACGAAGCCGGTTTTCAGGGGCGTCTCCAGGCTGGACGGGGCATAAACCTGGACGCCGTAGAAGTCCGGGACGGCCAGGGACGGCAGGGCCTCATCCCCCGCGACGATGGCCAGGGTGCGCAGCCAGGGCGAGGGCGCGTCCTTGGACAGCAGCAGGGCCGAGGCCATCTCCTGACGCAGGGCATGGATCTGGCGGGCGTAGCCCGCGTAGTCGTCATAGGCGGGGCGCACGAAAAGCACGAAGGTCTTAAGCGACATGGGCAACATGCCCAGGCAGGCGGCCAGGACCGGCCCGGCCGCCCAGCGCACCGACCCCGGCGGCGCGACCAGCAGGAACACGGCGAACGACAGCAGGAAATGGGCCGAGAGCAGCCGCGTCAACTGATAGCCCGTGCCGTTGTAGACGATGACGTAGAGCGCCAGGGGCGTCAGGACGTTGCAGACATGAAAGGCCGCCACCGCGTACCGTCGCGCCCCGGCCTTAGCCAGGCAGGAGAGCGCGGCCATAAGCCCCGTGCCGCCGACAATGATGAGCAGATTGAGCGTGTTGACGGCATTGTCCCGGAAATTGAACAGGCTGGCCAGATTGCCGCCGGCCTGGTGCAGCAAGGGGCCGAAATCCAGGCGCGCCAGGGCCTGGAACATGCCCGGGCCGCTGGCGACGTGCCAGGGCGAGGCGAACAGGGAAAAGGCGGCGTACGTCGCCGCCAGCAAGCCGCCGCCGCCGGCCAGGGCAATGGCCAGCCCACGCCAGCCCGGCCTGGCCCGGGCCCACAGCAGGGCCGGGAACAGCACCGCCCAGGTCGGGCGCGTGATTCCCGCGAGAAAGACCATACCCAGGGCCCAGGCCAGGTCCCGGCCGCCGGCCGCGCCGTCGGCGGCCCGGCGCAGATAGCCGCCAAGGCCCAGGGCCAGCAGCAAGGCCACGGCGTATTGGAACGCTTCCTGATAGGACAGGGGCAGATACAGCAGGGTCTGGGGGAACAGGCACAAAAACGCCGTCAGGCAGGCCAGGCGGCCCAGGGACAGCTTGCGGCCCAGGCACAGCAGGGCCAGGGCGACAAAGGCCATGTTCAGGGCCGGAACCAGCCAGTCGTTCCAGCCGCCCAAAAGCCGGGCCAGGCCGCCGTAGACCAGGGGATGGACCGCCCCGTGGGGGCCAAAGCGCAGCAGTTTGGCGGTCTGGCCGCCGCTGCCGTAATAGCCGCCGGAAAATCCGGCCGCCGCGACCGTGCGCGCCTCGACGACGTACATGTACTGGTCCACGTCGTAGGCCGGGCAAAAGGCCGTCAGGTCGGCGCGGAAATAGTGCGCCACAAGCCCCACGGCGACAAGGGCCGGCACAAAGGCCAGCAGCACGGCGGCGAGGCGGGCAAACAGGCGTTTTGGCATGGCAGGCGCGCCGTCAGGCGGGATCGGCGAAGCGGCTTTGCCCTTCCTGATGGGTCTTGCGGTGGTAGCCCTTGATGCCCAGAAGGGTCAGCGCGCCTTTGGCGAACAGGGCCAGCTCGCCGAACCGGCGCACCCGCAGGAGCTTTCGCAGGATGGACAGGGGCCGGAAATAGAAACGCCGGTAGCACTGCTTGAGCAGCTGCGACAGTTCGGCCCGGGAGAGATGCTCCTCCCAGATGGGTTCGACGAAGTTGGGCACCGGCGCGGCGGCGTGCCCGCGCCAGACGTCGGCCGGGAAAAGGCCCTTGGCCACGCCTTCCTGGAAGATCGCCGTGCCGTCGTAGGCGATCATGATGTTGAACTGGGCGAAATCGGAATCAATGGACACGGCCGTGTCGATCAGGTGCAGGACGTCTTCCCGGGTTTTGTGGTGCGGAAAGCCGATGATCCAGTTGGTGCTGGTGAGGATGCCGCATTTGCGGCACAGGCGCACGGCCCGGCGCACCTGCTCCACGGTGATCTTCTTGTTGATCCGCCTAAGCCCCTCGTCGGTGGCGTCTTCCACGCCGAAAAGCGCCTGGCGGCAGCCGGAGCGTTTGGCCAGACGCAGCATGTCCTCGTTGACGGCGTCCACCCGGCCGCGAAACGACCAGACAATGGCAAAGCCCCGGTCGAGGATGCCCTGGGCGATGGCCGACACCCGCTTGGCCGAGGCGTTGAACAGGTCGTCGAAGAAAAAGAACTCCCGGATGCCCTGGGCGTAATAGGCCGCGATCTCGTCGAGGATGTTGTCCACCGAACGCGAGCGGTAGGTGGAGTAGGGCTTGCAGCAAAAGGTGCAGTGGAAGGGGCAGCCCCGGGAGGAACAGATGGTGCCCACGGGCATGCCCGTGCCGATGGCGCTGAAATAGCGCTTGAAGGGCAGCAGGTCGAAGGCCGGGAAGGGGATGGCGTCGATGTCGTGGACGTAGCCGGGTTCGCCGGAGCGGCGCACGGTCGCGCCCTCGCGCCAGACGATGCCCGGGATGTCGCCGAAGGGCCGGCCGTGCTCCAGGGCGTCGAGAAAGGCCGGAAAGGATTCCTCGGCCTCGCCCAGCACCAGATAGTCGACCTCGGGCTGGGCCATGGACTCGTCGGGATAGAGCGAAACATGGGGGCCGCCCCAGACGATGCGGGCCTTGGGCAGGCGCTCGCGCAGCCGCCGGGTCAGGATGAGGGCGTCGTACAGGGTCGGGGTGTAGACGGTCAGGCCCACCACGTCGGGCTCAAAGGCCGCCGCCCGGGCCGCCGCCTCCTCGGGATCGAGGCGGTCGAGGATGCAGTCGATGAGCGCGACCTCGTGTTTTCCCCCGGCCTGCAAGGCTCCGGCGAGATAGAGGATGCCCATGGGCGGGAACACGCCGATGTCGGTGGCCTCAAGATCCCAATCGTCCGTGGTCTTGCCGACGTGGGCGTCGGGAACATTGAGCAGGAGTATTTTCATGGTGTTACCCGGGGCTTATCGCTGAGGTGAACGCGTTTAGGGCAGGCGCGAACGCGGGGAACGGTCCGCCCCGCCTCTCCGACGCTTAGGACGGCGGAACGGTCAACGGCGCCGCCGCCGGCCGGCGAAGATGCGCGGCCGCCGGACGCGTGGCGCGCGCCCGGGACGCGGCGGCTGGCCGCCTGCGGCCGCCCGTGGCCCGTTTTCACCGCCGACGACTTTTTCGACAATAAACAGGGGGCGCGTCCTGGTCTGTTCCAGGTTGTTCCATAAATAGCCGCCAAGGATGCCGAATCCGAGAAACAGGGCGGCCACGATGATGAGTTCCAGCACGATGACCGAAGCCCAGCCCTGAATGGTGATGACGCCGGCCAGGGTGGCCACCACGGCATAGACAATGCCGCAGGCGCTTAAGAGCGACATCACCAGCCCCAGCAACACGAACACGCGCAGCGGAAACGACGAAAACGCCACCACGGAATGGAAGGCGTAGGACAGCTTCTTGGCAAAGGTCCACATGGACCGGCCGTGGACCCGTTCGGCCCGGTCGTATTCCAGCACGGCCCGGTCGAAGCCGGCCCAGACGATCAATCCGATCAGGCTCGTTTTCTTCTCCGAGGACTGGAGAATGACCCGGGTCACGCAACGGTCGATGAGGCAGAAATCAAAGCCGCCGGGCGGCATCTCGGGCATGACCGTCTTGCGGTACAGCCAGTGGAAGGCCTGGGCGAGCCATCGGGTCATGCCCGGGTCCTGGCGGGTGCGCCGGGAGCACAGCACGACTTTCTTGCCGGCCCGCCACTGGGCGGCCATGGCCGGGATCATTTCCGGCGGGTCTTGGAGATCGGCCGACAAGATCACGGCGGCGTCGCAATCGGCGGTCTGGGCCAGGCCGGCGGTGATGGCCGTGAACGAGCCGTGGTTGCGCGAAAGCAGCAGGACGCAGACCCGGGGATCGGCGGCGGCCAGGGCTTCCAGCACCGTCTGGGAATCGTCCGGGGACCGGTCGTTGACGAACTGGAGCACGAGTTCAAAGCCCAGGCCGTCCACGGCGGCCACGATGCGCCGGTAGAGCTCCGGCAGGCTGCCCTCGTTGCCGTAGACCGGGACCACCACGGCCAGACGCGGCTGGCCGCCCCGGCGGCGCGGCGCGGTCATGCCGGCTCCAGGGCGCGGCAGACCATTTCGGCCGAGGGGGCTTGGCCCGTCCAGTCGCCCAGGCGGCAGCGATAGCCCTCGCCCGCCGGCTCCAGGCGGCCGCCGCAGCGGCACACCAGTCCGGCCGGCCGGGCCGGATTGCCCATCACCAGGGTGAACGGCGGCACGTCGCGGGTCACCACCGCCCCGGCTGCGACCATGGCCCATTCCCCCACGGTGATGCCCGGGGTCAGTACCGCGCCGGCCCCGATGGAGCAGCCGCGCCCCAGGGTGGTGGCCAGGGGCGGCACATAGCGCTTGCTGCGGGGATGGCGGTCGTTGGCGAATACGGCCGACGGCCCGATGAACACGTCGTCGGCCACGCGCACGCCGTCCCACAGGGCCACGTGGCACTTGACCGTGACCCGGTCCCCGAGGACGACCCCGCTCTCGATGAAGACGAAATCGCAGATGTTGGCGTCGCGGCCGATGACGGCCCCGGGCAGGACATGGGCAAAAGCCCAGATGCGCGAACCTTCGCCCACGGCGTCGGACTGGCAAATCCCCTGGGGATGGACGAAGACGCCGGGCGTCACCAGTAATGCTCCTGGTTGGCGCGGTAAAATTCCAGGGTCGCGGCCACGCCCTCGGCCAGGGGCGTGGTCGGCCGCCAACCCGTCACCCGGGTGATCTTGGCGATGTTGGAATAAAAATCCCCGGGCTCCTGGGCCTTGCGTTCCGGGGAAAAGGGCGTGAAGGCGATGTCGCCGGTCCCGGCCGCCTCGATGATGCACTCCGCCAGGGTCAGGAAGTCGGACGGGGCGTCGTGGCCGATGTTGAAGACCTCGCCCTCGGCCTCGGGGGTGACGGCCAGGGCCAGCAGGGCGTCGACGCAATCGTCGATGTAGAGGAAATCGCGCTTGATGCGGCCGTCGCCGAAAATGGGGATGGTCTGGCCGTCCAGGGCCAGGCGCATGAACCAGTTGGCCACGCCGAAGCGGTTGTGGCGCATCTGGGCCCGGGGGCCGTAGATGTTGGTCAGGCGGGAGAGCACGCAGCGGATGCCGTGGTTGCGGCTGTAACTGGAAATGATGTGCTCGGCGGCCAAAAGCGAAATCTCGTAGATGCCCTTGGGATCGGGACGCTCGTCCTCGTCGGCCGGAAGTTTGAGCACCGAACCGTATTGGCCCCGCGAACCGAGCTTTATGAGCTTGCAACCCGGATTGAAGCGCCGCAAGGCTTCCATGACCACGGCCGTGCCGCGAATGTTGATGTCGATGTCCGGAAAAGGATCGGACAGGCTTTTGAGATGGCAGACCTGGGCGGCGCTATGGAAAACATAGTCCTGGTCCCGGACCAGCCATTCTATGGCGGCGCGATCGCGGATGTCGCAGAAATTGATGGTGACATCCTGGCGGATCGGGGCGATGTTGCGCAGGTTGCCGCCGTATTCCTCGATCATGGCGTCGGCCAGGGTGAGCCTGGCGTCGCAGGAAGCCAGACGCAAGGCCAGGCTTGAACCAATGAAACCAAGCCCGCCGAGGATCAGCACGCGGCGACCGGCGAACGCATCGTGAAAAAGTTGTGGTCGGGGGATTGGTTGCATAGTGCGGTGCAAGGCACATAGCACCGAGGGCATGGCGAGGCAACACCCACGGCGACGCAGCCGGCAAGACGTTGCATATCGCCTCGGCCCATTGGCCCGGGCGAACCCCGGAAAACCTTTTGACCGACAACGGCCGGCAGCCGTTTTACGCGCCATGACCGAAAGCCTTCGCGACTACATGGGCCAGGCCGACGCCTCGGCCCTTTCGGCCTATCTGCGGACCCGGGCGGCCACGCCCGGCCGCTACCTCCTGGAGCAACTGCCCCAATGGCTCCTGGGCTGGATTCCGGGCCTGCCCGGCATCGCCCTGCGCCATGTGGCCTACCGGCCGCTTCTGGCCCCGGGGTCGGCCCGGCCGGTGGTCGAGGCCGGGGTGGAGCTGTTCCATGCCGCCGCCATCCGCCTGGGGGCCTCGGTCTACATCGACCGGGGCGTACGGCTGCACGCCTCCCGGGCGGCCATCGAGATCGGGGATTGCTGCCGCGTCATGCGCGGGGCGTATGTGTGCTCCTACGTGTCCCGGGCCGTTCCCGGCGAGGGCATCCAGCTCGGGCCGCGCTGCTGGGTCGGGGTGGGCGCGGTGCTGGCCTCGGGCCAGGGCGGACTGTTTCTCGGCGAAGGGGTGCTGATCGGCCCGGGCGCGACCCTGGTCACCGGGGACCACGATTTCAGCCGGCACGACCTGTCTTCCATCGACCAGGACTATGTCGGCTCGCCCATCGTCATCGGCGACAACGTCTGGATCGGGGCCGGGGCCACGGTGGTGGGCGGGGTGACCATCGGCGACCGGGCGGTCATCGCCGCCGGCGCGGTGGTGACCCGGGACGTGGCCGCCGGCCAGGTGGTGGGCGGCGTGCCGGCCCGGCCGCTTAGCCGGTAGCCGGGGGGCCGGCGCTGTCGCGAAACGGTTGCCGTCTTCGGCGAAGCGGGGCTGTCCCGGCCGGCGCGGCCTTTACGCCGGCGTCGCGCTTCCGGCCGGCCCTCGGGGGCTGGGTTCGCCCTTGGGCCGCGCCGCCGCCCGCGTCAGCCTGGGGCCATGGGCCGACCGGGCGGGCGGTTGCCGCAAACGGCATTACGAAGAGCGATTTCCCGAAGCGTTTCCCGGCTGCATCTTTCCGCAAAGAAGCAAATAGTCGTAGGTTGTTTGCGGGACAAGTTGCCGGAGCTGGTCGTGCCGGCCTTCCTGCAGCAATCGTCTGACCAATGAGGCGCTCACCGGGGTGCCCTGGACTTCAAACCGCTCGATGATGTGGAATTCGACGCCGTATTCCTGCAACAGCACCTGCATCTGCTGGTTGTACTGACGCGTGATCGGGCAAAACGGCTCGTTGCCGACAAACCGTTTGGTGATGCCCAGATGCTTGGCAATGAATCGCGAGAAGATGGAAATATCCTTCGTGGCGTCGATCGCGATGTCCTTGACATTGTCCTTGTTGAAATACTCCTGGAATGTCAGCGTGGAAATGATGTACTGGCCGCCCGGGAGGACTTTCACGTTCGTAAATCCCGAGCATCCGGCAAGCACCATGTTGTAGCGATCCTGGAAAGAGAAGTACGACAGGTCTTCCTGGACCACGAACACGAAAAGATGGTCCACCTGCTTTGAGGCGTGTGCAATCAGGCGTTGGTGGCCCAGCGTGAACGGGTTGCAGTTCACCACGATGGCGCCGATGGTGTTGCCCGGCTGCCTGTGAACGGTCAAGGCGTCCAGATACTCCCGCAAGCCCCGGCAGTTCATCAAAACGCTTTCGTCAGAGTTCTCGTCGCGCAGGGCGATTTCCAGGGCCAGGCTCTTGGCCCGCTGCTTGTTTTGCTCCCATCGATGCTTGGCCGCGAAGCAGACATCAAAAACCTTCCTGGAAATGACGATATTGCCTCTGTAACCGACATGCCCGCCATCGAGAAAGACTTCTCCATGCGGATGCGGGCGCTGGAACATGGGGCGCAGGTCAATGACGGGCACGCCATGGCAAATGCAGAGATTGAGGAGCTCGTCGAGCATCTTGCGGCTTTTGAAAAAGACTTCCTCAAGGCCCTGGGGCGACACCAGCCAGGGAACGAAATAAATGACCACATCGTTGGCCTGGATTTGCGCGTCCAGCAGTCGCCTGGTCGTGGATTCAAAAGTCCCGCCGTTGACGCCGTAATTCAACACGCGAAACGGGTTGAAGCTCGCGTCCGCGGCGTGGAGTTCGTTGAGGGATCGCTGCAAAAAGGACGCGACGGTGTGGGCGTCCTCATTGCCAAATCCATACACCTGGGAGGCCCCAAAGAGGTGCACGTCATTCGTGTGGACCGGGGGCGCATCGGTGGTTCGCCGCAATCCCCCGTCAACATTGACGTATGTCGAGGCATAGTCGTAGTTGGTGACCAATCCCCGGGAGTCCTTGTAGGCTTTTGGCCCGGAAAACACCTGCTTGACATACGCATCGCAATACTGGCCAATGCCTTTGTAGACTTCGGCCAGATGCGGAGGATTGCTGTGAAACCAGGTCAGGTAGTCGCCAACCGGTATCTTGTTCGGGTCATTGCTCGTCGTCTCGAAGACGATGCGCTTCAGATAGGCTTCCGTATCTGACAAATGCAGCAGTTCATTGACGTGGATGCTGGCGCACAAGTAAAAAGACGCGCCGGCACGCACGGTCTTCTCGTACCCAGACAACAGGAACTCGAAGAACAGGTAGTTGAGATCCAGCGGGTTGCCTGCAGTGTTTGGCGTCATCCTTCATGCTCCGTCGGCTGCATAGATGTTTTACGGCAGAATCCATCTCGACCTGGTGTCGAGGGGATGCCTGGCCAAGGCCTGGGTGATGCTGTCGAGATAGCTCTCTGCGATGGCGTTGATGTTGAATTTCTTGTCGAACACGTACCTGGCGTTGTGCTTATGCGCGGCGTACAGGTCCGGTTCGAGCATGTAGCGCAGCATCAAGGCGGAGAGATCGGCGCTGGAAAACGTCAAGCGGCCGTGCAGCGGCAGGATCAAGGCCGCTTCGCGGCCATCGGCCGAAACCATGTCCAGGATGGAGCCCACGTCCGTGGCAATGGCCGGAATGCCGCAGGCAAAGTATTCGATGAGGCTTGAGGGCAACGATTCGGAGAGAAACCGGCTCGGGAGCAGGCCCACGTCGCACTGGGCCATCAGCTCGGCCACCTGCGACCGCGAGCCCAGAAACGCCACCGCGTCCTCGTCGGCGAAGCGCGCCGCCAGCTCGTCGGCGTAGGCTCCGCCGCCGATCAACGCCAGCCGCGCCCGCTTGCCGCCGCGCCGGGCCGCGGGCAGGCCGTTTATCCGCTGGACGGCCTCGATGGCCTCTTCCCAGCCCTTTTCCGGGATGGCGCGCGAGCACAGGCAAAAGACGAAGTCGTTCTCGCCTCGTTCCAGGGAATTGCCCGGCGTCCTGGGCACCTGGGACGCGTCGAAGCCGTTGAACAGCTGGGCGGTCAGCTCGGGCGCGGGCAACCTGGCCCAATCAAAGACCTTGAGATTGCGTTTGGTGGAATAAAAGACCCCGGTGGCCGCCTGGAGCATCGGCCGGACCAGATCCGGGAAGGCCGCGTCCCAATCCGGATTTTCCACCAGCCCCTCGTAGCAGCCGTGCATCCTGATGAACCAGGGCAGGCCAAGATCCCGGGTCATGGCGAAGGCCAGTCGGTCCGCCCACCAGACATGGGAAATCACCACGTCGATCTTGTGGAAGACCAGCAGCTCCCGCAACAGCTGCAGGCGGACATCGTTTTCCGCCAGCTGGTTGGGATTGTGTTCCAGATAGTGCCTGGCCGCCCACGGGGTCATGTCCAGGGTCCCTTCGAGGCAGATCACGGCGTCGTCGACAAGCTCGGCCATGGCCGGATCATGGCGGGCCGGCCGGGCGTTGAGGAGAAAGCTCGCATGGCCTTGGGCAAAAGCGTTGGCCAGCCGTATGCCGGCGGTCTGTCCGCCGCCGATCTCCAGGTCGGGCAGCACGGTCAGGATACGCAGCCGTCCGTCGTCGCCCTTGGGGTGGATGCGGGCTTGCAAGGCCTCCAGGATGGCGGCGAAATCCGGGTTTTCGGTCAGGCTGCGCCGCTTGAGGTCGTGCTGCCGGGTCAGGCAATCGTATTCATAGGCCGAACAGGCCAGGCTGCGGCACATGGTGTTGGCGGACAGCGGGAAAACGGTGAACAGTTCGTTTTTGACGGCCAGGGCTTCGAGCATGGCCCGATCCTGCTTTTCGATGTTGCAGGTGACGGTCTTGGCGTGGCGGCGATGGTAATTGAGCACCTGGGGGACAAAGGCAATGTGCCCGTGGCGGATGGCGAAGGTATAGAACCACCAGTCGCCGCACAGCCGGTATTGCAGCAGGCTTGGCGTCACCTCCGCCAGTTCCGGCCGGCGAAAGACGACGGCGCTGGCGTTGGGGATGGTGTTTTTCTGGGAAAGCGCCAGGGCGACTTCCTGTTCCCCGGGCAGGCAGTACCAACTGTTCCAGTGGGTCGGCGATATATCGTCGGTGTAATGGCGGTAGTCGGCGGCGTAGATCTGGTCCTCGGGGCCGGCCACCGCCGACTGGGCATAGGCCAATCGGACCCGCTCGTCGTAAAATTCCGGCACCAGGCGTTCCAGGAATTCAGGCTCGCACCAGTCGTCGGACTCGGCGATCCAGACCAGGTCGCCTGAAACCAGGGACAGCCCGCGCAGCCACTGCTTGAAGGTGCAGCCGTTGTTGGCGTCATTGACGACCACGCGGAAGGGCACGGGCGAGGTCCGGGCATAGTGGCGGGCGATGGCCACGCTGTCGTCGGTCGAGCGGTTGTCCACGAACACGATTTCGTCGGGCAGCCGGGTCTGGGCCAGGACACTGGCAATGCGCCGGGGCAGGTAGTCGGCGTAATTGTAATTGGGGATGACAACCGAGACCCGCAGCCCCAGGGGCGGCCGATAGTCGAAGAAGTCCCGCAACATCGCGGTGAACGCCTCGGCGTAGCGCCGCCAGGTGCGCGTGGCGATGAAGGCCATGGCCGCGGCCTGCCGGTCTTCCCGCCGTTGGCGGGAATCGGCGAGGAAGGCGGCGACGGCCTGGGCCATGGCCGTGGTGTCGCCGTAGGGCACAAGCACGCCCCAGGGCTCCTCCAGGACTTCCCGGGCTCCGCCGGCCCCGTCAAAGGCCGCCACGGGCAGCCCGTAGCTCAGGGCTTCCATGTTGACCATGGGGAAGGGATCTTCCCGCGAGGTCAGGGCGAAGGCGTCGGCGGCGGCGAAATAGGGGCCGACGTCGGCGCGCGGCCCGGCCAGGATGAAACGCCCGGCCACGCCCAGCCGGAGCGCGTCATGCTCCAGCCACTGGCGCATCTGCTCGTCGTAGGGGTCGCCGACCCACAAAAACCACGTGTCGGCGGCCAGCTCCGGATCGTCCAGGCCCAGGGCGCAGGCCAGGCGCACGAACAGGTCCGCGCCCTTGCGCAAATCCACGGTGCCGCAGCCCAGAACGATGCGGGCCTGTTCGGGCAGGCCGAATTCCTCGCGCACCCGGCGGCGCATGGCCTGGCGGTCCAGATCGGCGGGAGGTTGCTCGGTGCCGTTATGCAGGACGCTCACCTTGTCCGGCGTCAGGGCGTAGCGGGACACCAGGGCCTGTTTCACAAAGTCCGAGGGGCACAGGATGCGCCGCGCCGCCAGGTCGATCCGCTCCATGGTGGACGCGCCCCGGGCGTAGGTCTCGATGGAGGTCGGCAGTTCGTGGAGCCAGGCCAGGACCGGGACGCCCTGTTTCCAGAAGGCTTCGGCATAGGCGGCGGTGGCGACGGTGTTGGTCACGGCCAGGCATCGGGTGGCATCCTGGCGGAACAGCCGGGCCACCCGGTCCATGGCCGAGGCGGCGTCCTCGCCGTCCAGGTCGCTCATGACCAGGGCCGGGGCCAGCCGGGCCAAATGCGGCGTCAGTTCGCCGTCCTCGTGGATCACGATCCGGCATTCCACGCCCGGCGCGTGGACCAGTTCCTCAAGCAGGCGCAGAATGCAAAGGGGCGCGCCGGTGCGGTTGGCGACGTGAGTGACGAACAGGATGCGGAAACAGATGCCGCGAGGGGATCGGGGTTCGCCGGCATAGCGCCAGGGCAAGTCCTCGATGCGACCTTCCAGGGGGGCGTCGGCCCGGTCCTCGGGCTGGGGCCGTCCCGGTCCGCCGCACCTGAGGAAATGCAGGAAGGGAGCCTCCTGGAAGCGGTCAAGGCCGTCCAGGGACCGGCAATGGCGGTCCGCGTCGAACCAGTCGTTGGGCCGGCGTCCCTCGAAGGCGCCGTGGTCGAGGAAGTGCCCCAGGGGATCGCAGCCGTGGAGCACGAGGTCGGAATGGTTTTCCCAATAAAACCGGGGCGAGAAGTCCGGATGCGGCCGCCGCCGCTGGCTGGCCCCGATTGTGATGTAGTGCTCAAGGGGATCGACCGTGCCGGGATCGAGGTCGGGATGGGCGGCAAGGTAGAAGCGCGGATCGAACAACGGATTGGGCATGCGTTGCTCGCGGCGGCCGTTGGTCAGGAAATGGGCCAGGGGATTAAGGCCCAGGGCCCTGACGTCCTCGTAGGAATCCAGGTAGAATCGCGTGTCGAAATAGGGGTGGGGTTTGTACCCATGGGACGCGCCAATGGCGATATAGTGCTCCACGGGGTTGACCCCGCAAGCCCGGACCTCGGGGTGGCGCGACAGGTAATAGGCGACGTCGAACAGGAGGTTGGGCTGACGGTTTTCGCGCCATCCCCGGCCAAGGAAGTGGGCCAGGGCGGTTTGCCCGTCCTGCAGGGCCACGCCTTGGGTCTGGCGGTAGAATGCGACGTCGAAATAGGCCGAGGGTCTTCGGCCTTCGGCCTCCCCGAAGCGCACGTAATGGACCAGGGGGTTGTACCGGCGGGCCAGTTCCCCATCGCCGCAGAGCGCCAACACTTCCTGAAGCAACGGGTTTTCGACCTGGCTGACGTCGGGGTTGTCGTCGAGATAGCAGGCCACGTCGAACAGCGGGTTGGGGTTTTTCCCCTCGAATGCGCCGTACAGCAGGAAATGGAGGAAAGGCGGCGTGTTCCTGAAGTCCACGTCCCCATTGCCCGCGCAATAATAGGCGCTGTCGAAAAGCGGGGAGGGGTCGAGCCCCAGGGACAGGCCAAAGCGCACGAAATGGTGCAGCGGATCGGTGGGCTGGGGCAGGTGGAGCGCCTGGAAGATTGCGGCGTAATGGCGGGGGTCGAAAAGGCCGCTGCCGCCGACCAGGGCCATGAGGGCGCGCTGCGCCGGCGGCAGCTCGCCCGGGGGCATGAGCAAGGTGAGGCCGAGCATGGTGCGCAGCGCCAGCTCGTGGACAACCGTTTTCTCCCGCCGCAGCCGCTCCAGGGACTCGATGACGGCCTCGGCCGGGCCGCGCCGCTCCTGGCTGCGGACATGCTCCAGGGCCGCGTCGCGCTGGGCCTCCAGTTCCTGGTTGCGCCGGCTCAGGCTGGCCAGGGTTTCCCGCAGTCCGGCTTCCCGCTCGGCTTCGGCCCGGATAAGCCCGCCAGCCGCCTCCAGGCGGGATTCCAACCGGCCCACGGCGCGACGCAGCCCGGCCAGATCCTGTTCCCGGTCGGCCAGCGTGGCGTGGCAGGCCTGCACGTCGGCGTCGGCCTGGGCCAGGGCGATCTCCCGGGCCGCCAGTTCCTCCCGCAGTCCGGCCAGATCCTGTTCCCGGCCGGCCAGCACGGCGCGGCAGGCCTGGGCGTCGGCGTCGGCCTCGGCCAGGGCGGCGTCTCGGGCCGTCAGCTCCTGTTCCCGGCCGGCCAGCGCGGCGCGGCACGACCGCGCGTCGTCGGCGGCCTTGGCCAGGGCGGCGTCCCGTGCCGCCACCTCCTCGCGCGCCGCCTGGCCCGAAGCGGTCAGGTCGTCGAGGGCGGCGCGCATGTGCGCCAAACGCGCCTCCTGGTCCCGGACCTCCTCCTCCAGCCGCATCTTGGCGTTGCGCTCTTCCATGGCCCACCGGCAGTCGTGAAAGGCCATATCCAGGAGAAAATGGTCATGCTCGGCCACGGCGGCCCGGATGGCGTCCAGCCGCTTCAGGCTGGGCTTGTGGTAGGGGTCCTCGGTGAGCTGGCGGAGCTGCTCATAGGCGTCGTTCACCCAGGGGAGCCAGGTCGTTTCGTCGTGAATGGCGTAGTGGCGCAGGCCCGGCTGCAGGAAGTCGTCGATTTTCCCGGACGCGGCCTCAAGGGCTTCGGACCAGTCGATGTCCAGCTCCCGGCCGATCCTGACCACCGCGTCGCGCCAGTCCGCCAGGAAAAGATCGTAGGGAACCATGACCCGGGGCAGTTCCCGGGAGTGCAGTTCGGCGTCCAGGACGTAGCGCAGCCAGACGGCGCAGCCCTTGGACGGGGCGATCTTCTGCAGGCCGTGGAGGGAGGCCGCCACTTCGTAGGGGCTGCGCAGGCAGAAGACGACCTTGGGCTGGATGCCGGCATCGCGCAGCACCGACACGACCAGGGGCAGGATGCGGCACAGACGGGGGTCCTTGAGGATGAACCGGGGCGAGGTCGGAAATTCCCGCTCCAGGAAGGCGGCAAAAGCGATCTTGAAATGCCGGGCCTGGGGCGAGAACAGCCAGTTTTCCTTGAACTGCTGCACGGACAGCCAGTTGAGATCCAGGCCGTCCAGCAACTGGTCGGAGAGATGCACCAGTTCCACCGGTTCCCAGAAGCCGGTGGGGTTGTTGTCCGCCGTGGGCGGGAGCAGTTGCGAGGCTAGGTCCGCCCCCAGCAGGGACAGGACCCGGGTCACGGCCGAGGTGCCGCTGCGGTGCATCCCCACCACCAAGAGCGCGGTGCGACCGGCCCCGGCCTCGGTCTTGGGAGGGTGCGGGGGCTTTTTCCTGAAAGGCTTCTTCATGAGGCGGCGTCCCTTGGGGCGGACAACGCCGTCTCGCCGTGGCCTACGGGGTTGATGACATCGGTGTGGGCGTCCATATGGTGTGCAATCCTCGCAGGGATACGACTCACGAGGGAAACGCGAAAGCCATCCGTCAGGCCGCGCCGCCCCTTCCCCTGCCGCCAACGATGTTCCGGGCTACAGCAGGGACCGGTAGTACTCCGCCAGCTCGTCCCAGCTCCGGTTTTCGTCCCAGTCCAGGCCGGCCGTGTTCGTGCTGTCCGTATTGAGGCGCACCAGCGGCTCGTGAAAGTCCGTTTGCGTTTCCAGGCGCAGCCCGCACGGCAGGCGCAGCCGGTCCTGCATGGCGCGGGCGAAGCGCTGGGCAAAGGCCCCCTGGGTCTCGACATAGCCGCTTGGCCCCAGGGCCTCGCCCTGGCCGGCGACAAACCCGGCGTAGAGCTTGGACAACAGCGACACATGGATGTTGTCCCGGACATAGGCCGGCGTGCGCACCGAGGCCGTCTCGCCCCGGGCCCATGTCCGCACCAGGTAGCTGGTGAAACGCGGCTCCTCGTAGGGGCCGAAGGGATTGGGGATGACGAACTTCCCCAGGGCGATCCCGGCCCGATGGCAATGGAACCGAAACACCTCGGCCGTCAGGGTCTTGGACAGGCCGTAGGGGGAAAAGGCCTGTCGGGGCAGATGGCCCGCGCCCTCGTCCGCCTCGAACACGCTGCCCGTGAGGACCACCCGGGTAAGCCCGCCCCCGGCCAGGGCCGCGAGGGCCTCGGGCAGGTTGCGGGCGTTGGACGACAGGGCCTTGAGGTAGTCGAAATCGTCGTTCCTGTAGCCGGTGACGTAGGCCCCGTGGTGGCACAGCACATCGAAGCCCTGGCCGCAAAGCTCCAGGAAGTCCGGGCTGCCGAAGGGCGCGTTCCAGACCCGGGCGCACTCCCCGGTGAAACGGTCGATGCGCTCGCGCCGCAGGCCGTCGTAAGCGTCCGGCCCGGCGGTGAACGTCGCGGTCACGGCGTGTCCGGCCCGGGTCAGTTCCCGGGCGAACCAGGCCCCGGTAAAGGAGCTGGCTCCCGTCAGCAGGATTCTCATGCCAGTCCCCGCAGTTGTTCCACGCCGTGCCATTGGGGATCGAAGTCCGGCCAGGCCCGGTCCTTGTCGGACACTTCGGCCGGCTCGGCCGGCCAGGTGATGGCGAACCGGGGATCATCGTAGCGCAGGCCGCGCTCCAGGTCCGGGGCGTAGGCGCTGTCGACCAGATAGAAGGCCTCGGTGTTCTCCTCCAGGGTCAGGAAGCCGTGGGCGCAGCCCTTGGGCACATAGAGCATGGTCCGGTTCTCGGCCGACAACTCCGCGCCGAACCAGGCCCCGAAAGACGGGGAATCCGGCCGCAGATCCACGATCACATCGTAGAGCGCGCCGCGGATGCAGCGCACGATCTTGACCTCGGCCGCGGGCGCGAGCTGGTAGTGCATCCCCCGCAACGTTCCCTTCTGGACGCTGAGCGAGGTGTTGATCTGCAGGATATCCGCCACCAGGCCCTGGGCGGCCATTTCCTGACGGCAAAAGACCCGGGCGAAAAAGCCCCGGGAATCCCCGCGTTTTTCGAGATCAATGAGCCGGGCCCCGACGATGGGCGTTTCACGAAAGATCATACCGCAGCGCTCCGAGGGGTTAGACGGCGTCGAAATGCCGCTTGCCGATCCATTCCAGCTGTTCGTTGAGCCGGGCTGAGGCAATGTGGCTGTCGAGCACCTTCAGGCGCATGAAATGGGAATTCCTGAAGGCCTTGTCGGCGAATCCCATGCGTTCCAGGCCTTGCCGGATCTCCCTGATGGACTGTTCCAGGGACACCTGGGGCTGGTGGTCCGGGGCCAGGGCGGCGAACTTGGAAAAATCCACCTTGTAGGACCGTTTGTCCGGGGGGGCATCCGTGTTGATGGAATAGCGGGTCCCGGGCACCAGGGAGGCGACGGCTTGGGCCAGGTCCTTGACCTGGTAGTTGCGGTCCGTGCTGCCGATGTTGACGGACACGCAGTCGCCGCCGGCCTCGGCCGGACGGCAAAGGGCCCAGTCGATGGCCCGGGCCATGTCCTTGACGTCGATCAGGGGCCGCCAGGGGGTGCCGTCGCTTAGGACCGTGATGACGCCGCTGGAGATGGCGCAGGCCACGAAATCGTTGAGCACAAGGTCCAGGCGCAACCGGTCGGACATGCCGCAGGCCGTGGAGAACCGCAGGCACGTCACGCGAAATCCCGGGCTGGCCAGGCTTTCCAGGGCCGTTTCCATGGCCACCTTGGACTTGGCGTAGGCGGTCAAGGGATTGAGGCTGTCGGTCTCCTTGCGGGGGCCGCCCTCGGCGTAGCCGTACATGCTGCAGCTTGAGGCGAAAACAAACCGGGAGACGCCGCGTTCCCGGGCCTGTCTGGCCAAGGCCAGGCCCGCCTCGAAGTTGATGTCGCGGGTCACGTTCTCGAAGCGGTTGCCCATGGGGTCGTTGGACACCGCGGCCAGATGGACGATGGCGTCCACGCCGTCGAGAAGGGCAGCCGGGATGCGGCGGATGTCGCCCCAATGCTGGGCGTCGTAGTCGAACTCCGGAAGGTAGTCGGCGGCGGTCAGACAATGGGCGAAATAGCCGCTGTCGTAACCGATGAGCCGGGCGTCGGGCATGACGCGGCGCAGATGCTTGGCGAGTTCGGGACCGATGTATCCGGTATTACCGGTAACGAGCACGTTCACGGCTTCTCCTGTGGCATGGCGTCGATGATGGTGTTGGCGCGCAAAAAGCGGCCCCTGGCTTGAAGGCGGACTTGGCCTCGCTTCTTGTTGCCGTCCATGGGACTTGGGCGTTGCCGCGCGGCTGCGGCGGCGATGGGCGTCCGGATCAGGATGCGTCTCCAGGATCGCGCCCGATCGCGGCTGGTGAAGTTGACCACGCCGTCCATCGCCATACCGCATGATCCCGGGACATTGCTACCAGATTTTCCAGGGAGCCTTGCCGGATTGCCACAGGGATTCCAGCATATTCTTGTGTTTGAGCGTGTCCATGCACTGCCAGAATCCGGCATGGCGATAGGCGGTGAGCTGGCCTTCCCGGGCCAGCCGGGTCAACGGCTCCTGCTCCCAGGATGTGGCGTCCCCCGGGATGTAGTCGAGCACCTTGGGCGAGAGCACGAAAAAACCGCCATTGATCCAGGAGGCGTCTCCGGGGGGCTTTTCCTGGAACTCCCGGACCGTTTCGCCGTCAAGGTCGAGGGCGCCGAACTTGCCTGGAGGCTGCACGGCCGTCATGGTGGCCAGCCGGCCGTGGGCGTTGTGGTAGGCCACGAGTTTGCCGATGTCGACGTCGGCGACGCCGTCCCCGTAGGTGAAGCAGAACGGAGCGTCATCCAGGTACGGCCCGATGCGCTTCAACCGTCCGCCGGTGTCCGATTCGGGACCGGTGTCGATCAGGGTGACTTTCCAGGCCTCGCACTTGTTCCCGTAGAAATCGACGCTGTTGTTGGCCAGATCGATGGTGAAGTCGGATTTGTGGATGAAGTAGTTGTAAAAATATTCCTTGATGACATAGCCCTTGTAGCCCAGGCAGATGATGAAGTCGTTAATTCCGTGGGCGGAATAGATCTTCATGATGTGCCACAGGATGGGATGGCCGCCGATTTCCACCATGGGCTTGGGCCGAAGATGCGATTCCTCGGAAATCCGGCTGCCGAAACCGCCCGCCAGGATAACTGCTTTCATGACCGTCTCCAGGGTGTTCACAGGCATTGCCCCGACAACAGCGTGACGGCCGGGGCAACAAACGCATCCCATTTCCCCAGCCACTCCATCATCGAGTCGGCGTCTGCAGCCAAAACGTGGCGCAAAAGCGACGCCTTGACGAATGCGACATTTTTTATCAACATCGTGAAAGAAATTCTTCGTTCAAGGCATCCAGAAGATGCGCTGTGTTCGCCGACAGCGAGGCTTGGGTCAAGCTTTTTTTATTTTTCTGCTACAGAAATTCGATTCCCCTTTGCCTTGATAGGCAAGAAAGTACCTTCAGACTTTTTCAAATGGGGAAAAACGGCGGACTGACCGCGAAAATTGGATCGTCCGCCAGGCCATGGCCCCCTGTCGCGAAGTCCGGCGAAGTTCAATAGACCGCGTTTTCGGCCACGTTCCTGGCCAAAACGGCGGGCCAAGTCCGGGTCTGGCCCCGGCCGTGTGGGCTGCGGACGCCAGCCGCCCCGGACACCGATGGCCGGCGGCCACGTCTGGTCCAGACGGAGCCGGGCGCGGCTTTTCCGGGAGCACGGCGCGCCTGCCGCCGCCGAAATCCGCAAACTCCCCGCCAAGGTCAGGAATTTGACCACGGCCAAGGAATCGGTAGACTGCGCCCTTGCCGAACGCAATGTCGCGGGCGAAGGCGCGGACCGGTCGAACACGGGCATCCCTGACGCCGCGTTTTCCGATCAAGCGCCGTCCCCGGACCGGGCCGGCTGCCTTGACGCCCGCGTCCACAAGGCCCCAAAAACGGCCTGAAACGTGCCGGGCGAGGGTCTGGCGAGGCCGCCAAACGGTCCCCTGCCTGGATCGCCTCCCGGCTCCAGAACAGCTTTCGGCCCATGGGCATGGTCTTGCAGTCGTCCAATAACCATGGAAACCACAGTTTGATTGTATCAACGAGAGCGAGATGGCCAAGGAAGCAGTCATGAAAAAGCGCGGCCCGGATTTCATTATTTTAGGACAGATGAAATGTGCGACGACTTCGCTCTACGGTTCTCTATGTTCCAGCCCGCAGTTTATTCCTGTCCAACAAAAAGAAATCCACTTCTTCTCTTTTGAAGAGTTCTATACCAAAGGTATAGAATACTATGAGGAGTTCTTTCCCGTCCCGGACGGCAAGAGCCTGACAGGCGAAGCGAGTCCGTCGTATTTGTGCGTACATGCCGCCGCTGCGCGCATCCATAAGCACTATCCCGACGTCAAACTCATCGTCTGTCTTCGCGATCCTGGCACGAGAGCTATTTCGCAGTATTACCACGAAGTCAATCGTGGCGCCGAGACCAGGCCCATCGAGGAAGTATTCTCGGATCCGGGCCGGTTTTTCGACAACGGCTATGTGCAAATGTCCATGTATGCGCCGAAAATTTTATGGTATCTGAATTTCTTCCAACCGCACCAGCTCTGCGCCTTCGTGTTCGAAAGCTTTATCAAGAATCCCGAACAAACCCTTGAGCAGGTTTTTTCCTTTCTGGAGCTCGAAAAGCCGGACACCATCCCTGTCTATTCCTTGTCCGGCGCGACGCCGCCCACGGAAGAGCCGACCCAGCGACAGCGTTTGGCCAAAAACGTTTCCGATTATTGCCGCGATGTGACAGATTCCTTGATGGACATGTCCCAGCGCCATGGCTTTACCGTGGCCGGCGATCTGCGGGATTTGCTGCACTGGGACTCGGGTCGGGGCCGTTAAAAAATACGCTGGTATTTTTTAAGAAAAAGCAATGGTTTTAGCGCCTTAACGACAAAACGCCCTCCGCGCTTTTCGCGGACGCGACACGAGGGGATTCCCCCTTGCCGTCCGGACGCCGGCGACATGCCGGCCGTCAAAGGCCGTTGCCCGGGGGTGTTGCCTGCGCCCGGGCCGAAACGTGCCCGCCAGGAGGCCGCCGGGGCGTCAGGACGTTTCGTGGCGCGGCAAAAGCGGGCAGCCCATGGACGCCAGGACGGCGACAGCGCGCCGCCGCTGCCTCAGCCTGCCCGGCGACAGCCTTGGCCGTCCGGCTCCGGGCGGCCCGACGACGTCCGACAGACCAGTGCCCCGAAACGAAGACCGTGACGTAGCCCCCGCAAGGATGGTCAATGCACGCATGGGCAAAACAACAACCGCATATTCGTTTGTCGTCGATGCCGATCCCGACTTCGTCTTCCAAGCCGTCTTCCTGATCTCCAGCCTTACACGACTCTCCAAGGTGAATCCGGGCGATATCCATGCCCATGTGGTCCTTGGCTGCGACAGCACGGTGGAAGATCTCCTGAAGTTGTTGGGGGTCAACGTCATCCGCGTCGCGCCCTTCTCGGCCTCCAACCCCTACTGCAACAAGATCGTGCAGCTCCAGACTCCATTGCTGCGCAAATACGACACGCTTGTCCTATGCGATTGCGACGTCGCCTTTGCCTCCCCGGTCGCTGGCCACGCCGATCTCACCCTGGCGGGCAAAATCGTCGATCTGCCGAACCCGCCTTTGCCGATTCTGCAAAACATCTTCCGCGAAGCCGGCTTGCCCCACGACCAGCCGACGGCCTGCACGACCTTTTCCTGGGACGGCACGCAGCATGTCCTGTCCTCGTCGGAGACCTGCGCAAACGCCGATTTGACGTTTGCCAACAACTGCAACGGCGGGCTCTATATGCTCAAGCAGGAGCTGGCCGACGCCCTGCACGCGCACTGGTCGCGCTGGGCATTCTGGCTGCTTGAGCGGCAGGAACTGCTGGGAGCCTATTCCAAGCATGTGGACCAGGTGTCATTTTGCCTGGCGGCGGCATCGCTTGGGCTGGACACCCAGAGCCTGGCCGTGGAGCAGAATTTTCCGATCCATCTGCATCTGACCAAGGCAAGCGGCCTGGAGGGTTCTCCCCAGGCCATACACTTTCATCGTCGCTTCGACGCCCATGGCTGGATAGACAGGACAGGCGTTCCCGTCCTGGACAGCGTCATCGACGCCGTCAACGACGCCTGTAGGCAAACCTGGATCGACCTCTTGCGTGACGGCGGCGCGGCCGGGTTTCTTGCCGTGAAAAAACGCGCGCGGTGGGTTCGATGGCTCAACGACGTGGGCCGGCGCGGCCTGGCCCTGCCGGACCATCTGGACAGCGAACCGCCCTTGGTCGCCATTGAAACACAGGGAAACTGCAACCTGCGGTGCCCGTATTGCCCGACATCGTCTTCAAGGCCGCGCGACGGTGCGCTTGATGTCGCGGCCTATCAATCCATCATCGCCGATCTTTCTCCGCATGACGGCCGTTTTCAACTGCGGTTTCACTTTTACAACGAGCCTCTCCTGGACAAGTCCCTGGCGCAGCGCA
This sequence comes from Pseudomonadota bacterium, assembly GCA_023435825.1. GTDB lineage: Bacteria > Desulfobacterota > Desulfovibrionia > Desulfovibrionales > Desulfovibrionaceae > Solidesulfovibrio. The sequence continues at coordinate 29,369 of JAEZMB010000261.1, read as the reverse complement.
TCGCTTTTGCCCGAAAGCGCCTGCCGGGAACCTTCATGAAGCTCGTGACCAACGGCGTCCTGATGACCGTGGAAGTCGCCGAAACGGTATTTGGCGCGGGAATCGATCAGATCGCCGTGTCCTGCCACAGCGAAGCGGTTTACAACAACATGGCGCTTCTCAAAGCACAAGCGCCGCAATTTGATATCGAATTGCGAACGTGCTACGCGACAACGACTTGGTCAGACAGACGAAACGCCCTTGCGCTTTCGCCGCGAGGGTATAAACGCCAGTTCCCCAGCGGCGTGAAGCCCTGGGGCTGCAGCTTTCTCACGGCCCAGATCGATTATCTGGGCGATGTGCATCTGTGCTGTGAAGACTTCAGGGGAGACCTGGTCATCGGCAACATCCACACCGACGCTCTGACCTCGATCATGGCGAACAGCGTTTCCCTCATCAAAAGGACCTTTTGCGGTTTTTATGATTTGCCGTGCCACCACTGCGCCGGCTATGATCTCGACCCCATCCGGTTTTACCGGCTGGTCGAAGACTTGTGCAGGCCCGGCCCAGGACAGGAGGCCGGAGTCCTTTTCGACCCTGAGCGCTATGTCCGCGCCAACGCCGACCTGGCCAACGCCTCCATCGATCTCTACTATCATTATATAAACCATGGCTGCGGGGAAGGCAGGGCTCTTGCCTGAAAAGCGTCATGCGGCCGTGCCCCCGGGCCGCGCCGTTTCGGAGTCAACGCCCATGCATGTCCTCATCTATTGCGACGATCCCGGCGCTGGCGGCACGGCCGAAAATGCCGCTGTGCTGGCCGAAGGCTTGTCGCAACTGGGGTTTGCCGTCAGCGTCGCCGCCCATGGCTCCTGGACGTCGGCACTGTCGGGCGCGACGGCCTACGCCCTGGACTACAACCCTTCGCGCCTGTCCGCCAAGGCGGCCTGGAGCCGAAACGAGCCCGAAGGCGTCTTGTTGCGGGCCAAGCCGGACCTTGTCCTTTTTTGCGACTGCGCCGTCGATTCCAGCCTGGCCGCCAAGGCCGTGTGCCGTGACTGGAACATTCCCCATATCATCCATACCAACTACGTCTGCCCCGCCTGCCTGGCCCGGCTCGGGCGGCTTTTTGCCCCGGTGGGCGAGGCCCTGCGCGCCGCCGCCGCCGTCGTGGCCGTCACCACGGAAAACCTGCTGCTGCTGCGCCAGGCCTTTGGCCTGTCCGAGGCCCAAAGCGCGGTCATCCACAATGGCCGCCCCAGGCGCTGGTTCGAGCCCGCCCCGCCGGGCCGGCGCGACGCCGTCCGCGCGGCCTGGGACATCGGCCCCGAGGATGTGGTCTGCCTGACCGTGGCCCGCTATGAACCCCGCAAGGGCTACCGGCATCTGCTGGAAGCCGGGGCGGAGCTGGCGCGGCGCGGGCTGCCCCGGGGACGCCCGCTGTTTGTCTGGATCGGCCACCACCAGGGCGACGCGGCCGGCGAGCTCATGGCCCAGGTCGATGCCCGGGGCCTTTCGCGGCAGGTGCTGGTCCTTGGCCAGCGCTCGGACATCGACGACTGGCTGGCGGCGGCGGACCTGTTCGTGTTGCTCTCGGAGGCCGAGGGAATGCCGCTGAGCATCATGGAGGCCATGGCCAAGGGCGTGCCGGTGATCGCCTCGGCCATCAGCGGCATTCCCGAGGAGCTTGGGGACGCCGGCATCCTGACGCCCGATCCGGGCAAAGACCCCCACGGCGCGGCGGCGGCCCTGGTGGAGGCCGTGACCAGGCTGGCCGGGGACCCCGACGCCCGGCTGGCCCTGGGCCGGCGCGGCCGGCAGCGCGCCTTGGACCTGTTCCAGGCCGACCGGATGGTCGAGGCGTTCGCCCGGCTGGCGCGCCGGCACGCGCCGGACCACCAGGCCGCCTGGCCCGACGCCCGGACCTACCGCCCGCCCCATACCCTCCCCTTGGGCCAGAGCCTGGCCCTGGGCGACGATGCCGTAGCGCTGGAAGTCCTGAAGGAAGGCTGGAGCCACGGCGAGGGGCAAGGCCGCTGGACCGACGGCGAACAGGCGCGATTGGTGCTGGCCCTGCCCGAGGCCTGCCGGGAAGGCCTGGTCCTGACCCTTTGCTTCAAGCCTTTTTTGCGCCATCCGGGCAGCCTGCTGGAACTGCGCCTGGCCCTGGATGGCCGCGAGATCGGCCTGGTGCGCTGGGACGCGCCCCAGGGCGAAACCCGGCCGGCGTCCTTTGCGGTTTTTCCGGATCGCCCGTTACGGGACGAGGCGGCCCTGACGCTGTCGCTGCAGGGCGTCAGCTCCCCGGCCTCCCTGGGCCTGTCCGATGATGCCCGCCGTCTTGGCGTCTGGGTGAGCTTTGTGCGGCTGGACCGATTGCGGTCGGCGTGAGGATCGCGGCGCGGGGCATGCCCCCGTTGCCGGCGCGGGGCGACATATCCAGGATTCCATATCCGCAAACGGTTGCCAACGGCGCTCCAAGCGTTTTATGAAGCCCGTCAAACACGCCTTCAGGCAGGCCGTATCACGCCGTTGGCCAACGCCGGGCCACCCCTGGGCAGCGCAAGCCCGGGGCGGGCGGTCTTGCCCCCTCTCCCGGAACAGACCCAAGGACAATGTCATGTCGACCCTCATTGATCGAATTGCCTGCCACTCCTGGAACCGGGAAGTCGCCGACGAACCATGGCTGCACAACATGCTGTCCATGTTGAGCTTAAACGAGCGGCGAATGCTGCATTGGCTGGCGCGGGAATTCGATCTGACCGACGGCGAAGCCATCGTCGACCTGGGGAGCTTTCTTGGCGGCTCCAGCATCTCCCTGGCCACGGGCCTGGCGGCCAACACCGGGATTTCGAACAAGGACTACCGCATCCACTCCTACGACATTTTCATCGCCCCGACCGATGAGTCCTATCTGGAGTATCTGGGGCCGGACACCCGGCCAGGCATGTCCACCATGCCGTTTTTGCTGCGCACCCTTGGCCAGCACGCGCGCTCGGTTTTCGTCCATGCCGGGGATTTCCTGCAGGCTGCGCCGCCGTTTCAACCCATCGGCATCCTCTTCGTCGACATCGCCAAGAGCTGGGAACTCAACGACGTGGTCCTGTCGCGCTTTTTTTCGCGGCTGATCCCCGGCCGTTCCCTGCTCATCCAACAGGACTACAACGACCACAGCTGCCCCTGGATCAACCTGACCATGGTCCATCTGGCCGAGTATTTTCAGATCTTGTGCGACGACCATGGGTCCCGGGTCTATCTCTACACGCGCCAGATTCCGTCGGACGTGCTCGCCGCCCCCCTTCGCGGCCAAATCCCCCCGGCGGAAATGCTCGCCGGCATGGACCGGGCCTGGCAGGCAGAGCACAGCCTGCACAGCCGCTTTTTCACCTACGTGACCATGAGCTGGCTGGTTTTCGAATTCGAAGGCATCCAAAAAGCCACGGAGCATCTGGGGCAATGCCACGACCGGATCGGCTACCCCTGGCCGGAAGCCGGCGAATACCTGGATACGCTGGCCGCGATCATGGTCAGGACGGCCGAGACGGTTTCCCAGCCGCACTACGGATTGGACTTTGCCTGATTGACGGCGGGCCGGGCGTCTTGCCCGCCCGGGCGGCCGCAGGGGGTTCGCCCCGGGACGCCGCCGCAAAGCGCCGCCACAAGCGGCCGCGTTTTCGGGCCAGGGCCGGCCTGTCCGCCGGCGCTCGCCAGGAGGCGCGCCGGGATCAGGCCTGCGGCTTGAGATACTGATACACGGTTTCCCGGCTGACGCCGAACTCCCGGGCGAGCTGGGCCTTTTTCTCGCCGGCCGCGACCCGCCGCCGCAACGCCTCCCCCTGCTCGGCCGACAGCTTCCGCTTGCGGCCCCGGTACGCGCCGCGCCGCTTGGCCAGGGCGATGCCCTCGCGCTGGCGTTCGCGAATCAGGGCGCGCTCGAACTCGGCGAACGCGCCCATCACCGACAGCATCAGCCTGGCCATGGGCGAATCCTCGCCGCTGAACCGCAAGCCTTCCTTCACGAACTCGATGCACGCCCCGCGCTCGGTCAGCCCCCGCACCAGACGGCGCAGGTCGTCGAGGTTGCGGGCCAGGCGGTCCATGCTGTGCACCGTCACCACGTCGCCTTCGCGTACATAGTCCAGCAGCGCCTCCAGCTGGGGCCGGCTGGTGTCCTTGCCCGAAGCCGTGTCCATGAACACCTTGTCCGCCCGAAGGGCTTCGAGTTGCCGCTGCGGGTTCTGGTCAAGGCTGCTCACGCGCACGTAACCGATCCGTTGTCCCTGCATATCGCCTCCCGCGCGCAAATGTCAGGAAGAACTCTATGACTTCGCCGGTCATGCGTCAAGAAAAGGCGTATTCGAGGCTATCCTGACGCTTTTGGCTCCACCGCCCTGACGTCAGGTTAGGGTACACTTCAAAACGACACCGACCCAGCCTGGGCATCGTCGCCCGGCCAGGGCGGCGAGCGCCGGGCATGGCCTGGGCGATTTTCCGGGGCTTCGGCCCAGGCTTTGGCCCGCCCGAGAGGGCAAGCCCTCGGAGCCATCCATCATGGACTGGCTGGCGGTCCTTGGGACAGGGCCATCAAAGATGGTAAATACCCCTAAAAACCCCTTGTAAAACATGGATGCCCGGTGCTAACCACGGCATCTGGCAGACTCACACAGGGAGGTTAACATCATGGGCGTCATACTCGCCGTATCCAACAACAAGGGGGGGGTCGGCAAATCCACCACCACGGCCAACCTGGCCCACGCCCTTTCCGCCCGCAAAAAACGCGTCCTTATCGTGGACGCCGACAGCCAGTGCAACCTCACCAGCACCTTTCTCGGCAGCCCCTGGGGCGGCAACAGCCTGCTGGAGCTGCTCGACGGCGACGGCGTCGCGGCCGAGACCTGCATCAGCCCCGCTCCGGACTACGAACGGCTGCACGTGCTGCCCAACAAGACCGACAGCGCCGCCCTGGAGCCGGCCCTGGCCCGCCGCGACGACTACGGCTGGTACATGCTGCGCGACCGGCTGCGAGCCCACGCCGCCAAGGCCTTTGACTTCACGCTTATCGACTGCCCGCCCAACCTCGGCCTGTTCTCCATCCAGGCCATGATCGCCTCGGATTTCATCCTCGTGCCCGTGGAGGCCGGCAGCCGCTACGCCATGGACGGCCTGGACCGCACCATCGAAACCATCGGCGGCATCGCCCAGGCCGACCCGGACAATCCGTCCGGCCGTTTTTTGCGCCTGCTCATCAACAAGGCCGACCGGCGCACCGCCGTCAGCCGGGTGACCATCGAGCAGATCCAGCTGAGCTACCCCGGGAAGGTCTTTTCCACCATAATCCCGGTCAATACCGACATCCAACAGTCGGAGATGCTCAGCAAGACCGTGCTGCGCCACGCCTCGAAAAGCCCCGGCGCCCAGGCCTACCGGTCCCTGGCCACGGAATTGCTGGGCATCCTGTCGCAATAACTTTCCCGGAGCAGGCCATGGCGACGTCGATGACACAACTGCTGCGCAAGGCGGCCCAAAGCCGTCTGGCCGGCCAGCCGGCCGCCGGCGCGCCGAGCCTTGAACCCAAGCCAGCCGAGCCGGCCGTGGCCGCGCCCGTCCAGCCGGCGACGCCGGCCCCCGAAGCCAGCAGACAAAGCGAACAGACAAATTTGACAGTTGAATCCGACAGTCTGATTCAACAGTCCAGTCCGTCAGTTGAACTCGTCAGCGCATTACAACAGTCCGGTTCGACAGACGAGCAGACAAACCAAGCAGACAAACCGGGCAGTCAGACAGACAAGCCGGACACACCCATCGCGCAGTCAAAACACGCAGACAAAGCCAGCACAAAAAAGGGGCAGTCTAATTTAGCTGACAAAGCAGACGATCAAACGAAACAGACAAAGGAAGCAGACAAATCCGGCAGTCAAACCGCGCCCGCCATGCGCCTGCCGCCCCGGCTCCCCCTGGCCACGGCTGCCCAGAAAACCCTGGCCGCCCACTTCCTGGAAACCGGACCCATGGTCACGACCTACGCTGTCATTGCCGCTGAAACCGGTGTTCCCCTGGGCACGGCCCGGACCATTGTCGACAAGTTCGTCGCCGCCGGCTGGCTGCGCAAGGAGCAGTGGGGAGCCGGCCGCAACCGCGCCCTGTCCCTGTCCCCCACCGAGGCCCTGGCCGACCTCTGGCGCGGCGGACAGACAGACAAACAAAGCATACAAAAAAAGCAGACAAGCCAAGCATACAAACAAAACGGACCAATCCGACAGTTGCATCAAACAGTTGAATCCAACAGGGCAAACGCCCCTCTTAAGATAGAAAGAAAGAATCTTTCGATCTCCTTGGAAACCCTGCGAACCTCCTGGCCCTGCCTGGCCCGGACCGGGTTCGGCCTGGAGCAGCTCGAACAGATCCACAGCGCCCTGGCCCAGCTCGGCAAATCCGCCGACCGCGTCGTTCAGGGGCTGGACCACGCCGAATGGGAACTGGCCGAAGGAAAAATGCTGGACAAGACCGGCAAGCCCGTGGCCGATCCCTGCGCCTGGGTGTTCCGGTCCCTGGCCAGCCAGGGGTACTATCGCCGGCCGGCCGGCTACGTCAGCGCCGAGGAGCAGGCCGAGCTGGACGCGGCCAACGAAGCCGCAGCTTTGGCCCAAAGCCGCGAAAACGCCCGGCAGGCCCGGTTCAAGGCCTGGCTGCTCGGCCTGAGCCGGCAAGAACGGGAACAGGCCCTGGAAGGCCGGAAGGGGCCGGAGGAAACGTGGCTCAAAAACGTGTGGGTCGGACGCGGCGAGCCGGCCTAGTGTTGCGACCGCGAAAAGCGCCTCTGGCTGTTTGTCGGCAAACGACTAGAATCATGTGTTTTTTTAAAAAGTACGAGCGTATTTTTTAAGGGACGCGACACGCTCCCCACGTCCCGCGAAACCAGCCGCACTTTCGCCGGTGACGGGAAAACCCCGGCCGCGCCTGGCGTGGACGCGACACCGTCGTTTGGCCCGGCCGTGCGCCAACGCCCCGGCCGCCTTTGACCGGCTGATTCTCCCCCCGCCGCTTCCGCCGCTTCGGCCTTGCCCGCCCTGGGGCATTGGCCCCGCGCCTGACGCGCCCACCGAGGCGGCTGGCTCTCTGGCCTGTGTCGGGCGCTGCCCCTACGGCCCGCCCGCGCGACCCGGAAGCGGACAGTGCCCTTGCTGTCCCGCCCGCCGCCCCCGCCATGGCCGGACACCTCTCCCGTGGCCGGCGTTGCTCGTGCAGCAAGCCCGCGCCGGCCCGCACGCACGCGCCGGAAGCGGCCTATTCCCTTATTGTCCCGCCCGACGCGGCCGGTCGAACAGCCCAGGCCGGGCCGCCGGCTTCCCGTTACAGGCCGTGTTGCGCCCCTGCGGCGCTTCTGCCGGTCGCCATCGCGGAAACGCCCGAACCCATCCCGTCAAAGACTCGACGATGGCATGACGCTGTCCCATGCCCGGACTGCGGCTTTCAATACTGTAAGGGACACCCCGCAAGCGCTTGCTTTTCATGCCGCACCTGCGTATCCGGTCTAAATAGCAGCGGATACCATCCTCACAAAGGCTGTCGGGCTGTATCGGACAAACAAGGTCCGGGACTTGCAAGATATCGCCCGCCTTGGTTTCGGACAGTCCGTTGCCAACGCAACGGTTCCCGATGATATGGTTGACGCTCCACATCGATCGTTTCGTTGCTGACGCTGCGGCCAGTCAAGCACAGGGCATTCTCGGACGGCGGTTGCTGTCGTCGCTGGAGATGGGGTGTCCCCAACAACACGGCTGCATGAAGACCATCCGCCCCGGCGGGACAGGAACCATCCCTGCCCTGGCCTTGCAGGCGCTTGACGGACAAGGAGCACCGCCACCGGCGGAGGGAACATATGCCTGAGGTCCTGGCCCTTATTACCGCGCGCGGCGGTTCCAAGGGCATACCCCGAAAAAACATCGCCCCGTGCGCGGGGCGGCCGCTTATCGCCTGGACCATCGACGCGGCCCGGGACTCCCGGCATGTTTGTCGCATCCTGGTTTCCACCGACGACCCGGACATCGCCGAGGTGGCCCGGACCCATGGCGCGGATGTCCCGTTCCTGCGCCCCCCTGAGCTTTCCGGCGACGACTCGCCGCACATTCCGGTCCTGCTCCACGCCCTGGGCTGGCTGCGGGATGAGCAAGGCCGGCTGCCGGACTGGCTGGTCCTTCTGCAACCGACCTCGCCCCTGCGCTTGGGCCGGGACGTGGACGACGCCGTGGACCTGGCCCTGGCCCGGGACGCCGACGCCGTGGTGTCCCTGGCCCCGCGCGACGACCTCCATCTGGTCCGGGAGCTGGACGAGGCCGGCCGCGTCCTGCCCCAGGCCGCCTACGCCCAGGGCTATCAGCCGCGCCAGACGGCCCGGTCCGGCCACGTCGTCAACGGCGCCATTTTTCTGATCAAATCCTCGGTGCTGTTGGAAAAGCAGACCTTTTACACCGACCGCACCTACGCCCTGGTCATGCCGGCGGCGCGCTCCCTGGACGTGGACACGCCCTTTGACCTCAGGCTGGCCGAACTGCTGTTGCGGGAGCGCGCGTCATGATCCCCGGCGTGGTCATCGGCGGCCGGCGCGTCGGCCCGGGCGCGCCGTGCCTGGTCATCGCCGAGGCCGGGGTCAACCACAACGGCGACCCCGAAACCGCCCTGGCCTTGGTCCGGGCGGCCGCCCAGGCCGGGGCCTGCGCCGTGAAATTCCAGGCGTTTCGGGCGGACAAGCTGGTGTCCGCCGAAGCTCCGGCCTGCGCCTACCAGCGCCGCAACCTCGGCGGCTCCCCTTCCCAGCGCGACATGCTGCGCGCCCTGGAGCTTGACGAGGCGGCCCACGCCGCCTGCAAGGCCCTGTGCGAGGAACTGGGGCTTTTGTACCTGTGCACCCCCTTTGAGCGGGAAAGCGCCGATTTTCTGGAATCCCTGGGCGTGGCCGGCTACAAGATCTCGTCGGGCGACCTGGACAACCATCCCTTCCTGCGCCACGTGGCCGCCAAGGGCCGGCCCATGATCCTGTCCACGGGCATGGCCCGGCTGGGCGAGGTGGAAGCGGCCGTGGAGGCCGCGCGCGGCCCCGGGCTGGTCCTGCTCCAGTGCACCACCGAATATCCCGCCGATCCGGCCCAGGCCAACTTGCGGGCCATGGCCACGCTGGCCACGGCCTTCGCCGTGCCGGCCGGCCTGTCCGACCACACCCCGGGCATCGAGGTGGCCCTGGCGGCAACGGCCCTGGGGGCCTGCGTCATCGAAAAGCATTTCACCCTGGACCAAAGCCTGCCCGGGCCGGACCACAAGGCCTCCCTGGACCCCGAAGGGCTGCGGGCCCTGGTCCGGGGCGTGCGTCTGGTGGAGGCGGCCCTGGGCGACGGCGTCAAGCGGCCCTCGCCCCAGGAAACGGCCACCGCCCGGCTGGTCCGCAAGAGTCTGGTGGCGGCCAGGGACATTCCCAAGGGGACGGTCCTGGCCGAGGACATGGTCACGGCCATGCGCCCGGCCAATGGCCTGCCGCCTGGCCGCCTGTGCGCCGTCATCGGCCGCGCGGCCGTCCGGGACATCGCCCGGCACGAACCCCTTTCCCTGGATATGCTGGCATGAGAACCATCGGCGTGGTCACCGCCGCCCGGTCGGACTACGGCATCTACCGGCCGCTTTTGCGGGCGCTGCGCGACGACCCGGAGCTGGTCCCGCGCCTGTACGTCTGCGGCATGCACCTGGCTCCGGAATTCGGGGCCACCGTCCGGGACATCGAGGCCGACGGCTTTGCCGAGACCGAGCCGGTGGACATGCTGCTGGCCTCGGACGGGCCGGTCGGCACCGGGCTGTCCATGGGCCTTGGCCTGTGCGGCTTCGCCCGGCTGTTCCAGCGCCGCCCCCCGGACATCCTGGTGGTCCTGGGGGACCGCTTCGAGATGTTCGCCGCCGCCGCCGCCGCCGTGCCCTTTCCCCTGCCCGTGGCCCACATCCACGGCGGGGAGCGCACCGAAGGGGCCATCGACGAGCGCTTCCGCCACGCCATCACCAAGCTGTCCCATCTGCATTTCGTGGCCCACCCGGAATACGCCCGGCGGGTGATCCAGATGGGCGAGGAACCCTGGCGCGTGACCATAAGCGGCGCGCCGGCCCTGGACGCCATCCGGGAGGCGGCCGCCGGCCTGCCGGACCGGGAAACCTTTCTGGCCGAGCTCGGCCTGGACCCGGCCCGGCCCACCCTGCTGTGCACCTTTCACCCGGTCACCACCGAGCCCGGGGAGACCACGGCCCAGATGGACGCCCTGCTGGCCGCCCTGGACGACGCCGGCCTGGCCGTGCTGGCCACCTGCCCCAACGCCGACAGCGCCGGCCGGGCCATGCACGCCGCCCTTCGGAAGCATGTGGCCCAAAGGCCCCACTGGCGGCTCGTGGAGAACCTGGGCGCGCGGCGCTACTACGCCGCCATGACCCACTGCGCCGCCATGGTCGGCAATTCCTCCTCGGGCCTGCTCGAAGCGCCGTCCTTCGGCCTGCCGGTGGTCAACATCGGTTCGCGCCAGGACGGCCGGCTGCGGGCCGCCAACGTCATCGACGCCGCCCCCAACCGGCAGGCCATCGCCCAGGCCATCGCCCGGGCCGTGTCGCCGGCCTTCGCCGCCGCCTGCCGGGCCTTGGGCAGCCCTTTTGGCGACGGCCGGGCCGTGGGGCGCATCCTGGAGCGGCTGCGCCGCGAACCCCTTGCCCAGCGGCTTTTGTGCAAGCGCTTCCATGACCTGCCCCAAGCGCCCCGGGTTGGGGAGGAGCGGCCGTGAACACGCGGATCATCGCCCGCCTGGACCTCAAGGGGCCCAACCTGGTCAAGGGCGTCAATTGCGAGGGGCTGCGGGTTCTGGGCAAGCCCCACCGCTTCGCCCGGCACTACTACGAGACCGGGGCCGACGAGCTGCTGTTCGTGGACGTGGTGGCCAGCCTTTTTAACCGCGACAGCATGTTGGAGATCATCCGCCGGGCCGCCTCCGAGATCTTTATCCCCCTGACCGTGGGCGGCGGCCTGCGCGGCCTGGACGACATCCGCGACGTGCTGCGCGCCGGCGCGGACAAGGTCGCCCTCAATACCGCCGCCGTGGAAACCCCGGAGCTCATCAGCCAGGCCGCCAAGGCTTTCGGCTCCTCCACCGTGGTCCTGGCCATCGACGCCGCGCCCACGGGCAAGGGAGGCTACGAGGTCCTGACCCGCTACGGCCGCCAGACCACGGGCATGGACGCCCTGGACTGGGCCAGACGGGGCGTGGAGCTGGGGGCCGGCGAACTGCTGGTCACCGCCATCGCCAAGGAAGGGCTGGGCCAAGGGTTCGACCTGCCGCTTATCGCCGCCGTGGCCCAAAGCGTGCCCGTGCCCGTGATCGCGGGCGGCGGCGCGGCCAAGCCCGAGCATGTGGCGGCGGCCGTGCGCCAGGGGCGCGCCGACGCCGTGGCCCTGGCCTCCATGGTCCACTACAGCGCGGCCCGGCTCTTTTTAGACGAAGCCCAGGACTTCGAGGGCGAAGGCAACGTGGAATACCTGCGCCGGGGCGGCCAGATCGCCCGGTTCGGCCAGTGGGATCTGCCCCGGCTCAAAAAGCGTCTTCTGGAAGACGGCCTGGACGTCCGGCCGGCCGGGGAGGCCCCATGAACCAGGCCATGGCCCCCATCACCATCGCCATCGTGGATTATCGCCTCGGCAACCTCTTCAGCGTGGCCCGGGCCTGCGAACACGTCGGGGCAAGGCCGCTTATCACCTCCCGGCGGGCCGAGATCGAGGCGGCCGACGGCGTCATCCTCCCCGGGGTGGGGGCCTTTGGCGACGCCATGGCCGAATTGCGCGCCCTGGGGCTGGTGGAGCCGCTGCGGGAGCTGGCCCAAACCAAACCGTTGTGGGGCATTTGCCTGGGGATGCAGCTGCTGCTGGAAACCGGCCACGAGTTCGGGACCCACAAGGGCCTGGGAGTCCTGGCCGGGGAGGTCCGGCGCATCGAGCCGCCCCGGGACCGGGACGGCCGGCGGCTCAAGGTGCCGCACGTGGGCTGGAACGGCCTGCGCCCCACCGCGCCCGGGGCCTGGGATGGCACGCCCCTGGCCGGGCTGCCGGACAACGTGCCCATGTATTTCGTCCACTCCTATGCCGTGGAGCTGGCCGACCCGGCCCCGGCCGTGGCCGTGACCGATTACGGCGACGTCCGCTTCTGCTCCGCCCTGCGCCAGGGTCCGACCTTCGCCAGCCAATTTCATCCGGAACGCAGCGGCCGGGACGGCCTGGCCCTGTACCGGCGGTTCGTGGCCGACATCGCCGCCGCCAAACACCAGGCCCCGTGAAAGGAATCCGCATGTCCCAAGCCCTGTCGGCCCGTTACGGCCTCCCCAGCGAAGTCCGGTTTTGCACCCGCTGCGTCATGTCCAACCAGCGGCCGTCCTCCTATCCGGAGTTCCTGCACACCCCGGACAGGATCACGCCGACGCTTCGCATCGACGAGGAGGGCGTGTGCGACGCCTGCCGCTATGCCGAGCGCAAAGAGGACATCGACTGGGAGGACCGCGAGCGCCGGCTTCTGGCCCTGCTCGACCGGCACCGCAAGAACGACGGCTCCTACGACTGCCTGGTGCCGGGCAGCGGCGGCAAGGACAGCGTCATGGCCGCCCACCTGCTCAAATACAAGTACGGGATGCACCCGCTGACCGTGACCTGGCCGCCCCTGCTCTACACCGACTACGGCCGGCAGAATTTCCTGTCCTGGATCGAGACCGGCGGGTTCGACAACATCACCTTCAAGCCCAACGGCCGGGTCCACCGCCTCCTCACCCGGCTGGCTCTGGAAAACCTGCTCCACCCCTTCCAGACCTTCATTCTCGGCCAGAAGAACCTGGCCCCCAAGATCGCGCTGCAGTTCAACATTCCGCTGATCTTCTACGGCGAGTCCGAGGCCGAGTACGGCAATCCCATCGCCGAGACGGCCAGTTCCCTGCGCGAGCACGCCTATTTCACCATGACCAACCTCTCCCGCCTCCATCTGGCCGGGCTGCCCATCTCCCGGCTCATGGACGAGCACGGGCTGACCCTGGGCGATTTGAACCCCTATCTGCCGGCCAACCACGAGGCCGTGGAAAAATCGTCCATGGAGGTCCATTACCTGGGCTACTACGTCAAATGGACGCCCCAGGAAGCCTTCTACTACGCGGTCGAGAACGCCGGGTTCGTGCCGCGCCCCTTCCGCTCCGAAGGCACCTACAGCAAGTACAACAGCATCGACGACAAGATCGACGACCTGCACTACTACACGACCTTCATCAAATTCGGCCTTGGCCGGGCCAGCTACGACGCCTCCCAGGAGATCCGCAACAAGCATCTCTTGCGCGAGGAGGCCGTGCGCCTGGTGCGCCAGTACGACGGGGAATTCCCCTCGCGCTATCTCGACGAAGTCCTGGAATACCTTGGCTTGGACCGGGACCGGTTCATCGCCCTGTGCGACGGTTTCCGCTCCGAGCATCTCTGGAAAAAAGAGGGCGGGCAATGGACGCTGCGACACCAGGCACAGTAGACCGCATGGCCGGGGAAACCTTCGATCGTCAGGCCTTCTGCCTGTCTCCGTCCCAGACCATCGGGCGGGTCATGGCGCTCATGGAGCAAAACGCCTCCGGCCTGGTGCTGTTGGTGGACGGCCAGAACCGGCTTTTGGCCACCATCACCGACGGCGACATCCGCCGGGCCTTTCTCGACGGCTGCGGCATCGACGATTCGGCCGGCAAGCTCCTGGAGGCCAAGGCCCACGCCCCAGGCCCCATCTGCGGCCGCCTGGGGCAGGACGCCGAGGAAATGGCGGCCCTCATGCGGGCCAGGCGCATCCGTCATCTGCCCGTGCTGGACGGGGAAGACCGCGTGGTCGATGTCGTGTTCCTGGAGTCCTTTGCCCCGCGCACCCGGATGCCCTTAAACGCCCTGGTCATGGCCGGCGGCTTCGGGGTGCGGCTGCGGCCCCTGACCGACTGCCTGCCCAAGCCCATGCTGCCCATCGGCGACCGGCCGTTGCTGGAAATCATCATCGCCCGGCTGCGCAAGGCCGGCGTGGGCCGGGTGTTCATTTCCCTGCACTACCTGGCCGAGAAGATCGTGGACCATTTCGGGACGGGCGAGGATTTCGGGGTGGAGATCACCTACATCCGCGAGACCACCCCCCTGGGCACGGCCGGGGCCATCGGCCTCCTGCCGCCCTCGGACATCCCGCTTCTGGTCATCAACGGCGACGTGCTGACGGCGGTGGATTTCAACGCCATGTTCCAGTTCCACCGGGAGCACGGCGCGGCCCTGACCGTGGCCATGCGCGGCTACCAGCTGCAGGTGCCCTACGGCGTGCTGCGCTGCGACGGCCACAAGGTGGTCTCCCTGGTGGAAAAGCCCACCTACTCGTATCTGACCAACGCCGGCCTGTACGTGCTTTCCCCCGAGGTGGCGGCCTCCATCGAACGCGACCGGCGGCTGGACATGCCCGAACTCATCGAACGCCTCATCGCCGACGGCCAAAACGTCAGCGGCTTCCCCATCATCGAGTACTGGCTCGATATCGGCAGCCACTCCGAATACGACAGAGCCAGACAGGAACACTGCGATGCCCGCACGCCAAGCCAGCTTCGATAACGCCTGCGCGACCCCGGGACGCCCCTTGGAGCCGTCGCCCCAGGCCGAAAACCACGGCCAGCCGTCTTTCGAGGCCCTGACGGCGCGGGCGGAGCATTGGCGCGCCCAGGGCAAGACCGTGGTCACGGTGCTGGGCCTGGGCTTCGTGGGGGCCGCCGTGGCCCCGGTCATCGCCGACGCCGGCGAGAACGAGCCCCGGCATTTCGTCATCGGCCTGGACCAGCCCACCCCGGAAGGCCGGCGCAAGGCGGCCTGCCTCAACGCCGGCCGCTTTCCCTTCGCCTCCCCGGACCCGGCCCTGCCGGGCATCGTGCGCCGGGCGGCCCTGGAGCGCGGCAATCTGGCCGCCGCCACGGATTCCCGGGCCCTGGCCCTGGCCGACGTCATCGTCGTGGACCTGCCCCTGGACGCCCGGATCGGCGACGGCGGGGTGGCCGACGCCCTGATCGTGGACGCCGGGAGCTTTGCCGAAGCCATGGCCGAGGTCGGCCGCCTGATGCGGCCGGAAGCCCTGGTGCTGGTGGAAACCACGGTGCCCGTCGGGGCCTGCCAGGAGCTGATCCTGCCCGTGCTGTCGCGCGAGCTGGCCGCCCGGGGCCTGGACGTCCGGCCCCGGCTGGCCCACGCCTACGAACGGGTCATGCCCGGGCCGGGCTACGTCGCCTCCATCCGCGACTTCTGGCGGGTCTATGCCGGCGTCGATGCGCCATCCACCGAGCTGGCCCGGGCCTTCCTGGAAAGCTTTTGCGACGTGGACAAACACCCGCTCACCCGTCTGGATTCGCCGGCCGCCTCGGAAATGGCCAAGCTTTTGGAAAACGCCTACCGGGCCACCAACATCGCCTTCATCCAGGAATGGACCCTTTTGGCCGAAACCGCCGGGGTGGATCTGTTCGCCGTCATCGAGGCCATCCGCAAGCGGCGCGGCACCCATGACAACATCCGCCAGCCGGGCCTGGGCGTGGGCGGCTACTGCCTGACCAAGGACGCCCTGCTAGCCCAGTGGGCCGCCGACAACCTGTTTCCCGGCGGGGTCCGCCTGGAAACCTCCCTGCGGGCGATCGCCATCAACGCCGCCATGCCCCTGCACACGGCCGGGCTGGTCCGGCTGGTCGTGCCCGGCGGCCTTGCCGGGGTCAAGGCGGCCATCCTGGGCGCGTCGTATCTGCCCGACGTCCCGGACGTGCGCTCCACACCCTCGGCCGTCCTGGCCGACGCCCTGCGTGGCGACGGGGCCGTGGTCGTGGCCCACGACCCCTGCCTGGACGGCTGGGACCATCCCGGCACCCGGTTTGCCGCCCGGCTGGAAGACGCCCTGGACGGCGCGGGAGTCGTCATCCTGGCCACGGCCCACAAGGCCTACCGAGACCTCGACCGGGCCCGGCTCCTGGCCATGGCCGGCGGGACCCCGGCCGTGGTGGACGCCCAGAACATCCTCACCGACGACAAGGCCCGGACCCTGTTTGACGCCGGCTGCCGTCTGGCCGGAACAGGCAAGGGCCACTGGCGACGCCTCGGCTATCACCACGGACCCGGAGGAACGCCCCATGACCAACGCCCCTAAGCGCGTCCTTATCACCGGCGGCGCGGGATTTATCGGCCTGCACCTGGCCGCGCGCCTGGTTCGGGACGGCGTCCAGGTCACCCTGGTGGACAACCTGCGCCGGGGCGAGGCCGACGCGGATCTGCACGCCCTGCTCGCCCAACCCGGCGTGGCCTTTATCCAGGCCGACCTGTCCGATCCAGCCAGCCAGGCCCGCCTGGGCAACGGCTACGACGCGGTCTACCATCTGGCGGCCGTGGTCGGCGTGCGCAACGTCATGGACCATCCCTGGGACACCCTGCGCATCAACAGCATGGCCACCCTGCTGCTGCTGGACTGGTTCACGGCCGGCGGCGGGGCCAAGTTCTTTTTCGCCTCCACCAGCGAGGCCTATGCCTGGACGCGGCTGTACACCCCCCTGCCCGTGCCCACGCCCGAGAACGTGCCCCTGGCCCTGACCGAGCTGTCCGCGCCCCGGGCCACCTACGCCGGGGGCAAGATCTTCGGCGAGCTGGCCGTGACCCACGCCTGCGCCCAGGCCGGCCTGCCCTTCGTCATCGCCCGCTTCCACAACGTCTATGGTCCGCGCATGGGCTTTTCCCACGTGATCCCGCAGCTTTTCGAACGGGCCATCAAAAGTCCCGGACCCCTTGAGGTCTATAATCCCGGCCACCGCCGGGCCTTTTGCCACGTCAGCGACGCGGTCGGGGCCATGCTCCATCTCATGGACCGCCCGGATATCCGGGACCTGACCGTGAACATCGGCAACGACGGCGAGGAGCACGCCATCGGCGAGCTGGCCCGGACGCTGCTGCAGGTGGCGGGCCTGGAACGCCAGATCGTCGAGGCCGTGGACCAGGCCGACCCCATCGACCGGCGCTGCCCGGACATAACCCGGCTGCGCGGCCTGGGATTTTTCCCGCAAGTCTCCCTGGAAGCCGGCCTGGCCGACACGCTGCCCTGGTATCGCCGGAGGTTCGAGACCCATGGCCAAGGATGATTTCACGCCGCTGAGCGTCCCGGTCATCGACGGCAACGCCTGGACCTACGTCAAGGACTGCCTGGACTCGGGCTGGGTGTCCTCGGTGGGCGGCTACGTGATCCGGTTCGAGGAAGCCTTCGCCCGCCGCCAGCAGGCCCCCGGCGCCGTGGCCATGGTCAACGGCACTTCCGCCCTGCATCTGGCCCTGTCGGCGGCCGGAGTCGGGCCGGACGACGAGGTCCTGGTCTCCGACATGACGTTTATCGCCCCGGCCAACGCCGTGCGCTACCTGGGAGCCTTCCCGGTCTTCATGGACGCCGAGCCCCGCTATTGGCAGATGGACGTGGACAAGGTCCGGGACTTCCTGGCCGGCCAGCGCCGCCTGGCCGACGGGTCATTGCGCAATCGGGACACCGGACGCCGCATCGCCGCCGTCGTCCCGGTCCACGCCCTGGGCCATCCCGTGGACATGGACCCGCTTATGGAACTGGCCCGGGAATACGGCCTGGCCGTGGTGGAAGACGCCTCGGAGAGCCTGGGCGCGACCTACCGGGGCGCGCCCCTGGGCAGCAGCGGCGATCTGGCCTGCTACAGCTTCAACGGCAACAAGATCATCACCTGCGGCGGCGGCGGCATGGCCACGGCCCGGGACCCGCGTCTGGCCGACCGGATGCGCTACCTGAGCACCCAGGCCAAGGACGACCCGGTGGAATTCCGCCACGGGGAAGTCGGCTACAACTACCGGCTGACCAACCTCCAGGCCGCCCTGGGCCTGTCCCAGCTGGAGGGGCTCGACTGGCGGCTGGGGGAAAAGCGGCGCATCGCCGACCGCTACGCTAAGGGTCTGGCCGATGTCCCGGGCCTGACCCTCATGGCCGAAGCGCCCTGGGCCCAAAGCGCCTTCTGGATGTACACCGTGCTCCTGGATGAAGCGGCCTACGGCGAATCAAGCCGCCAGGCCCTGGCCCGGCTCCACGGGCTGGGCATCCAGACCCGGCCCCTGTGGGAACCCCTGCACGCCAGCCGCGCCCACCAGGGCAGCCAATCCTTTCACTGCGACACGGCGACGCGGCTTTACCGCGACGGCCTGAGCCTGCCTGCGACGCCCGGCCTCGATCCGGCGGCCCAGGACCGGGTCATCGCCGCCCTGCGCCGTCCCCTCTCCCTCTAACCCGCACACAAGGCAAACCGACATGAGCACTATTCTCGTCCTCGGCGCTGGCAGCATCGGCAAACGCCACATCCGCAACCTTCTGGCCCAGGGACACGAGGCCGCCGGCCTCTTCGCCGTGGACCCGCGAGAAGACCGCCGCCAGGAAGTGGCCGCCCTGGGCCTGCCCCAGGCCAACCTCTTCGCCTCCCGCGACGAAGCCATGCGGGCCGGGCGCTACGACGGCGCGGTGGTGGCCTCCCCCACCGCCCTGCACTACGGCGACGCCCTGGCCTTGGCCCAGGCCGGCACGCACCTGATGATCGAAAAACCCATCGGCCCGGATCTGGCCGGGTTCGACGCCCTGGCCAAGGCGGTCAAGGACAAGGGCCTTTTTGCCTTCGTGGCCTACTGCTTCCGCTTCGATCCGGTGGCCCGGCGCTTCCGGGAGCTGCTGGCCGAGCGTCCCCTGGGCCGGCCCCTGTACGCCCGGGCCGAGATGTCCACCTATCTGCCCTCCTGGCATCCCTACGAGGACTACCGCACCTTCTACATGGCCAAGGCGGCCCTGGGCGGCGGCACCCTGCTCGACCAGAGCCACCTGTTCGACCTGACCCGGTTCTTCCTGGGCGACATCGAGGCCCTGACCGGCATTTCCACCAAGTACAGCGACCTGGAGATCGAAACCGACGACTTCGGCGAAATGATCCTGCGGATGCGCGACGGCTTTTTCGCTTCCCTGCATATCGACCTGTTCACCAAGATCGACCGCGAGTTCTTCCAGGTGACCTGCGCCGAGGGCGTGCTGGAATGGAACATCGGCAAGCGGACCATCACCCGCCTGATCCCCGGCCAGGAGCCCGAGGTGATCATGCAGGGCGGCAACTACAACGACATGTACCTGGGGGAACTCGATCATTTCCTGGCCGGACTGCGCGGCCAGGCCGGCGATCCCCTGGCCGCCTCCCTGGCCGACGCCAAAAAGGTCATGGACGTGGTCCTGGCCGTGCGCCGCTCGGGCCTGGGCGAACTCGTTTCCCTGTAACGCCATGGCCGACTACCACCCCTACATCTACGACCGCGACAACAAGCGGATCGTCGGCGACTTCGAGGGCGCTTACCGCGACTGCCCGGACGTGTGGGCCAGCCAGCACGACACCCATCTGCTGAAGTTCCAGTGGGTGGCCTGGGAAGCGGCCAGACGCGGCCCCGCAACCCGCGTCCTGGACGTGGGCGCGGGCTACGGCGATTTCGTCGCCCTGCTCGCCCGCCGGGGCGTGGACGCTTCGGGGGTGGAGATCAGCGCCTCGGCCGTGGAGCAGGGACGAACCCGCCACGGCCTTGGCGACGAGCGCCTGCGGGTCGGCGACCTCAAGGTAGGCCTGGAGGCGGGCGACGCCAGCGCCGACCTGATCGTGGTCTACGGCGTGTTCTGGTTTTTGCTCGACCGGCTGGACTTCTGTCTGGCCGAACTGGACCGGGTGCTGGCCCCGGGCGGCGAGCTTTTCTGTTCGCTGAGCATGACGGCCGATCCCATCGGCAAGGAAATCATCGCCGACTACCCGGACTTCGTTCAGGTCCTGCGCCGGCGCTTCGAGGTGGTCGAGGCCTTCGTGACCCACGACGCCGCCGTCCTGGCCCTGGGCGCGCCCCTTGCGGAGTGCCCCACGGACATGGTGGTGCGCTGCCGCAAGCGCGGAGGATAAGGCATGCAGTCCCGGCGTCCCCAGGAACCGACCCTCTGCCTCGTCCATTGCGTGGACGCCGAAGGCCCCATGGAAGAGCCGCTGGAGGCCACCTTCGACCGGCTGCGGCAGGAAAAGGGCCTGGACCTGGAACCGTCCCTGGCCCGGCTGCAGGCCCTGCAGCGCGGGGGCATCGACCTTGGGGGCCGGGAACAGGAGATCGCCTGTTTCCTGGCCCCCCGGCGGCTGGACTATCTGACGACCTGGCGCGAGGTCGAAGCCATGTTGGACCAGGCCACCTCCCCGGCCTTTCGCCGGGCCAGGCCCGACAGCGACGGCAACCCGTATCTGTATTCCTGGTTCGTCATCGACGTGGTCGGCTACGCCGACAACCCTCGCCGCAAGGCCGTGGGGTTCCACGCCGTGTGGGACCAGTACGCCCGGTTCCTGGCCGGCAACCCCTTTGGCGACGCCCTGGGCTGGCATTTCCACGTGGTGCCCGTGGGCGGCCACGCCCTGGAATACAACACCTGCTGGACCAACAACGACTGGCACGAGCAGGCCCTGGCCCGGCGGCTGCTGGAGCGGTCCTGGTTTCCGGCCCTGTGGCGGGCCGGCGGGGTGGTGCAGCGCATCGACCAGAGCTTTTGGCTCGAACAGTTCATCCCCTTCGACTATTCCTCCCAGGCCCTGGCCGGCCCATGCCCCATCGGCGGCCCGGGCGAACAGTCCGACTGGCGCGGCGCGCCGGCCCGCTGGCGGCCCTACCACCCCAGCTTCTACGACTACCGGGCCGAGGGAAACATGCGGCGCTGGATCTTCCGCTGCCTGGACGTGGACACCCACGCCTGCTCCCTGTCCCAGGACGACGTGGACGCGGCCTTTGACCAGGCGGCCCAGGAAGGCGTGGCCGTCCTGGCCTACACCTGCCACGACCGCCGGGACATCCGGCCCGTGGTGAATCGGGCCTGGGACATGATCCAGGCCGGGAGCCGGCGGCGGCCCGAGGTGCGGCTGCGCCACACGGGCGCGGACACGGCCGCCCGGCTGGCTTGCGGCCTGCCCGACCGGGAACCGCCGCGCTTTCGCCTGACCCGCGACGGCGACCTGATCCGCATCGCTGCGGACCGGCCGCTTTTCGGCCCCCATCCCTTCCTGGCCGTCCAGGAGGAAGGCGGGGTCTTTTACCGGGACAATCCCACCATGGAATCGGACACGGCCTGGGCCTACCGGCTCGCGAGGCCCGGGAAAACCGTCAAGGTCGGGGTCGCCGGCTGCGGCCCGGAAGGACGGGCCGGCGTCGCCGTCCTGGCCATGGAGAAGCCATGATCCAGGGACAAAGCGTGTTGGCCGTCATCACGGCCAGGGGCGGCTCCAAGCGGCTGCCCGGGAAAAACATCCTGCCCTTTGGCGGCAAGCCGCTGCTGGCCTGGACCGTGGAAGCGGCCCGGGCCTCCAAGGCCATCGACCGGCTCATCATCTCCTCCGACGACGCGGCCATCCTGGACGTGGCTCGGCAGGCCGGCTGCGAGGTTCCCTTTGTCCGGCCGGCCGAGCTGGCCGGGGACCATGCCTCGTCGGTGGACGTGGCCGTCCATGCCGTCACGGCCCTGGAGGCGCGCTACGACTGGCTGGTGCTGCTCCAGCCGACCTCGCCCCTGCGCCTGGGCGCGGACATCGACGCCTGTCTGGAGCTGGCCCTGTCGCACGGCGCGCCGGCCTGCGTCTCCCTGACCGAACCGGAAAAATCCCCCTACGTGATGTTTCGCCTGGACGACGACGCCCGCATCGCCCCGGTGCTCTCCCTGGAAGGGGTCAATCTCCAGCACGCCCGCAGCCAGGACTTCCCCAAGGTCTACGAGATAAACGGCGCGGTCTTTGCCGTGCGCACCGACTATTTCCTGGAAAACCGCACCTTTTTCGACGAGCGCTGCCTGGGCTGGATCATGCCCCGGACCCGCTCGGTCAACATCGACACCCGGCTGGATTTTCTCATCGGCGAAATGCTGCTGCAAAACCCCGACGCCGACGCGCCCTAGAGCCGCCATGCCAGGACCGCTCACCCTGCTTTTCGCCGCCCGGGACGTCAACGCCGCCCGCAACCTCGCCCCCGTGGCCGCCCTGGCCGGGCACGGCCACACGGTCCGGCTGGCTGCCCAGCGGCCGGCCCTGGAGATCTTCCGGCAGGCGTTTCCCGAGGTCCTGGCCGTGGACGACGGCCCGGACGCGGCCCGGGAGGCGGCCGGGGCATGGCTGCGGGAGATTAGCCCCGACGCCGTCATCGTGGGGGTTTCCGGCCCGGAACCGGGCCTGGACGAGGCGCTCTTGGCGGCCCGGCCCGAAGGGGTCCCGGGCTTTGTGTTCCAGGATTTCTGGGGCGACGTGAACCCCGGCTATCGGCCCCGGGGGGAGACGTTTCTGGTGCCCGACGCCTGCGCCGCCAGGGTGACGGCGGCCCGGACACCGTCCCCGTGCGCCGTGGCGGGCTGGCCGAAATACGACGCCTACGCCGAGCTCGACCCCCCGGCCCTGCGCCGGGCCGCCCGCGAGATCCTGGGTCTGGGAGCGCAGCGGCTGGCCGGCTTTTTCGGCCAGCCCCTGGACGGCCTGCCGGGCTACCCGGCCAGCGCCGCCGCCGCCGCCCGGGACACGGCGGCGGCCTGGCCCGAGGCCGTTTTTCTGCACCGCCCGCATCCCCGGGAAACGCCGGAGCAAGCCCGGACCGTCCGGGCGGCCCTGGCGGCGGCCGGACGGCCGGTCCTGGACGGGCCGGCGCTGTCCGCGGAGGCCGCCCTGTGCGCCTGCGACCTGATCCTGACGCCTTTTTCCTCCTGCGGCCTGGACGCCCTGCACCTGTCGCGGGTCTCGCCGGCCCCGCTGGGAGCGGTCCTGTACCTGGGCCTGGAGCACGACGTGGTGGCGCATTTTCGGGCCTACACCGGCCTGGACGCCCTGCCGCCGGCCACGGCGGGACTGGCGCTTATGGCCGACAGCGAACAAGAGGCGTTTCGGCTGATCGCCGGCCTGGACGCCGAAGCCCTGCACGGCCTGTGGCAGGCCGCCCGCCAGAGTCTGGGCCGGCCCGGTGGAGCCGCCCGGCAAACCCTTGACGCCATCACGGCAAGGTGCGCGGTCCGATGAAACCCCTTCTGCTCCTTGGCGGCGGCGGCCATGCCGTGGTGTTGCTGGAAGCCCTGCGCCGCGACGGCGTGGCGGTGGCCGGCGTCCTGACGCCGGACCGGGCCGCCTGGGGGACGTTCCTGCTCGGCGCGTCGGTCCTGGGCGACGACGACTATCTGCGCCAGGTGTCTCCCCAGGACTACGACGTGGTCATCGCCGTAGGCTCCACCGGGGATAACGGCGCGCGCCGACGCCTGGGCGAGCTGGCCGCGTCCCTGGGTTTCGCGGCCGCCCGGGTGGTCCACCCCTCGGCCGTCATCGCCGGGGACGTCGTGCCCGGCCCGGGCGTCCAGGTCATGGCCGGGGCCGTGATCCAGCCGCGCTGCCGCCTGGAGGAACACTGCCTGGTCAACACCCGGGCCGTGGCGGAACACGACTGCCGGCTGGACGCCTACAGCCACCTCGCGCCCGGAGCCGTCCTGTGCGGCGGCGTGCGGCTCGGGGCCGGGGCCTTTGTCGGGGCCGGGGCCGTGGTCCGGCAGAACATCATTATCGGGGCCGGAGCCGTGGTCGGGGCCGGAGCGGTCGTCCTTCGCGACGTGCCGGCCGGGGCCACGGTCCACGGCAACCCGGCGCGGCCGGCCAAGGACGGAAAGGAGGGACGCCCATGAACCTGCTGCTGGTCATGAACAAGAGGGAGCGCGAAGGGCGCATCATGCGCAAGATCGCGCACTGGGCCAAAACCTTCGACCCGGCCGCCGTGATACGGATCGTCCACTATTCCAAGCCGGGGATGCTGCAGGAGGTCCTGGCCTTCAACCCCCAGGTCATGCTGCTTTTCCCCCTGACCTCCACGGGCACGTCCCGGCTGCCGACCATCCTCAAGGCGGCCTGCGGCACGACCGTGGTCACCCTGGAGACCGAAGGGGGCACGGGCTACGACACCAGCCACGACTACCTCAAGCAGTTCGTGGGCTACGACAAATATGCCTCCGAGCTGGTCGACTACTCCCTCTACTGGGGACCCCATGACGCCCGCCATATCGGCGGCCTGTTCCTGGAGGAAGGCAAGATCGCCGGCCCCGAGCGCAACCTGACCTTCGGCTATCCCCTCTACGAGGTCTACGCGTCCCGGGACCTCCTGGCGCGGGAACAGGACAGGCTGTCGCCGTCCATCCAGGAGGCATTGGACAAGTATCCCGACGACAAGCGCCTGCTCTTCGTCACCGGCTTCCACACGGCCGATTACACGCCGGAGGATTGCGTCAACGCCGCCGACCTCTTCGACACCCAAAGCGACTACACCAAGGAACTGGGGACCGTGCTTGTGCGGGTGGAGCGGGAAAAGCTGCGGCGCGACCAATGGATCCAGGCCATCCGCGCCCTGGCCGAGCGCCGGCCGGACATCCAGTGCGTCATCAAGACCCATCCCATCGAGATCGCCCTCAAGAAAGCCCGGGGCGCGAACCACTACGACGGGCTGGCCGCCTTGCCCAACGTGGCCCTGGTCTCGGACATCGACGCCACGGTCTGCCAGCTGCTTGGCCGTTCCAAGGCCCTTGTCCACTACGGCTCCACCGTCGTGGCCGAGAGCTATCTGCTCAACCGGGCCTCGATCTTCGTCTTCTGCCCGCTCCTGCATGGCGCGTACGAGGGCTATTTCCGCCAGGGACGCGATCCCAAGGGCTGGCCGTCCACCCATGCCGTCACCATCGACGGCCTGGGGGCGGTGGTCGACGCGCTGCTGGAAACCCCGGGCACGCACTGTCCCCGGCCCGACGGGGCGGACGCGGTGCTGCTGGATTTCTTCAATCTGACCGATCCGGCCGACTACCTGCCCTCCAGGGACATCGCCGCCTTTCTCGTGACCCTGGCCGGCAAGGGCCAGAAACTGTCGCCCACGGACGACCTGGCCTTGCAGCAGGTGCTGGGCAACTTCAACCGCATCCTCGAAACCCTGTCGTTCCACGCCCTGCGCGCCCTCAAGGGGCCGCAGCCCGACGAGTTGGCCCGCATCGCCCAGCGCATGAGCGATCTCGGCAAGCTCTCCCTGTCGCTCACCGCCCAAAGCCAGCTGCATACCGTGTCCGCCCGGCTTTCCCAACGGTGCCTGGAAATCGGCGAGCAGGAGGCCCAAAACGCGCCCCAAGCCAGGAGCGACTGGCTGGCCTTGGCCAACGCTTTCCTGGGCGTCGCCTCCTAGCGCGGCGTTCGCAAAAAAACGTCAGTTTTTTTGCGAATAAAAGTCATGAGTGCGGGTCATTGCCGCGCCAAGCAGGGGCATGGCGTTTCCCGAACGCGACACGAGGGCAACGTCCCCTAAAAATACGATAGTATTTTTATAGAAAGATCATGGTGTTATGCTGTTGCCAACGAAATGCCTCAGGCGTTTTCGTGGACGCGACACGAGGGAAAGGGAAAACGCGGCCAAGGGCGGCCCGGCCGCCCGGCCTGGATGCGGCGGAAAATCAGTACAGCAGGCACTGGTCCTGGCAGAACGGGCCGGGCGAGCCGTCGCGCACGCCCTGGCGGAAGGCCTTGTAGCCGGGGGATTCCCAGATTTCCTCAAGGCTTTGGGTATAGAGATTGCCGAAGTTCGTCAGGCCGTTGTGGTCGTAGCAGCAGGCCACCACCTGGCCGTCCAGCAGCACGGTGAGCACGTCGCGGGCGTTGGGGCACTGGCGCATGGCCTGACGCCGCGCCTCGGGGTCCGGCTCGACCCGGCGGGTGTACTGGGGCAAGCCCGTGGCCCGCAGCTGGGAATCCGGGCGCAGATACGGGGCCTTGAACACCGGGGACAGGCCCAACTCCCTGCACAGCTTGCCGAAGGCCTCCATCTCGTGGACATTGTGTTCAAAGACGATGAACTGGGGATTGATGTTGACCCGGTTGCCGTGGCGGCGGTTGGCGTTGACCAGATAGGCCAGCCCGCGCAGGGCGGCCCCGACCTGGCCGCGCCGCCGGTAGATGGCGTAGGTGTCCTGGGTGATGCCGTCGATGGAGACGATGATGTCGGACACGCCGCTTTCAATGAGATCCCGGGCCATGCGGGCGTCCAGCAAATTGGCGTTGGTGCTGATGTTGGTCTTGGTGAAGGCCGAGGCGTGGCGCAGCATCTGGAAAATGTCCTTGTTGAGCATCGGCTCGCCCCACAGGTGCAGATACAGATACTCCACATAGGGGCGGACTTTCTCGATAAGGACATGATACTGCGCAAGCGACATCTGGCCGTACTTGCGCTTGACGATCTTGCCGCCCACGGCGCATTCCGGGCAGCGGAGGTTGCAGCCGAGCACGGTCTCGAAAATGACGGTTTTTGGCGGCGTATCCATGGCGTCCTGCTTGTTGCGATGCCCTGTTTTGGAAGGAAACGGCGGCCCCTTGGCCCCGGTCAGTACCCGGCTTCTCGCTGGTGGCGCACGGCCAGCACCACGATGGTCTCGGCGCGCACCTCGTAGACCAGCACATACCCGGAAACGCCGAACGGGATAAGCAGTTCCCGGTGTTCCGGCTCCAAATCGTCAGCCGGCCGGCCGGCGGCCGGATACCTGGTCAAAATGGCCGCCTGCTTCCGGATGGCTCCCACGGCGGCCCTGGCCGCGTCCGCGTCCTTGGCCGCCAGGAAACGGTAGGCCCGCTGCACGCCCAGAAGCGCGCCAGGCGACCACACCACCGTTACACATGGCACTTGGGCGGCTCCACATCGTTGCCCGCTTCCAATTCCGCCAGCCAGGCGTCCGCCTCCTGGGCGGTCACATGCAGGCCCGTGAGCAGGAATTCGTCATGGGCGGCCAGGGCTTCCTGGCGCAAGGATTCCCGCTGCTCCTCCCTGGCCACATAGGTTTCCAGGGCCTGGATCATGAGCGCATGGGGCGTGCGTTGCCGCACCTGGGCAAGATGCTGCAGCCGCTCCCGCAACTGCGCGGGAAGTTTGATGCTTGTCGGCGTTGCCCGCGTTTGCGTCTGCATGGCGAACCCTCCTTGGCAGAATCGTTAACTACCGATGACTACCTCGTCAAGGCGAGGCTTGGCAACGGCCTTTTCCCTCAAAGGGTCGCAGGTTCGCCTCGGCCAGGGCCAACGCCAGCCCGGCCTAGCCAAGGCAATCCGTCGGATACACGACGCCCAGGCGGTCCAGCAGGCAATCGGCGAAAAACTTGACGCCCCAGTTGGGGATCATGAAGCCGCAGTATTGGCCGGCAAACGGGATGCTGCCCGGCAGGCCGCCCCGGATGTCGGGATCATCCGTCCCGCAAAACTGCGCCGTCTTGCAGGCTTCGATCAGGGCGTTAGCGGCACCCTCGCCGGCCTCGCCAAGCCCCAGCCGGGCCTGACGCCGCAGGAACAGGGCGATTTGCGCCGTGCCGGTGACGCAGTTCCAGGCGTCGTCGGTGGTCCAGCCCGGGCCAAACGTGCCGGGCAGGCCGCGCAGCCGGGCCAGCCGCCCGTCCCGGGCCATGGCCTCGACATGGCGGCACAGCCGCCGCCCTGCGCGAAGGAGCGTCGTGGCCAGGGCCTTGTCGTCCAGGGCCAGCCCGGCGAAACGCTGGCATTCTCCAAGCCCGACCAGCACATAGCCGATGAGATGGGTCCAGGGGCGGTCGGGGTCGGTCAGGCTGGTGGCCGAAAACCAGCCGTCGGCGTGGGCCCGGCGCAGAATCCAGCCCAGGGAACGCTGCGCCCCTTCCCGAAACCGCTCCTCGTCCGTGGCTGCGAACAGCTCCAGCAAGGCCCAGGAAACCCGGGACTTGTAGGCGCGCGGCCCCTGGTAGACGTGGCGTCGCCAAGCGCCGTCGGGATCGAGGTTGGCCAGCAGGAAATCCCCGGCCCGCACGGCGGCCTCCAGGTAGCGGGTCTGGCCGGTTTCGCGCCACAGCGCCACCCAGCCCAGGACGACCTGGCCGGTGTTGAACACGCGCGGCCGGACCGGGTGGGCCACGCCCAGGGGTTCGCCGGCCCCGCCCTGGGGAAACTGGATATCCGCCTCCCAGTCGCCCATGGCCATGGCCGCCTCGCGCCAGGCGTCGTCGCCGGTCAGGCGGGCGTAGGTCAGATAGGTGGAGATGATGTAGCCGGTGGTTTCCGGGTAGGAGACCTCGAACTGGCGTTTGGCCAGATCGTACAGGGCCGGCACGCCCCGATCGAGGCTTGCCGCCCTGGCCCGGGCCAGCCAGGCCATGGCGGCGTCCAGATGCGCCCGGTCGGCCTGGGGCGCGCCTAGCCAGGACTCCTGGGCCGGCGGCTCGGGCCGGGCCTGGGGCTTGGTCCCGGACAACAGCTTTTCCACCTTGTCCACGACCATCGACAGCCGGGCCAGATCGGCGCGCCCCGAGGCGGCCAGGGCCTTGCGGGCCTGCCCGGGCAGCTGGCGGGCCAGGCACACGGCCACGGCCTTGTCCAGGGCCCGGCCATGGCCCGGGTCCTTGTCCAGGGCGGCCAGCACGCGTTGCCAGCCCTGCTCTTCCCGACCCTTGGCAAACAGGGCTTCGGCATCGTCCATGAGGCTGTCGGCGGTGTCGGCCCCGCGCCGGGCCTCCAGGAAAAACATCTGTTCGGGCCGGTTGTCGATGCGCTCGATCTCCGGAATCTCGCTTTCCCGGTAGGCCTTGGGCGCGATGGAAGAAAACCCGGCTTCCGTCAAAAGCAGCGTGAGCGACTGGGCGTCGTACACCCAGCGGCACGGCTTGCCGTAGCTGGGGAAGCCGTAGAAAAAGCCGTTGAACTTGTCGGCCAGGGTGGAGCCGGCAAAGCGGTCCGCGCCGCTTTTTTGGGCCTCGCCCCAAAAGTCCATGTCGCCGTCCAGATAGCGGCGGGCCAGGAGTTTGAGATCCTGCACCCCCAGGCGCAGCAGCCCGCCGGGCCGCAGCACGCGCAACACGTCGGCCAAAAGCTCCCTGCCCCGCTCCCGGGTGAAGTAGTTGATGGCCGAGATGCACACGACCACCGAGGCGCTGGCGTCGGCAAAGGGCAACAGCTCGTGTTCCAGGTCGATGTTCACGTCCGCGCCCTGGATGTCCACGTTGACCCAGCCGGGCAGCAGGTTCGGCCCGCAGCAAAGGTTGATGCGCAAGGCGTCCTCCGAGGTTCGTTTCAAGGACTGGGGTCTTGTGCCGCGTCCCTCAGAAAAGACGAGGAACTCGCAACATTTGTCGCCGGCCGCCCCCCTCGCTTTTCCCGTCGCGTGGGTCCGGGGGGATCATCCCCCCGGCCGCCGGAGGCATTCTTCTATTTAAAAATGTATACTACCATAAAAA
>JAEZMB010000236.1 GCA_023435825.1 Pseudomonadota bacterium | reverse complement strand
CGGCGGGGGGCGGGGGGCGTCCGGCCCCCCGACCCCCCGATAGGAAAGGGGTAAAGGGGATTCGACGGGAGGCGCGCTTTGTCGGGCGGCAAGCCCAGAGGGCCGTCCATGGCGCTTCATGGGCATCGCCGGTGCCGTGGCGTCCGGGAGAGGAGCTGCCCCGGCGGCCGGAGTCCCACCAGGGGCAATGCGGCCGCGACATTCCTGTGCCGTCTGGTTGCGCTGCAAGCGATAAAGAACAGACTGGTTCTCGGCTGTTCTTCCTGTCCCCAATGAAACGTAAACGCCGCCTCGGATCGCTCCGGGGCGGCGTTGTCGTTTACGGCAATGCCCCGCCTTCAGTCCTCCAGCCGATACGGCCCCTCATAAAACGCCTCGCGCTCCATGTCGGCGACAAAACGCACGCGCCCGGCCGGGATGAGATGGTCGGCCGCCTCGGCCGGCTGGCCGAGGCGGCTTCGATCCACCGGCCCGGGCGGCTGGTGCCGGGGCGCGTCCCGGGCGATGACCCGCCAGACCGGGCTGTGCTGGTAGACGGGCAGGCAGTGGGCGGTGTTGGCCGTCTGGACGTAGCGCGGCGACCAGGTGTGGTCCTTGGCCTCGGGATTGAGGAAATGCAGTTCCGGCAGGTCGTTGACGAGCCGGGCCGTGAAAAGCGGCGGCATGGGCTTTTGCAGGAGAAGCGGCGGCTTGGCCGGATCGGCCAGCAACTCCGGCCCCAGCCAGCGCAAAAACGCCTCCACGTCGGCCCCGGCCGGGGTCTGGACGAAATACGGGCCGGCCACCGTGGTGGCCATCGGCGTCAGGCCGTAGCGCGCGCCGGCCAGGATGCGTCCGGCCAGGGCCAGATCGGCCGCGTTGTCGATGTCCACGGTCTCGGGCAGGGAGACGTCCAGGCGGTGTTCCCGCTCGCCCAGGCGGTAGCCCAGGCGCATGGCCTGGATTTGCGGCGTCTCGCGCCGCCACAGCATGTAGCTGGTGGAGGAAAAGCGCAGCAGATTGGGAAACCCGGCAAAGACCGGGGCAAAGCCGCCGGGGACGGGGTAGAAATAGTCGCGGTCCCAGTGCTGTTCCGGCCGCACCGCCTGGATGCGCAGGGCGTGGCCCAGGTGGATGGCGGCGGCGGCCTCGCGCAGCCGCTGCGCCTGGCGCAAGGGGAAGGTCGGCATGAACAGCCCGATCCAGGTGAGGTCGGGACGGTTTTCGGCATAGTGCTCGGCCACCAGATGCAAGGGCGCGTCGTCGCCGGCCAGGGACTCGGGGCGCATGAGCACGGAAACGGCCTGGGCCGGATACCGCGAGCGCACCACTTCGGCCACCACCGGGCTTTCCGTGGACACCGTGACATCGGCGAAAACCTCGCTCTCCAGCAGCACATCCAGGGTGCGGCAGACCAGAGGCAGGCCGCCGAGTTCGATGATGTTCTTGCCGGGCAGCCGCTTGGAGCCCATGCGGGCCGGAACCATCGCGCCGATGCGCATGGCGCTCATCCTTCCTTGCCGGGCCACAGCACGGCCCGGTGCTTGTCCAGGGCGGCCCGCGCCTCACCCAGGTATTGCTCATACTGGAGTACGGCCCGGTTGGCCCCGTGGCGACGGTAGCCGCCCAGGAGCCGGTCCACGACGACCAGGGGCGCGCGGGCGAAAAAGCGCAGCCACAGCTCGAAATCCCCGGCCAGGGGGAAGTCGGGATCGAAACCGCCGCCGGCCTGACACCACAACTCCCGGGAAAAAAACGTGCTCTCCTGCTGGATAAACGCCCGGAAGTCGCCGTCGTAGAAGGGCTTCGGCGACCATTGGGGCAGGTCGGGCCGCACCCAGTCGAGGCTGCCCGCGGCGTCGAAGGCCGTGGGCCGGCCGGTGATCCAGCGGGCGGCGGGGTTGGACAGGAAGGCGTCGGCGACCTTGTAAAGGGCCAGGGGGTGGAGCAGGTCGTCGGCGTTGAGCCAGCCCAGGATGTCGGCCTGGCTTGCGGCCAGGCCTTCGGCCACGGCCGGATAGTGGCCGGCGTCGGGGGCGCTGCGCCAGCCGGCCAGATGGCGGGCCTGGCGGCGGATGATGGCCGGCGACCCGTCGCGGCTGCCGCCGTCCAGGACCACGTAAGTGAGGTTGGGGTAGTTCTGGGACAGCACGCTGTCCAGGGCCGCTTCCAGGAATGGGGCCTGATTGAGGGACGGCGTGACCAGCCCGATGGCCGGCAGCGGCCTGCGGGACAGGATCTCCGGCAGCCCGAGGGTCGCGGCGGCGTCCCGGGCGACCAGGACGGCCGGGGCGTGGCCGGCGTCGTCGGCTTCCGGCGGCCGGGGCGGCAAGTCCTCGGCCATGAAAAACAGGTTCCAGGAAAAGGCCCGGCCGAAGTCGGCGAAGGGGACGCCGGTAATGGGCCGCCAGTTGCGCTCGTAGGCCGCTTCGCCAAGGTAGTGCCAGTCCGGGTCGGCCAGGGCGTCGGCAAAGGCGGCCAGCTCGTCGCGCCGCCCGAGACGCGCCAGCAGATAGGGCAGGAAACCGTGCGTCCAGTGGCCGCCGGGCTTGGCCGCGACATCGAAAAGATGCAGGTGAAACCCGCCGGGGCGGGCCAGCCGGGCCAGATCTCCGGCCATGGCCTGCCAGGCGTCCGGGGCATCGGGCACGTGCTCCAGGGCCGAGACCGAGATGACGGCGTCGAAAGCGGCGTCGGGCAATGCGGCGGCAAAATCCCCCAGGCCGGCCCGCACCAGCCGGCCGGGATGGTCGGGCGGCGGGCTGGTCGGGCCGCTGCCGGCTCCGGCCAGGGGATCGAGGTTGGTGTAGTCGAAGCGCCGGGCCAGGGCTTTGCCCAGGCGCGAAACGCCGCCGCCGATCTCCAGCACCGAGGCCCCCTCGGGCAGCGAGGCCGAGAGCACCTGCCAGGCGAGCAAGTGCTGGTAATATTTGAGGTCGGCCAGGCCGGCGTCGCGGAAAGTGAGCTCCGGCGGCGGCGAGAAGGCCGCGAAATGGCTTTTTTTCGAATACCGCCAGGGGGCAAAATCCCGGCCCGAGGCAAAGGGCGGCAACGGGTGGCCGGTCGCGGCCAGATGGCGCTCCCGGCGGCCGGCCTGGACGGCTTCGGGCAGGGCGGCGGCGAAAAAGCGCCGGCCCGGCCCGTCCAGGGACAATTCCGGCTGGCGGCGCACCGAGGCCGGATCGGCCAGCAGCCGCTCATAGGCCGCGACATAATAGTCCACCCGGGTCTTGGCGGAAAAATGGCGCGTCAGCCAGTCGCGGCCGGCCAGCCCCAGCTCCTTGGCGGCGGCGGGATCGTCCAGCAGCCCGGCAATGACCGGCCCGGCCTCTTCCAGACGGACGTTTAAAAAGGGGCAGCGCGGCGTGCCGGCAAAGGCGGCCAAAAGCTCCAGGCAGCGGCCGTCGAGATACGACAGCACGGGCTTGGCCATGGCCAGCCCTTCCAGGCCCGTCAGGTGGTAGCTGCCGCTGGTCAGATCGTCGATGACGACGCGCGAGCGGCGTTTGCGGGCCAGGGCCTGGGCCAGGGGAATGCCCGTGGCCACGTCGGCCGTGACGCCGCGCTGCCGGGCCAGCCGGTCCAGCAAGGCCCGGACCTCGGGCGCGGCCTTGGTGTTCCAGCGATCCTCGAAGGCCCCGACAGCCTTGGTGTGGCTGAAAAAGACGTCCACGTCCGGGGGCGCGTCGGACGGCTGATAGTCTGGTTCGTCCTCGGGCACGAAGTTGGGCACCACCAGGGCGCGCGGGTAGAGCCGCTCGGGATACTGGGCGATGACCAGGGCGGGCAGGGGATCGGCCAAAAGCGCCTGGGCGGAGATGCCCATGGTGCCGGCCACCAGGGCCGGGGTGCTGTGGAACTGCCGCACCACGGCCGCGCCGCGTCGGGCCAGGGCGGCGAAATCGATGGGCGAAAACGTGGTCGAGGCGAGGTCGAGGTAATTGTGCAGATGGAGGATGTCGGCGGCCTCGGCCAGGGCCAGGGCGGCGGCGGGGTCCTCGGCCAGGACCACGTCGCGGCCGAAGAGGCCATAATCCACGGGTTCGACCAGCCGGGCGTCCAGGCCGGCATGGCGGGCCTGGGCGCGAACCAGCCGCAGTGGCATCCCGGCCAGGGGCGAGGCCGAGAAGTGGACCACGCGCAGGGGACGGCTCACGGCGCGGTCTCCTGCCCTGGCAGGACGATCCCCTGCTCGGCCAGGGCGGCGGCCAGGCGTCCGGCCGGATCGGCGGCGGCCAGCCGACGGACGAAGCGTTCGGCCTGGCCTTGGGCCAGGGCGGTCTGGGCGGCGGCCATGGCTTCCTCGATGCCGGGCTGGCGGCGAAAGGCCGTCAGGTTGGCCAGGGCCAGTTCGAGGCCCAGGGACCAGTCGGCCGGGCGGTGCAGCGACAGGTTGGAGAGCAGCCCCACGCGCTCGGCCTGGGCGCCGGGATGGCGGCGCAGGATGGCGGCCAGGCGGCGGTCGGGCTCCAGGGCCTCGGGACGCAGCACCTTGGCCGCGACCAGGCATTCGGCGGCGTTGTCCGGCGTTTGCCGGCCGGGGTCGAAGCCCATGCCCTGGGCGGCGTCGCGGCCGGCGGCCTCCAGGGCGGCGGCGAAAAAGACCAGGGCGTCGAAGGGATCGTCGAGGCGGGCGGCCCGGGCCTTGCCGGACGCGCCGACATAGGCGGCGTAGGCCCGGCGGGCGGCCTCGTGGTCGCCGAGCCGGTAGCCGGCCAGACAGGCCACGGCGGCCACATGGGCGTCGCCGCGCAGATCCGGCCGGGCCAGGCAGGCTCCGGCCAGATGGGCGTAGAGGTCGCGGCTGCCCAGGGCCTGGGCGGTGTGGAGCAGGGCGGCGGCCACGGCGGGCGTTGGCGGCGCGGCGGACAGGCGCTCCCAGATTTCCGGCCCGGCCAGGGCGAGCTGGCCGGCCCGCCACAGGAAAAAAAGGGTCAGGCCCAGGGCTTCCCGGGCGTCGGGTCCGGTGGCCGGGCCGCCCGGCGCGGCGGCGGCCCCGGCGGCCAGTTCCAGCAG
>JAEZMB010000188.1 GCA_023435825.1 Pseudomonadota bacterium | reverse complement strand
CCCCCCCCCCCCCCCCCCCCCCCCCCCCCCCCCCCCCCCCCCCCCCCCCCCCCCCCCCCCCCCCCCCCCCCCCCCCCCCCCCCCCCCCCCCCCCCCCCCCCCCCCCCCCCCCGCCGGAGGCATCTTCTGCCTTTCTCTCTTCTTACCCTTTTAACTTCGCCGCGATGTCGGCGGCGACTTTTTCGCCGGACAGCAGCATGCCGCCGAAGATCGGCCCCATGCGGTAGGAGCCGTAGCTGGCGTTGGCGGCCATGCCGGCCACGTACAGCCCGGGGAAGATCTCGCGGGTGTTCTTGACGGTGTTGATCTCGGCCGTGTCGGCCCACATGGACTGTTCGCCCTCGATGCCGCCCGAGGGCGTGTTGAGGCGCACGTCGTTTTTGCGCACCAGGGTTTGCAGCACTTCCACGGCGTGGCCGGTGGCCTCGACGAGGTATTTGGACCCCAGCACCACGGGATCGACGTGCAGGCCGGCGATTTCCACGGGCGAGGAGTTGATGACGATGCCGGTGACCCGTTTGACGCCGTTTTCCTCGCGCAGCATGACGTCCTCGACGCTCATGCAGTTGAAGATCTTGGCGCCGGCCAGGCAGGCGGCCGAGGCCAGGGTGGTGGTGGCGGCCACGGCGTCGCAGGTGAAGTAGTTGTCCTTGTAGCGTTTGACCGGCACGCCCACGTCGGTGAGCAGGTGCACGCTCTCTTCCTGGACGACGATCATGTTAAACGTCATGCCGCCGCCCCACATGCCGCCGCCAAGGGACAGCTTGCGTTCAAAAAGGGCGACGTTGAAGCCGTCTTTGGCTAAAAGCCGGGCGGCGGTCATGCCCGAGGGGCCGCCGCCGACGATGGCGACGTCGAGGTCGAGGCTGGATTTGAACTTCTCGAAATAGGTCTCCAGGATGGCCTGGGTGATGATGCGTTCGTCGAGAGACATCTGTTGGGTCCTTGTCGCTTTGGGTTGCGGACTACTTCCCGCCGATGATGGCGCGAATGGACTCGACATAGGGCGCGGTCAGGACGCCGCGCTCGGTGATGATGCCGGCGATGAGTTCGGCCGGGGTGACGTCGAAGGCGTAGTTATAGACCGGGACGTTTTCCGGGGTGATGCGGTGTTCGCCCACATGGGTGACTTCGCGCGGGGTGCGGTCCTCGATGGGGATCTCGTCGCCGGTGGCGATGCGCAGGTCGAAGGTGGAGGCCGGAGCGGCCACATAGAAGGGCACGCCGTGGGCCTTGGCGGCCAGGGCCACGGTGTAGGTGCCGATCTTGTTGGCGGCGTCGCCGTTGGCGGCGATGCGGTCCGCGCCGACCACGACCTTTTGCACCATGCCGCGCTTCATGAGGTGTCCCACGGCGTTGTCGCAGGCGACGGTCACCGGGATGCCTTCCTTGGCCAGCTCATAGGCGGTCAGGCGCGCGCCCTGCAGGAACGGCCGGGTCTCGTCGGCGATGACCTGGATGCGCTTGCCCTGCTCGAAGGCGGCCCGGATGACGCCCAGGGCCGTGCCGTAGCCGGCCGTAGCCAGGGCGCCGGCGTTGCAGTGGGTGAGCACGGTGTCGCCGTCGGCGATAAGGTCGGCCCCGTTTCTGCCCATGGCCTTGTTGATCTCGATGTCCTCGCTGTGCATGTCCTGGGCCAGGCCCAGCCAGGTCGACAGCAGCGTGTCCAGGGAGACGTCGCCCAGGGCGGCCCATTTCTCCCGCATGCGTTCCACGGCCCAACGCAGGTTGACGGCGGTGGGGCGGGCCTGTTCCAGCTCGACGAGCAGTTCCCGCAGGCGGTCCTTCCAGGCGTCTCCGGCCTCGGCCGCCTCGCGTCCGGCCAGCCAGCAGCCGTAGGCGGCGGTGACGCCGATGGCCGGCGCGCCGCGGACCACCATGGTCTGCAGGGCGTAGACGGTGTCGGCGGTGTTGCGCACCACGAAGCATTCCTCGCGGTCGGGCAGGAAACGCTGGTCAAGGAGGAGCAGGGCCTGTTTGTCGGCGGAAAAGGCGATATGGTCGGTCATGGCGGCTTCCGGGATAGAGAGTGTCCAAAACGCGCCCCGCGCCGCCGTCCGGGCGGTCGGGCAGGCCCTGGCGGCCAGGGCGGCATCAGTCGCAAATTTGTGCGTGTTGCGTTTCACCCCGGCCCGTGGCCGCCCCAAAAGGGGAGGCCACGGGCCACGCGCAACATTGTCCGCGCAACGCTCCGGGCGGTTGCCGCGTCCGAGAAAAAAAGGAGTCCGGCCGCGTCCTGCGCGGCCATGGATTCCTTTCGTCTTCGGAAAGCGGCCCTAGCCGAGCTTTTTTTGCAGCAGTTCGTTGACGAGTCCCGGGTTGGCCTGGCCCTTGGTCGCCTTCATGATCTGCCCCACGAAAAAGCCCATGAGCTTGGTCTTGCCGCCCCGGAAGGCTTCCACCTCGGCCGGGTTGGCGGCCAGCACGGCCTCGACGGCAGATTCCAGAGCGCTGGAATCGGAAATCTGCGACAGGCCCTTTTGACGCACGTAATCGGCCGGGTCAAGGCCCTGGGCAAAAAGGTCGGGGAAGATCTGCTTGGCGATCTTGCCGGAGATTTCGCCGGAGTCGATGAGCTTAATCAGGGCGGCCAGTTTTTCGGGAGTGAGCTTGGCGTCCAGGGCGGCGACGCCGGCCTGGTTGAGTTCGCGCAACAGTTCGCTTTGCATCCAGTTGGCGGCCTTTTTGGGGTCGGCCCCGGCGGCCACGGCGGCTTCGAAGTATTCGGCCATGTCGCGCTCGGCGGTGAGCACTTCGGCGTCGTAGTCGGACAGGCCGAAGTCGGCGACAAAGCGGGCGCGGCGGGCTTCGGGCAGTTCGGGCAGCTCGGCGCGCCATTTTTCCAGGGTGGCGGCCTCGATGCGCACGGGCACGAGGTCGGGGTCCGGGAAATAGCGGTAGTCGTGGGCCTCTTCCTTGCCGCGCATGGAGGCGGTGATGTTTTTGGCGGCGTCGTAGAGGCGGGTTTCCTGGATGACCTTCCCGCCGTCGTCGAGGATGTCGGCCTGGCGGTCCACCTCGTATTCGATGGCTTTCTGGACGTGGCGGAAGCTGTTCAAATTTTTCAGCTCCG
Source organism: Pseudomonadota bacterium (assembly GCA_023435825.1). Classification (GTDB taxonomy): domain Bacteria; phylum Desulfobacterota; class Desulfovibrionia; order Desulfovibrionales; family Desulfovibrionaceae; genus Solidesulfovibrio. Next base: position 5,231 of record JAEZMB010000188.1, on the reverse strand, counting down.
CCCGGGTGCCGAACTCGGCCTGGCCCACCGGGCGCAGGCTCACGTTGGCGTCGCAGCGAAACGAGCCTTCCTCCATGTTGCCGTCGCACACGTCGAGGTAGACGAGGATGGCGCGCAGAGCCTTCAAGTAGGCCACGACTTCCTCGGGGCTGCGCATGTCCGGCTCGGACACGATCTCGATAAGCGGCACGCAGGCCCGGTTGAGATCCACGTAGCTCAGGTTGTCGGCGGCGGAGTGGATGTTCTTGCCGGCGTCCTCTTCCATGTGGATGCGGGTGATGCCGATGCGTTTGGCCGTGCCGTCCACGGTGATGTCCACATGGCCGTGCTCGCAGATGGGCTGCTCGAACTGGGAGGTCTGGTAGCCCTTGGGCAGATCGGGATAGAAGTAGTTCTTGCGGGCAAAGACCGAGACCGGATTGACGGTGCAGCCCGTGGCCAGGCCCATCTTGGCGGCGTACTCGACGACCGTGGCGTTTAAGACCGGCAGCACGCCGGGCATGCCCGAGCAGACCGGGCAGACGTTTTCGTTGGGATCGACGCCAAAGCGCGTGGAACAGGAGCAAAAGATCTTGCTTTGGGTTTTGAGCTGGGCGTGGACCTCGACGCCGATGACCGTTTCGTACCTGGCCATGAAAGGGGCTCCTTGCGGCGGCCGCGAGAGACTGCGCGGCGCGAAATTTCGCTGGCGGGTGTACCCCGCTTCCGGCAAGCCGGTCAATGGCGCGCCAAGGCGCAACTTGGCCCGGCAAACGGTTGTAATTTTGGAGCGGCGGGCCTACAACGGGCATGGACGCGCCCGCGTGCGCCGGCTGGCGGCGGGGATGTCCCACCATATTACAGGACGCGAGGCATGCCATGGGTCGAATCGACATGTTGACGGGACGCGGCGGACGCGTTGCCGGTTTTGTTGCGGCGGTTTGCTGTTTGGTCGTGTTGGCGCTGTTTGCCCCGGGGCAGGCGGCGGCCCAGGACTATGACTCCATGTTGCCGGAGCAGCTGGCCAAGGAGCTGCGCAAGGCCGAGACCGAGTACCGCAAGGTGATGGAAGAGGTTCGGGCGGCGGAAAACGAGCGCATCGCCCGCAAGGCGTCCGGCGCGGCCGACGCGGCCCTGGCCGAAGCCGACGCGGCCCTCAAGGACCTGCTCCGCAAGGCCGAGGCGCTCAAGGTCAAGGCCGACTACATCGACGAACTCTATGAAGTGAAGCGCAAGGAATACAAGAACAAGTAGCCCTGCTGCGTGGTGTTGGCAAACGGCCGCCGTCGGAGTCCCGGACTCTGGCGGCGGCCGTTTGCGTTGGCGGCTTCGTGGCAGGATTGTCAAGAAGCGTCGCGGTATCGGGTTGCCAAAAAATAGTCGATTGCTTATGACGTCATTGTGGGAATTGTTTTATTGCTGCACAAACCAAGGAGGAGGAACATGAAAAAGTGGTTTTCCGCTGCGCTGTTGGCCTTGACTCTGGGGATGTGTTTTGCTCCGACCGCCGCACAGGCGGCCGATCCGGCCACGACGCTGTATCAGAACATTATTGACGCGCTTGGGAATAACAACGGCAAGTTCGAGGCTGTCGATTTCTTTCTGATCTGGCTCGAATAGTCGAACCGACACATTGTCTTGCACAGGGCCGCCTGGGCGGCCCTTTTTTGTTAGCTGAAGCGTTTCGGCATGAGCGTTGTTGTTCGATGGAGCAATGGAACCGCATCAGGCTGCGGGAGCGGCCAACGCAGCGCTGGAGCCGGGCATGAGCGCCTTGGACGTCCCCAGCGTGGTTTCCACGGCATTGGTCGCGTAGCGCGTGAGCATCCCCAAGGTCGCATCCTGGGGGATCAACGCCTTGCCGGCGAACCCGGCGTAATCGTCGGGATACCAGGTGGCGTAAAAGACCGACGTTTCCGCACCCGGGGCCGCGCCTTCCAGGAGCGTGCGGTCGGCGTCGTAGACCCAGACCGGTTGTCCCTCGGAGGTCACTTCCACCAGGGTTCCGGCGTCGCCCACCGTGGTGAGCGTGTTGCCGTCGGGCAGGCGCTGGGCCCCGCTCATGCGGGCGGAATAATAGGTGGTCGGCACATCCGCCGTGTAGGACCAGGTCGCCTCGGACGGGCCGTAGGTCCGGTCGGCCGACAAATAATAGACCCCGTCGCCGGCCGTGGGCACGGTCAGCTCCAATACCCGCGAATAGCTGCCGCCCAGGCGGTCGGCTCCGTTGTCGAAGACCAGGATGTCCCCGGCTCCGGGCAGGCCGTCGTCGATCCACTTGGCGTCGTGCTGGCCGTTTAACTGCCGATCGGCCCGGGTCCCGGCCCGGTAGGCCTCGGGATTGCCCCAGCGGTAGAGCAGGTCGCCGCCCTTGCCGTAGCCTCCGCCCGTGTGGCCGGCTGCCTCGGCCGTGGAGGTCGAGTGGTCGATGATCCAGATCTCGTTGTAGTTGCGAGAGCTTATGAGGATCTGGTCGGTGTCCGCGTCATAATCCACGCTGTTCATGTGGGTCCAGCCGTCCGGGAAGGACGGCCGGCCCTCGTAGTTGAAATCGATGCGTTCGGGATGGGCGGCCACGTTGCCGTAGGTGGCGCTCCCGGGGCTCACGTCCTGGACGATGTGGTCGATGGCCCGCCACTCCCAGACCACCTCGCCGCCGGAAAAGCCTTCCGGCTTCACCTCCACGAGCTTGTCGGCCACGAGATAGCCGTCGCGCAGCTTGGTGGGGTCGCGTCCCAGGGCCAGGGCTTCGTTGGCCGTGATGATCTCGGCGGCGATAAACAGCACGTCGCCGTTGGGCAGGATGGTGAAATCGTGGTGCTGAAATTCGCTGTAATCGTTGTAGAAATATTGCCAGACCAGGTTGCCGTCCCAGTCGTACTCCTCGATCACGCCGCCGGAACCGTGGATATAGTGGTCGTTGGCCACCTTGCCGGCCCGAAACAGATGGCCGTCCTCGGTGAGCGTGGCCGTCAGCCCGGCGTTGAAGTCGCTCTTCCAGGTATGGACTACCGCGCCATCCCGGTCGACGAGATAGGTGAAGGTCGATTCCTGCGGGGCGACCAGGACGTAACCGGAAAGCACGGACTCGCTCATAAGGCCTCGCTGAAAGCTGTTGTCGTCAGGCGGCCCGAGCCAAGCGCCGCATCGGCATCATGCCACAGTCGTTGATGCGGCGAAAGTCTTGCGGCCGCGCCAGGCGGCGGCGAAGTCGAGATAGCCGGCTACCCGGTTTTGCCGGTCGTAAGCCGGGGATTCCTCGGGCCGTGGGGCAATGGCCCAGGTCCAGGTCCGGTCCGGCGGCGGCAGCGCCACCCCTTCCAGGGCGTCGCGGATTTCGAGCACCTCTTCGCCGTCCACGCGCTCCCAGGCCGTGTCGCAGCACAGGCAGACCCGGCCGGGAAGCCCGGCCAGCCAGTCGCAGTGGGCGGTGACGATCCCCGTGTAAAAGGCCTGTCGTGCCTCGTCGGACAGGCGGCGGCCCAGGCGCGAATAAAACGGAATGGACAGCTGGGAGGCCAGATTGACCGAGGCCGTGAAGTCCGGGGCAATCTCCGGCAGCGGATCAGGCAGGGGCACGGGGGCGGGAAGGGCGGTCCGGCCCTTGGCCACGTCGCGGGCCAGCCCGGCCAGCCCGGTCACATCGGCGGCGACCAGGCGCACGTTGGGCAATCCCTTGGCCAGGGCGCGGGCCTGCCAGGGATGGTGGGCGTCGACCAGCACCACCTGGGCGAACTGCCCGGCCAGCTCGGCCACGGGCACGTCCAGGCAGGCCCCGGAACCGAGGACCACGGCCGTGCCGCGTCCCGAAGCTAAAGCGGCGGCGTCGAGGACCAGCCGCCTGGCCGCGGCCAGATGCGGTTCCCAGGCCGCCCGGCAGCGGCGGTGGCGGGCGTCGATGGACACGGCCTCCCGGTCCTGGCCCAGACTGCGGGCCAGGCGCGAACCCCGGTCGCGCCACAAGGCGAACAGTTCCCGAAGCATGTTTCCTCCGTCCAGGTCGTGCCCTTACCGAATAGGATAGTGTATTGGTATGCAAAACAGTCGGGTGAGCCGGTTGTCCGCCAAACGGCGCAGGCGCTTTTCGTGAGCCGGACGCCAAGGGCTGTAAACCAACCCGGCGAGGCCCGGCAAGACCAACGGAACCTTGCCCGCCGCCTCGCTTTTCTTGACACCCCCCGGGCCGGCTCCTAGTGTCGCAAAATGCCCAATCGGTTCGCCCGAAACGCGGCGGGCCGGCAACCCGAGGAGGTATCCATGCGACGCATCCTGTGGACGGCGGTCCTGTGCGCCTGGCTGGCCGCCGTGCCGGCCGGCCGGACAGCCGCCCAGACCGCCCCGGCCGAACCGGCCAAGACCCCGGACATCACCGCCGAGGCCAAGGCCCCGGTGGAAGCCATGTGCGCCTATCTGGCCGGCAAGAAAACCTTCACCTTCTCCGTGGAAATAAGCGAGGAGCAGGTCTATCCCAGCGGCCAGACCGTGCAGCTCACCCGCTTCGCCGACGTGGCCGTCAAACGTCCGGACAAGCTCTATTCCCGGGTCACCGGCGACGAACGCGACCGGGAGATGGTCTACGACGGCAAGACCGTGACCATGGCCGACTACGACCGGGGCGTTTATGCCGTGGTGGACGCGCCGCCGACCATCGACGCGACCATCGAAATGCTGGCCGACAAGTACGGCATCGTCGCGCCGCTGTCCGATCTGCTCTACGCCGACCCGTGCAAGGAAATCCTGGCCAACGTGCGCACCGGCGACTGCGTGGGCGTGCACACCGCCGGCGGAGTGGCCTGCGACCATCTGGCCTTCACCCAGAAAAACGCCGACTGGCAACTGTGGGTGGAAAAGGACAAGAGTCCGCTGCCGCGCAAGGTGGTCATCACCGACAAGAACGTCATGGGCTGGCCCCAATATGCCGCCGCCTTCTCCGACTGGAACATGACCCCCAAGCTGCCGGCCGACCTTTTCACCTTCAAGCCCGGCAAGGAACTGCGGCGCATTGAACTGAGGCCCCTGGCCGAGGGCCAGGCGGCCCAGGGAGGCGGCCATGAATAGCCCCGCCCGATGCGCCCGGCTGGCCGGAACCGTCCTGGCTCTGGCCGCGGCCCTGACCCTTGTCTTCGACGTTCCCGGCATCGTGGCCTTGTCCCATCTGCTGACGCCCGAAGCCCAGGCCCGGGGCGGCGGCGGTGGCGGTCCGCGCGGCGGCGGCGGGGGAGGCCCCCGGCCCGGCGGCTTTGGTGGCGGGC
>JAEZMB010000175.1 GCA_023435825.1 Pseudomonadota bacterium | reverse complement strand
CCCCCCCCCCCCCCCCCCCCCCCCCCCCCCCCCCCCCCCCCCCCCCCCCCCCCCCCCCCCCCCCCCCCCCCCCCCCCCCCCCCCCCCCCCCCCCCCCCCCCCCCCCCCCCCCCCCGCCGGAGGCATTGCTTTTCTCTTATTCCATGGCCCGGATGCGGGCGACGGTTTCGCGGGCGTCGGCGGCGCAGGCGAGCATGCCGTGCATGAAGCTGAAAAAGTGCATGACTTCGCTTAAATCGTAGGCGGCCGGGGCGCGGTCGCGGCGCATGTCGGCGAGCTTTTCCCGGGCCTTGGCCACGGCGGCGTCCAGGGCGTCCACCTCGGGCAGGGGCGCGTCGCCGCGCAGGTGGGCGGCGAGCTTGGTCAGCACCTCGGCCCCGGCGTGTTCCAGATCGGCCATTTCCTCGGGCAGGTGGCGGTGCAGTCCTTTGCCGCGCCATTCGGCGGCCACGTGGTCCATGCCCAGCACGTGTTCGAAAAGCCGTTCGCCGCGAAAAAGCAGCATGGCGCGCAGGGCGCTTTCGCCCCGGTCGCGGCTTTCGGCGTCGGCTTCCAGGCGCAGCTCCCGGCAGCGGGCCAGGGTGCGCAGGATGCGGTCCTTTAAGGCGAACACATGGCGTTCGGGGTAGTCTTCGCGGATACGGCCTTCCACCACCACGGCGAACAGCGAGGCCACGTCCTCGAAGAGCTTGGCCAGGCCATGGGACAGCGCCCGGCTGGCCCGGGAGGGGAACACGACCACCGAGGTCATAAGCGCCGTGACGATGCCCACGGCGATCTCCAAGAACCGGTCGAAGCCGAGTTCCAGGGCGGGCATGTCCGGGTGGCCGGCCAGGATGACGATGACGGCGGTGATGCCGGCCACGCGTGAGCTTTCCCGCAGTTTGGGGATGGCGGCGCACACGGCCAGGGTGGCGAAGACGGAAAGGCCGGCGGCGGCCACGGTCTGGCCGCCGAAGTGGGAGGCCGCCGCGCCGAAGGCCGCGCCCACGGCCGTGCCGGCCAGCCGGGTCCAGGCGGCGCGGATGGAGCCGCCGAGATTGGCCTGCATGACGATGACGGCCGTGACCACGGCCCAGTAGCCCTGGGGCAGTTTCAGAAAGGTGACGAGCAGTTGGGTGGCCACCACGGCCACGGCCGTGCGCAAGGCGTGGCGCAGGCCGAATCGTCTGGCGAAGCGGCCGAGTTGGCCGGCAATGTCGGAAAGGCTGGTCATGGGGACAGGATGCTCCTTGGCGCGAAGACGGGCTTCCTAACGCCGACGCGCCCGAATGGGAAGCCCCCAGGCGGGATCATTCCCGGGGCAAAGGTTGTGTCCGCAACCACCCTATGATATTTCTTGCTCCGTTGGCCAAGGGTTTGGCGGTTTTCGAACCCGAACGGAGCAAGTGCCGTGCCCGTAGTCGCCCTGCCATGCGAGTCGCCGTTGCGCGGCTGTCCGCCCGGGCGGACGCGCCCATGAGCGGCGCGAGGCTGCTCGTGGCCGGCGGTCCGGACCGGGACGCCGATGCCCTGGCCGCCGCACTCGACCGGCCCGGCCGCGCCTGTCGCGTGGCCTTGCCCGCTTCCCTGCCTGACATTCTGTCCGCCGCCCCGGCGGATGTGCTCATCATCCCGCTTTTTGGCCAGGACGGCCCCGAGCCGTTGCCGGAACTGCTGACGCTGCTGGACGGCGTGGCGGCCACGGCCGTGTTTGTGGCCGACGCCGGATTCGCGGCTCCTGACGACGGGTTGCGCCTGCTGCCGGGACTGGCCGCCGCCGGCATCGACGCGGTCCTTGCCCTGCTGGCCGAACGCGACGAGGCCCAGGATCGCTCCCAGGAAAATCTGGCCTGGAAACGCACGTTTTTAAGCGGTTTTTCCGGCCTGGTCGTGGTCTGCGACAGCCATCGGCGGGTGGTGCGCGGCAATGCCCCGCTGACCCATCGGGCCGGGGCCGATCCGGCCGGCATGACCTGCCATGCCGCCCTGCACGGCCGGGGCGAACCCTGCCCCTGGTGCCCGGCCGAGGAGGTTCTGGCCGGCAGCGTGGTGGCCATGGAGATCCAAAGCCCTCTGGACGGCCGGTATTTTGCCATGACCTGCGCGCCCCTGCCCCTGCCCGGCCAGGAGACGCACATGCTCACGCTTTTAACCGACGTCACCGAACGCAACATGGCCGTCGCCCGGCTCAAATCCCTCAACCGCGACCTGGAACGGCGGGTGAGCGAACGCACCGACGTGCTGGCCCGCCAGACCGAGGAGCTGGCCGAAGCCAACAACCGCCTTGTTGAACTCGATGCCCTCAAATCCGGTTTCCTGGCCACGGTCACCCACGACCTGCGCACGCCCCTGACTTCGGTGCTGGGCTTCGCCAAGCTCGTCCGCCGGGAGTTTCTCAAGGAATTCATGCCGTTTTCCGATGTCAGCGACAAGCTTCGCCGCAAAGGGACGCGCATTGCCGACAATCTGCGCATCATCGAAAACGAAGGCGAACGGCTCACCCGGCTGGTCAACGATTTCCTCGACCTCTCGCGCATCGAATCCGGCCGGCTGCCCTGGAACGACCGCGAGGTGGACCCGGGCGAACTGCTGCGCCTGGCCGCCGAGGCCGTGGGCGGCGAGTTCGAACAAAACGAACGCCTGGCCCTGGTGGTGGACGTGGCCGGCCCCTTGCCGGCGCTGCGCCTGGACCCGGACCGGCTGGTGCAGGTGCTGGTCAACCTGCTCACCAACGCCGCGCGCCATACCCGGGAAGGTGTGGTGACGCTGGGCGCGCGCCATCTGCCTTCGGGGCGGCTGGAACTGCGGGTGGAAGACACCGGCCCGGGCATTGAGGCAAAAGATCGGGAACGTATTTTCGACAAATTCTACCAAGCCCACCGCGACGACACCCGGCCGGAAAAGATCCGCGGGTCCGGCCTGGGGCTGGCCATCTGCAAACACATCGTCGAACGCTACGCCGGCTCCATCCGGGCCGAAGGGCGCACTCCCCACGGCACAAGCTTCGTGGTGGAGCTGCCGCCGGCCGCCGCGTCGCCCGCAACCCCGACCTCGCCCACAACCCGCCCCAACGCCGAGCCGTTGCCGTCGTAGGGGGGGCAGGAAGAGGAAGATGCCTCCGGCGGCCGGGGGCCTGAGGCCCCCGGACCCCCCATATGGTCTGCGGTGCGCGTTTATTCTTTCTTGGATTCTCACTGTTTGGGGGGCGCTTTTTCCTTCAGGCAAGGCCTGAAG
>JAEZMB010000164.1 GCA_023435825.1 Pseudomonadota bacterium | reverse complement strand
CCGCCGGAGGCATCTTCCCCTCTTTTCCCCCTTCATCTTCCCCAGCCACACGCCGTTCGCTGGGGTCGCCGGGCAGGCCCAGGGGGTTGCGGCGGTCGCGCACCAGGGAGTTGCCCTGGCGCGATTTGGCGAATTTCTTCACGGCCGCCGCGCGCTGGCCGAGTTCGTCCATGGTGACGGGCACGGCAAAGGCGCAGTCGATGACGCCCATGGAGACGGTGAGCAGGCCAAAACGCCCCAGCCGGCCGTCGCGGCCCTGGCCTTCGATGTAGCCGCGCTCTCGGTCTTCGGGGCCGTAAAGGGCCGGCGAGGCGGCGGCGAAGGCCTCGATGGCCGCCCGGCAGACCGGCTCCACGGTGTCGCAGGCGCATAGCAGCACGAAGTCGTCGCCGCCGACATGGCCCAGGAAATCGTCCTCGCCGCCCTTGGAGGCCAGAGCCTCGGCCAGGATGCGGGCGGTCATGAGGATGGCCTTGTCGCCGTTCTGGAAGCCGTAGACGTCGTTGAAGACCTTGAAGTTGTCGAGGTCGACGTAGACCAGGCAGGCCGGCGTCCCCACGGCGGCGCGGCGGGCGATCTCGCGCTCGATGGCCACGTTGCCGGGCAGTCCGGTCAGCGGGTTGGCCCCCTTGGCCATCTCCACCTGGACGCAGGCCAGGGCGTCGAGGATTTTTTGCACCGACACGATGCCCGAGAGCCGGCCCCGGCAGGTGACCAGGATGGGGTCGTAGAGCTTGTCGCGGTCCCGGGCCATGGCCGCCTGGGCGGCCACTTCCACGGGCGTGTCCCACTCCACGGCCAGGCATTGGGGGTCCATGACGCGGCTGACGTCGCGATGGGAGAACAGGGCCAGCCCGTACTGGGAGCTGAGCAGCCGGTCGAGGTGGTGGCTCATGATGAGGCCCTCGGGGCGGCCGTCGCGCACCACCACCACGGCCTGGGCCGCCTCGTCGGCGTCGAAGAAGCGTTTGACCTCGCCAACCTGGGCGTCGTGGGGCACCTGGTTCGGCCGTTCGGCCAGATCGCTTATGGGCGAGGCGCACTTGAGGCCGTCCACGGCCTGGTTGGAGCCGGACACGATGGCCAGGCGCACGTCCTCGGCCGGCGTGGCCGGAACCGTCGCCGGCCGGCCGAGGAAATAGCCCTGGCCGAAATGCGCGCCCAGGCGGATGAGGCAGGCCAGCTCGGATTCGGTCTCGATGCCCTCGGCCACGATGCGGCAGCCGATTTTTTCGGCAAAGGCCAGCATGGTTTCCAAAAGCGCCCGCTTGACCGGATTGGCGTCGATGCCGCGCACCAGGGACATGTCGATCTTCATGAAGTCGGGCTTGATCTCGGCGATGGAGGCCAGGCCGGAATAGCCGGTGCCCACGTCGTCCACGGCCACGCCGTAGCCGGCGTCGCGGTAGTGGGCCAGGGTGCGGTGGAAGAGGTTGAAGTCCTTGACGCTGTGGCGTTCGGTGATCTCCAGCACCACGTCGCGCGGCTCCATGCCGTACTTGTCCAGGAGCTTTCGGGTTTCACCCGGGGTAAACGCCGGGTCGAGCATGGTGCGGGGGTGGATGTTGCAAAACAGCCTGGCCCCTTCCTGGCGGGCCGAGAACCCGCCGATGGCCGCCTCGCGGCAGGCCTTTTCCAGGGCGAACACCGAGGAGGACTCCTCGGCGAAGTCAAAAAGCATGGCCGGCGAGGCAAAGACGCTGTCGGCCGGCCCCCGGGCCAGGGCCTCCCAGGCGAACACCGTGCCGCTTCGCAGGTTGACGATGGGCTGGTAGACCGCCCGCACCCGGCCGAGTTCAAGGATCTCGCGGAACTCGCGCTGCATGGGCGAGGCGCATTTGCCTGCTTCGCTGCGGGCCAGCCGGGAAGCCTCGGCCAGGGCCGAGGCCAGGGCCATGTCCAGGCCGCCCGCCCCGCCGAGCACCAGGGCCGCGCCGCCGCGCAGCTCCATCTCCTGGCCGGTCAGGCGCATGGCCTCGACCCGAAGCCGGCCCCGCACCTCCAGGCGCAGTCCCGCCGTGGTGCGTTCCAGAGCGTCGAGCGCCGCCCCGTTGCCGCCGACAACCAGGAGCGCCCGGCCAGGGTCCAGGCGTTCGACCAGGCAGACCGGCAGCGCCGACAAACGGGCCGAGGCCACGGCCCGGACCTCGCGCTCCAGGGCATCGCCCAAGGCTTCGGCGACCTCCGGGCGGACCAGGCGTCGCATCAGGGAAAAATCCTGGATTTCGAGCAAAACGACCCCAAGGGCCCCGCCAATGCCCATATGGCCGGCCACCTGGGCCCGGCGTTTGCCCCGCAGCAGTTGCGGAGCCTGGGCAACGGGAGCGGCGGCTCCCTCGGGGATGAAACGCTGTTCGAAGCGCGGCGAAAACTGCATAAACGTCCTGAGCATGGCTGCCTCGATGTTGGCCCGGCCAAGGGGCGGCCGAACGCCCTGCTTTATCCTGGCCGCCGTCTGGCACCGGCCGCGTCCGGCCGACGTTTTCGCGACGATTGCGTGACGCGCGCTGCCCGTAATTCGCGATCACGGCGTAATCACGACATAAGCTTGCCACTCCCCCGGCCCTCGCCTAGACTTCCGCCCATGTGCGCCTCCCCTGCCCCCGGCTTCGCCCTGCCCCCGCCGCTGCGCCTGGCCTGGACCCTTCGCGACGACATCCGGGCCAATCTCCGCCTGGCCGGCCTGGCCGGAGAAACCGATTTCGCCGTCTGGTGGCTGTGCTGCGGCCAAGAGGCGTTTCCTGCCGCCGCCGCCAACGTGGAACTCGACCGGGAGAGGCTGCTGCACGAGATCGTGGAGCATGGCGAAACGCCGGACACCCCGCCGATCACCAGGCTCATGGATTTCGTCTGGCGTTTTCGCGCCAGTGAGACGGCCCGATTCGACCGCGACAGCGCCGCCGGACGCGCGGCCTTCACGGCCTGGTTTTTCACCAGCGCCGTGCCGGAGATGGCGCTTTGGGACCTGCTGTCGCCGGAACAGCAGGCCTGGCTCCACGAGGCGACCACGCCGCCCCTGGCTCCGGTCGGTCTGCCCCTGCCGCGCCTGGCCCGGCTTGTCTGGGCAGCCCGGGACGATGTGCGCGGGGCCTATGCTCCGGACACGGCCGAGGGCGCGCTGAGCCTGCTCGCCTGGTACGTGCTGCACGGCGCGCGGGAGATGGACCACACCGGCGATCTGGCCTGGCGGCCGCCCCTGCCCCTGGACACGCCGGCCCCGGAACTCGGCGGCCTGTCCCGCCGGGCCGTGTTGGCCTGGGCCACCGACGACGACGCCAGGACCAGCCTTGATCCGGCCCGGCCCGAGCATCATGCGGCCATCATGGCCCTGGTCCCGACCGTCTCGCCCGGGGCCTGCCGCCCGCCGCGCCGAGAAAACGCCGGCGCCGTCTGTCTGGTGCGCGGCGGCCCGCCGCGTCAGGCGTTCGGCGTCAACATCATCGGCTACGCCCGGGGGGAGCTTGGCATCGGCGAGGACTCGCGCATGTTCGCCCAGTCCCTGGCCGCGGTCGGCGTGCCCTTCGCCGTGGTCAACGTGCCGGCCGGCCAGGACGTGCGCCAGGCCGACGGCTGGCTCGACGCCTGTCTCGACAGTGAACTCCCCTATCCGGTCAGCGTGTTTTGCCTCACCGGCCTGGACACGGCCCGGCTGTGGCTGGAGCACGGCGACGTGCTGTTCGCCGGACGCCGCAACATCGGCTACTGGCCCTGGGAGCTGCCGGCCTGGCCGGCCTGCCTGGCCGACGCCTACGGCCTGGTGGACGAACTCTGGCTGTCCACGACCTATACCCGCGACGCCTTTGCCGCGTCTTCGCCCGTGCCGGCCTTCCTGGCTCCCATGGCCGTGTCCGTGGACCGCCTGACGCCGGTCTCCCGGGCGCGCTTCGGCCTGCCCCAGGACCGCTTCCTGTTTCTCTACGTCTTTGACTGGAACTCCTACCCGGCCCGCAAGAACCCCATGGCCGCCATCGACGCCTTCCGCCGGGCCTTTCCCACCGGGCGCGAACCGGTGGGGCTGGTGCTCAAGACCATGAACGCCCGGCCCGAGGACCCGAGATGGCAGCTCCTGCTGGCCTCGGCCGCCGCCGACCGCCGCATCGCCGTGCTGGCCGAAACCCTGGACCGGGGCGAGGCGCTGGGGCTTTTCGCTGCCTGCGACGCCTACGTCTCGCCCCACCGGGCCGAGGGCTTCGGCCGCACCCTGGCCGAGGCCATGCTCCTGGGCCTGCCGGTCATCGCCACGGCCCATTCCGGCAATGCCGACTTCCTGACCCCGGACACCGGTTTTCCCGTGGCCTACCGGCTGGTCCCGGTCGGCCACGGCGACTATCCTTTCGGCGAAGGCCTGCTGTGGGCGGAACCGGACCTGGAGAGTCTGGCGAAAAACATGCGGCTGGCGGCCGACCAGCCGGCCCTGGCCCGGCGTCGCGCCCAGGCCGGGCGCGACCGCATCGCCGCCAGGCACGATCCAGGCATCGTCGGCAAGGCCTATCTGGGGCGATTGCAGGAGATTGCCGGCCTCGCGTCGTGACAGGCACTGCGCGCGCCGCGCCTTATGACCTGATTGACAATGCAACCTTGTTTTCGCCATGAAGGGTCGTCAGGTCGGACGTCAACCCCGGCTCTGGCTGCTGTTGATTCACAGCCTACCGCTGACGACGCCGACAAGGCCTACGTACAGGATCTATGTTACAAAAATTTCTCCCCAAGAAAGACTCCGCTCCCGTTCCCAGGGAGGCGATTGAATTTCATCCTGACGCGGAAGAGCTGGAGCTCACGCCGCTGCCCCGGGCCACCCGGCTCGTGTTGCATTCCATTCTCGCCCTTCTGGCTTTCCTGCTGATCTGGGCCTGCTTCGCGGAAACAGACAAGGTCATCGCGACTTCCGGGAAAATCGTTTCTTCCGGAAAAAACATCATCATCTCGCCCTTGCAGGACTCCATCATCCGTTCCATCGACGTCCGCCTGGGGTCCGTGGTCAAAAAAGGCGATGTCCTGGTGCGCCTGGACCCCACCTTTTCCAACGCCGACGCTTCCCGCATCCAGGTCGATGAAACCTATCAAAAGCTCCTGATCGCCCGACTGGAGAGCGAACTCTCCGGCCTGCCCCTGTCGCCGCCAGCCGGGGCCACGCCCCAGGAGGTCGAAAGCCAGGTCAAGCTGCTGGCCGGTCGGCTGGAAGAATTCACGGCCAAACTGCGCAGCATCAACACCAAAATTTCCGAACTCCAGCAGGCCCTCGTGGCCGGCCAGCGCCAATACACCCAGATGGACAAGCAGGTGCAGGTGGCCCAGGAACTGGTGGGCATGCGCAAAAAGGTCTACGAGCAAGGCTCGGATTCCCGCCTGTCCATGCTGGAGGCGGAAAACCATCTGGCTCAGACCAATGTCTCCATGGAACAGCTCAAGGGCACCCTGGAAGCCAAACGCCACAACCTGGCCCAGACCCTGGCCGAAAAGGAAGGCTTCATCGAGAATTGGCGCAATGCCGTGGCCAACCAGCTCAACGAAGCCCGCAAGACCCTCCAGACCCTCCAGGAAGACGCCTCCAAGGCCAAGCGCCTGCACGAACTGTCCGTCATCACCGCTCCCAGCGACGCCGTGGTCCTGGACATCGCCAATTTCAACCCCGGCACGGTCATCAAAAGCGGCGAAACCATGATGGCCCTCGTTCCCCTGGACGCCCCCCTGGAAGCCGCCGTCTTCATCGCCACCGACGACATCGGCTACATCCGCCCCAATGACCCGGCCACCATCAAGCTCGACACCTACCCCTTCCAGAAGTTCGGCTACCTCGACGGCGAACTGCGCACCATTGCCGAAGACGCCCAGTACGTCGACACCCCAAACGGCCGCCGCCTGGTCTACGAAGGCCGCATACGCATTGCCGGCATGGAACACGCGCGCAATCTGCCCAAGGACTTCCGGTTGGTGCCCGGCATGACGCTTTCCGCCGACATCAAGGTCGGCTCCCGCACCGTCATCACCTACATCACCTGGCCGCTTATCCGCGTTTTCGGCGAATCCATCCGAGAACCTTAAGATACCCACCACAAGGAGCCCGAAATGCACTCCCAGCAGCCAAACCAGCGCCTGGAGACCATGCTGGCCAGCGAGGCCACCCTGGCGCCTTTTCCGCCCGGCGAATACATCATCCTCGTCGGAGCCATGGAGCATCCTCCGGTGGCCCTGGCCAACTCGACCTTTCCCTGCATCCGCGTCGACGTGCTGCCCGGCAGCGCCGGGTCCTGCCGTCTGGCCTCGCCCGACGGCCACTCGGCCTGGCTGACCAGGACCGGCGACAGCGTCGCCCTCAGCGTGGCCCAGCCCGGCGGCCTGCTCCTTTTCACCACCTACCGGCCAAGCGAATACGCCACCACCGGCATCCGCATGGACATCAAACGCCAGAGCCCGGCCCAGCCGCAGGCGATGATGCCCCAGCCGCCCGCGTCGCCCCAGCAGCCGCCCATGCAGCCTTTTGGCGCCGGCGGATTGTCCTATTCCCCCCACGGCGGGCAGCCCGCTTTTGGCGGCTACCCCGGCCAGCCCCAGGCCGCCCCCGCCTTCGGCGGGTCCCATGGCTTCGCCCAGCCGCAGCCGGGATTTGCCCAGCCCGCGCCGGCCTTCGGCCAGCCTGCCCCGGCCTTCGGCCAGCCTGCTCCGGCCTTTGGCCAGCCGGCCCCGGCCTTCGGCCAGCCTGCCCCGGCCTTCGGCCAGCCTGCTCCGGCTTTCGGCCAGCCCGCTGCGGCCGCGCCCCAACCGCCCCGGCCTTTCACCCCGCCAAGCGCCCCCGCCGCCCCCCTGCCGGTCGTGCGCATGGCCGGTCATCTGGAAGGCGAAGGCGATGTGGCTTTCGAGCCCGGCCAGGGGGCCGGACGCCCCGGCTCCAAACGCCGGCTGGAGGCCGTGGCCCTCTATGTGGAGGGCGTGGCCTTGCAGGATCTGCAATACGCCGCCATCGGCGCCGACGGGCAGCCCATGGCCTGGGTGAGCCCGCCGCAATTCACGGGTTCCCGGGGAACCGGCGCGCCCATGCTCGGCTTTGCCGCCAAGCTCGCCGGCGAGGCGGCCGGGCGCTATACCATCGCCTACGCCGGGACCTTCCTGAACGCCGGCCCCGTGTCCGCCGCGCGCAACGGGGAATTCCTGCGCTCCCCCATGCCCGGCGACACCCTGGAATCCCTGGCCGTCATCCTGGAACCCAAGGCCTAGAGCGCCCGATTCGCCCAGGCCGTCCGGCCGCGCCACCCGCCTCTGGCGGACGCGCGGCCGGGCACAGTGCACCGGCCCCGCCCGACACGGCCGCCAAACCGCCGGCCCGGCCAGGGCACAAGGCCCGCCATGGCCCACCCCCAGCGCACCATCCTGTTTGTCCACCGCGACTTTCCAGCCCAGTTCCAGGGTCTGGCCGAGCATCTGCTGCGCCAGCCGGCCACCCGCGTGTGCGCCATCCGGGAGGCCGGTCGCCAGGCTCCCCTGCCCGGCGTCGTCGACGCCCCCTACCACGACATCGGCCAGGCTCCGCCGGACCTCCACCCCCTGGCCCGCAACCTCGAAAAACAGATCCGACGCGGTGCGGCCGTGTTGGAAACGGCCCGCGACCTGCGCCGGCAAGGCTTCGTCCCGGACCTCGTCTACGCCCACCCCGGCTGGGGCGAAGCCCTGTTCCTCAAGGACGTCTTTCCCGAGGCGCGCCATATCTCCTACTGCGAGCACCACTACGAGCCCGGCCGGGCCGACGCCGCCTTTGACCCCGAGTACCCCGTGGCCCAGTTTCAATGGCCCGCGGTGCGGCTGCAAAAAACCGCCGGACTCCTGGCCCTGGAAGCCTGCCATCGCGGGGTCTCGCCCACGGCCTGGCAGCGCCAGGGCTATCCGGCCGGCCTGCGGGAGAAGATCGAAATCATCCACGAAGGCGTGGACACGACCGTCGTGCGCCCCGATCCGGCCGCCCGGCTGCGTCTGCCCGAGCACGGCCTCGCCCTGGCCCCGGGTGACGAGGTGGTCACCTATGTGGCCCGGGACCTGGAGCCGTACCGGGGCTTCCACAGCTTCATGCGCGCCCTGCCCCGTCTGCTGCGCCTGCGGCCGAACTGCCGGGTGCTGGTCATCGGCGGCGACGACGTGAGCTACGGCCTGCGCCTGCCGGGCGGCCAGACCTACCGGGAACGCTATCTGGCCGAATGCCCGGTGGACCCGGGCCGGGTCCATTTCCTGGGCAAGCTCGCCTATCCCGACTATCTGGCCGCCCTGGCCGTGTCGGCCTGCCACGTCTACCTCACCTACCCCTTCGTGCTGTCCTGGTCGTGCCTGGAAGCCATGGCCGCCGGCTGCCTGCTCGTGGCCTCGGACACCGAACCCGTGCGCGAGGTGGTGGCCCACGGCTTAAACGGCCTGCTCGTCGATTTTTTTGATGCCGAGGCCTTGGCTCAACAAATAGCCGAAGCCCTGGCCCGGGGCCGGGAGCTTTCCCCCCTGCGCGCCCTGGCCCGGGAAACCATCGCCGCCCGCTACGACCGGGGCCGTGTCTGCCTGCCGGCCCAGGTCCGCCTGATCGAACAAACCCTTGCCGGAGCCTTTGATGCCGACGCCTGACGACGTCCTGCCCCAACCCACGCCGGCCGCCCGGCGCGCCATGGAAGCCGCCCGCTCCCTGGCCGGAAGCGATCCGGCCCAGGCCCGGCGTCTGGCCCTGCCCCTGCTCGGCCAGCCGGCCCTGCACGTGGAAGCCCTGGCCATGGTCATCGAGCTGTCCCGGCGTCTGGGCGACGGCCCCGCCGCCGCCGCCTTCGCCCGCCGGGCCGCCAGGCTCGCCCCCAAAAGCGCCCTGGCCCGCGTCCTGGCGGCAAGCGCCCTCACGGATGCCGGTTTTCCCGACGAGGCGCTCAACCAGGCCCTGGCCGCCGTGGCCCTGGACCCGCGAGGCCTCGCCGCCAACCTGGCCGTCGTCCGGGCCGCCCTGGCGGCCAACCGGTCGGCCGCCGGACTGCCGGCCGCCTTGGCGCTGCTGCGCGCCCCGGATTCCCTCGACACCTTGCGCCTGGCCACCGGGCTGCTCGACGCTTGCGGCGGCGGCACGGCCTGGGGCGCGGCCTGGCGCGACGGGGCGAGCGTTGCGGGCTGCCTGCGCCGACTCTCGCCCACGCCCCCGGAAGTCCTTGTCCTGGCCGACGGCCTGCCCGTGGGCCGCGCCTTGGCCGACGCGCCCCTGGCCGGCCTCCCGGCCCTTGGCGGCTTCCGTGTGGCCCTGCCGCCAAACCTCGACGCCGCCGTGCTCAAGGTCGTGCGGGCCGACGACGGCCTGCCCCTTTTCGGCTCGCCCCTGGCCGCCGGACCGGCCGAGGTCGGCCATGTGTAATCCGCCCGCCGTCATCGATGTGGTGGTCCCGGTCTACAAGGGCCTGGCCGAAACCCGGGCCTGCCTGCAATCGGTCCTGGCCGCCGCCGGGCAAGTGCGGCCCCGGCTCATCGTGGTCAACGACGCCTCCCCCGATCCCCGGCTCGCCGAATGGCTGCGCCAACTGGCCGAAGCCGGCCGCGTTGTCCTGCTCGAAAACCCGGCCAACCTCGGTTTCCCGGCCTCGGCCAACCGGGGCATGGCCTACGGCCCGACCCACGACGTGGTGCTGCTCAACAGCGACGCCCTGGTCTTTGACGGCTGGCTCGACCGTCTGGCCGCCGCCGCTTGCAGCGCCCCGGACATCGCCACGGCCACGCCCTTTTCCAACAACGCCACCATCTGCTCGTACCCGGCGTTCAACGCCGACAACCCCCTGCCCGGCGACATCGCCCCGGCCGCCCTGGACGCGCTGTTGGCCCGGATAAACGCCGGCCGGACCTGCGACATCCCCACCGGCGTCGGGTTTTGCCTGTACATCCGCCGCGACGCCCTGGCCGCCGTGGGCGATTTCGACGTCGCCGCCTTTGGCCGGGGCTACGGCGAGGAAAACGATTTTTGCCGCCGCGCCGCCACCTTGGGCTGGCGCAATGTCCTTTGCGCCGACACCTACGTCGTCCACGCCGGCGGGGCCTCCTTCGGCGCGACGAAAGACGCCGCCCTGGCCCGCAATCTGGCCGTCCTGGCCGCGCGCCATCTCGACTATCTGGGCATCATAGCCGATTTCACCCGGTGCGATCCGGCCCTGCCCCTGCGCCGGGCGGCGGACATGGCCCGCCTGACCCGCACCGCCCGCGCGCCGCTGATCCTGCGGCTGTGCCACGGCCTGGACGGCGGCACGGCCCGGCGGCTGGCCGAGGAAGCGGCCGAACTGGCGGAGCTCGGCTACGACGCCGGCCTGCTTGTCCCGGCCGGCCACGGCGCGTCGCCTGAGCCGGCCGAGCCGGACGACCGGGTGCGCCTGACCCTGACCGGCGCGCCGGATACGCCAAACCTCGTCTACGCCCTGCCGGGCGACTGGACAGCACTCCTGGCCGACCTGCGCGCCCTGGGCACGGCCGGCATCATCCTCCACCATTTCCTGGATCTACCGGAAGCCGTCCTGTCCCTGCCCGAGGCCCTGGGCGTGTCTTACGAGGCCCGCGTCCACGATTACGCCTGGTTTTGCCCGCGCATCACGCTTCTTGACGACACCGGCCTGCCCTGCGACGAGCCCGAACCCGAGGCCTGCCAGCGCTGCGTGGCCGCAGGCGTGCCCCTGGAAAACGATCTGCCGCCCGCGCCACAGCTCGTGGCCCGCTCGGCCCGGCTGCTGGCCGGGGCCGGCCGGGTGCTGGCCCCCTCCCGGGACGCGGCCGCGCGCCTGGCCCGCCATTTCCCGGACGCGCCCCTTGTGGTCGCGCCCCATCCCGAGCCGACCTTTGCCCCGCCGCCGCCCCCGGCCTTTCTCCCCTGGGACGGCCGCACGCCGCTACGGCTGGCGCTTATCGGGGCCATCGGCTCCCACAAGGGCTACGAGGTGATCCTGGCCATGGCCCGGGACGCGGCCCGGCGCGAACTGCCGCTGTCCTTTGCCGTGGCCGGCTTCACCAAGGACGATTTCGCGCTTTTCGGCACGGGCCGGGTGTTCGTCACCGGCCGCTACGCCGAGGGCGAGGCCGAGGCCGTGGTGCGGGAACTGGGTTGCCAGGCGGCGCTGTGCCTGTCGGTGTGGCCGGAAACCTGGTGCTACGCCCTGACCGAAGCCTGGCGGGCCGGCCTGTGGACCGTGGGCTTCGACATCGGCGCCGTGGGCGAGCGCATCGCCCAGACGGGATGGGGCTGGCGGCTGCCACTGACGCTGTCCGGCCGGGAGGTCAACGACCGGCTCCTGGCGCTCTTCGCCCGGCCGCCGTCTCCGGGGGGACTGGCATAGGCCTTTTGCAGACGTATTGACGCGCCTTGGCCGCGCGAATCGGTTGCAATTCATCCGGTTGCGGGTATGGTGGGAGGCAATCGGACCCTCCGGTCCGGGCGACGCCAACGCCGACAAGCGAGGCCCCATGCCCCAGCCCCTTGCCTACGTCCCCCTGGATGCGCCCTTTTCCCCCTGGAACCCCGGGGCGCTGCCCCTTGTCGTCTATGTCGGCATCGTCTGCGGCGTCATGGCCGTCATCCTGTTCCTCTCCGGCTTTTTGACCCGCCGCCGGCCGAACCCCGCCAAACAACAGCCCTACGAGTGCGGCATCGTCCCCACCGGGCCGGGCCGGTTCCGCTATCCCGTGCCCTTTTTCCTCGTGGCCGTGCTGTTTCTCCTGTTTGACGTCGAAACCGCCTACATCATCGCCTACGCCGCCGCCTGGCCGGAGCTCGGGCTTTCCGGCTATCTGCGCATGGCCGTCTTCATCGTCATCCTGGGCATCGGGCTGGCCTACGCCTGGTCCAAGGGAGCCCTTGACTGGGACGAGGAGGAAGGCCTGTGACCTCGACCGCCGACCAGCTCTTCCGCCCGGCCGACGCCGTCATCAACTGGGCCCGCAAAAACAGCCTCTGGCCCTTTTTCTTTGGGCTTTCCTGCTGCTTCGTCGAGGAAGCCACGGCCTGGGGACCGCGCTACGACATCGCCCGCTTCGGTTCGGAGGTCTTTCGGGGCTCGCCCCGGCAGGCCGACGTGCTCATCGTCTCGGGCACGATGTTTAAAAAGATCGCCCCGGTGGCCCTGCAGCTCTACGAGCAGATGAGCGACCCCAAGTGGGTCATTTCCATGGGTTCGTGCAGCAATTCCGGCGGCATGTACGACGTCTATTCCGTCGTTCAGGGCTCGGACCAGATTTTGCCCGTCGACGTCTACATCCCGGGCTGCCCGCCCCGGCCCGAGGCGGTTTTCGAGGGGCTCATGCTCCTGCAAAAAAAGATCGACGCCGGCGAACGCCCCACCCGGCCGGTCTTGCACCTGCCCGGCGGCGCCCAGGGCGGGCGCGAGGATTTTCTCGTCGACGGCCAAACCAAGGCCCGCGACACGCGCGGTCCGGGCTACGCCGGCATCCCCATCCGGGGCACGGCCGCCACCGAACCGCGCTTTGCCGGCTCCCGGGCCGAAGTCCTGTGGACCCCGCCGGCTCCGGGGCTGACGCTTTCCCGTGAGCAAGAAGTGCTGGCCGCCGATCTGGCCGCCGTCTTCGGCGGCGAGGCCCGGCTCGTGGCCGGCCAGGACGCGCCCGGCGACATGCCGACCTTCGAGGTTCCCCCGGCCCGCATCCCGGAAGTGCTCGACCACCTCAAGCGCAAGGCCCCCACCCGCTTCGAGCGGCTGGAAGACCTGACCGCCATCGACGAGACCGCCCGCAAGACCCCGGTCGGCCACGAAGCCACGGCCGTGTACACCCTGACCTCGCTGTCCCGGGCGACCATGGTCCGGCTCCTCTGTCCGCTGCAAAGCCGCGACGCCACGCTGCCCACGGCCACGGGGGTTTGGAGCGCGGCCAACTGGTACGAGCGCGAGGCGGCCGAGATGTTCGGCCTGCGCTTTGACGGCCACCCCGATCCCCGGCGACTTTTAACCCACCGCGACTGGGTCGGCCATCCCCTGCGCAAGGATTACGAGGGACGCTCCACCAACATGCCGGCCTTCACCCGCGAGGACTGCGCGCGCCTGGCCCCGGTGGACGCCACCGAGATCCTTGGGGAGCGGGTCAAGGACGGCGATTATCTCCTCAATTTCGGCCCCCACCACTACGCCACCCACGGCATCATCCGCTTCGTCATGGCCCTTCGCGGCGAGCGCATCAAAGCCATGGGCATCGACATCGGCTACCACCACCGGGGCGTGGAAAAAATCGGCGAGCGCCAGACCTGGCACCAGTTCATCCCCTACACCGACCGGGTGGACTACCTGTCCGGCATCGCCAACAACCTGTCCTATGTAACGGCCGTGGAGAAGCTGGCCGGCATCGAGGTCCCGCCCCGGGCGGCCTATGCCCGGGTCATGCTCTCGGAGTTGTTCCGGCTGTCCAACCACCTCATGTATTTCGGCACCTTCCTGCAGGACCTCGGCATGATGAGCCCCATCTTCTACGCCCTTAGGGAGCGCGAGATGGTGCTCGACATCATCGAGACCATAACGGGCGGCCGGCTGCATCCTTCCTGGCTGCGCCTGGGCGGCCTGGCCGCCGATCTGCCCGAGGGCTGGAAGGAGCAGGTCGAGGCGTTCATTAAAATCTTCCCGGGCCGGCTCAAGGAATACCACGCCGGGGTGACCAAAAATCCCATCGTCAAGGCCCGGACCAAGGGCGTTGGCGGCATCACGGCGGCCGAGGCCACGGACCGGGGCGTGACCGGCCCCAACCTGCGCGCCGCGGGCGTCAACTGGGACCGGCGCAAGGCCATGCCCTATGGGGCCTACGCCGACTTCGACTTCGACGTGCCCACCCGCCAAAACGGCGACTGCTACGACCGCTACCTCGTGCGCATGGACGAGATGCGCGAGAGCCTGCGCATCATCGAGCAGGCGGCAGCCAAAATGCCTGGCGGACGCTATCTCTCGGCCGATTCCCGCTACTGCCTGCCCCAGAAGGAAGCGGCGCTCAAAGACATCGAGAGCCTCATCCACCATTTCGTCAATGTGACGCGCGGCCCGCGCCTACCCAGCGGCATGGCCTACGCCGCCACCGAAGCGCCGCGCGGCGAGCAGGGCTATTTCGTGGTCTCCGACGGCGGCTGCCATGCCTACCGGATGCGCATCCGCACCCCGGGCTTCGCCAACGTCCAGGCCCTGCCCCACATCATCGAAGGGCTTTCCATCGCCGACTGCGTGGCCGTGCTGGCCTCCTACGACTACATTCTGCCGGACATCGACCGGTAACCGCCATGACGACGCCCGCCCAGCCACGCCATAACCGCCGCGCGCCCGTCGCGTCGCGGCAACGCCCGGAGGCCTGACGCCCCATGTCGCCCCTGCCGCCCGAACTGAGCGCCGAACTGCGCCGCCTGGTGACCACCGTGGACAATCCCCGCGAGGCCGCCGTGGACGTCATGTACGCCCTGCAGCACCACTACGGCTATCTGTGCGACGAAGCCATGCACCGGGCCGCCGTGGTCCTCGGCATGACCACCCTGGAACTCGAATCCCTGGCCACCTTCTACGACTACCTCTACCGCCGGCCCGTGGGGCGCTACGTCATCCACGTCTGCGACTCGGTGGTCTGCTGGATGTTCCACCAGGATTCCATCTTCGACTATCTCTGCCGCACCCTGGGCGTGCCGCCCGGCGGCACCACCGAGGACGGCCTATTCACCGTGCTGCCGGCGGCCTGCGTCGGCAACTGCCATAACGCCCCGACCATGCTCATCAACGGCCGCTTCTACGACCGCCTCACCCCCGAGGCCGTGGACGCCGTCATCGCCGAACTGCGGGCAGGAACCGAGGAGCCGGTGCGATGCAAGTAGACATCCCGCAAGTGCTTTTCAAAAACCGCCACCTGGGCCGGCCGGCCACCATCGACGAATACATGGCCGGCGGCGGCTACGAGGCCCTTCGCGCCACCATCGGCCAACGCACCCCGGCCGAAGTGCTCCAGCTCGTGCTGGACGCCGACCTGCGCGGCCGGGGCGGAGCCGGATTCCCGGCCGGCCGCAAATGGCAGGGCATCCCGGCCGACCACGTGGGCACCCGCTACGTCGTCATCAACACCGACGAAATGGAACCCGGCACCTTCAAGGACCGCGTGCTCGTCAACGTCGATCCCCACCTCGTCATCGAGGGCATCATTCTGTGCGCCTACGCCGTGGGGGCCTGCGAAGGCGTCTTTTTCATCCGCCCCTCCTACGAAGGCGACGCCAAGCTCATCGAGCAGGAAACCCAAGTCGCCCGGGAGCGCGGCTATCTCGGCAAGAACATCCTGGGCACGGAGTTCTGCTTCGATGTCCACGTCCACCGCAGTGCCGGCCGCTACATCTGCGGCGAGGCCTCGGCCCAGATCAAGGCTATCTCGGGACTGCGCCCCAATCCCCGCAAGGGCGGGCCGCGCACCAGCGTGAAGGGCCTGTGGGACTGCCCGACCATCGTCAACAACCTGGAAACGCTCGCCAACCTGCCCGGCATCGTGCGCAACGGCCCGGCCTGGTTCAAGTCCCTGGCCCGCTCGGAAACCGGCTCGGGCACCAAGCTCTACAGCGTCTCGGGCCAGGTCGCCCGGCCCGGCTGTTACGAGCTGCCCATCGGCGTCACCATCCGCGACATCATCTTCACCCACGCCGGCGGCATGGCTCCGGGCAAGACGTTTAAAACCGTCATCCCCGGCGGCGCGTCCACGCCCTATCTGCCCGAGGCCCTGCTCGACCTGGAAATGGACTTCGACCCCATGCGCAAGGCCGGCCAGCGCTTCGGCACCGCCTCGCTCATGGTCTTTGACCAGGGCACCTGCCTGGTCGGGGCCACCTTGTCGCTCATGGAATTTTTCGCCCGGGAATCCTGCGGCTGGTGTACGCCCTGCCGCGAGGGCATCCCCTACGTGCGCGAACTGCTGCGCCGCATCGAAGGCGGCGAGGGGACCGAGGAACACGTCGGGATGCTGCAGGAGATGCTGCCGGTGCTCGACCTCGCCTACTGCGCCTTCGCCCCGGGCGCGGCCGAGCCGCTGCGCGGCCTGCTCACCCATTTCATGGACGAGGTCCAGGCGCATATTACCGAAAAGCGCTGCCCCTTCGGCAACCCGCCGCCGCACGTGCGCGGCAAGGCCTGCGGCACCCGGCCGCCCCAGTTCGGCCCCACCCCCTGCCCGGAGGACCAATGCCCGATCTGATCATCGACGGACGCCCCGTCACCGTGGACAAGGGCGTATCGGTCATCGAGGCCGCCGAGCGGGTGGGCATCATGATCCCGCGCTTTTGCTGGCACAAATCCCTGGGCGCGGCCGGAGCCTGCCGCATGTGCGCCGTGATGTTCGTCGAAGGGCCGGTCAAGGGCCTGGAGATGAGCTGCATGACCCCGGCCGCCGACGGCATGGTGGTGGAAACCGGCCACCCCAAGGCCGTGGCCTTTCGCCGCCAGGTCATCGAACTGCTCATGGCCAACCACCCCCACGACTGCCCGGTGTGCGACGAGGGCGGCCACTGCCTGCTCCAGGACGAGACCATCTCCGGCGGCCACAGTCTGCGCCGCTTCCCGGGCCGCAAGCGCACCTACCAGGACCAGAACCTGGGGCCGTTTATCCAGCACGAGATGAACCGCTGCATCCACTGCTACCGCTGCGCCCGGTTCTACCAGGAGTATTGCGGCTACCGCGATTTCGGCCCCATGCAAAACGCCAACCGCGTCTATTTCGGCCGATTCGAGGACGGCCCCCTGGACAATCCCTTTGCCGGCAATCTGGCCGACCTGTGCCCCACCGGCACGCTCACCGACAAGCCCGGCCGGTTCGTGGCCCGGCGTTGGGACTGCCAGCGCGCCCCGTCGGTGTGCCTGCATTGTTCGCTTGGCTGCAACGTCACGGTGCTGTCGCGCTACCGCCGGGTGGCCCGTATCGAGGCCCGGGACAACGCCGCGATAAACGGCGCGTTTATCTGCGACCGGGGGCGTTACGGCTTTGGCTACCAGTCCGCCCAGGACCGGCCCCGCGCGCCCCTGGCCGCCGGCCGGCCGGCCTCGGTGGATGAGGCCCTGCGGGC
>JAEZMB010000099.1 GCA_023435825.1 Pseudomonadota bacterium | reverse complement strand
CAGCTCCGGCCACAGCCCCGGCCACGGGCCGGGCGGCCAGGGTTTCGGCCGTGAACGCCCCGGCCAGGACCCGGCCGTCCATGGCTTCGGTGGGCGCTTCGCCCAGGGCGTGGAGCAGGGTCGGGGTCACGTCGGGCATGGCCGCGTCGGCCAGCTCCAGCCCGGCGGCGATGCCCGGCCCGGCCAGGGCGAAGACGCCGTACTGCTCGTGGCGGCCGCTCCATTTGTGGCCGGCGAAAAGGCCGGTGGGCGCGTCCTGGGCGTAGAGCGCGATCTCGTGGGGCACCAGCACCTGATAGCCCGGGCCGCACAGCGTCACCACGTCCGGGGCGTTTGGCGTCCCCTCGCCCTGGTAGAGTTCCTCCCGGGCGTGGACGGCGGCGAAGGGGTGGGCTCCGGTTTCGGGATCGACGATGGCGGCCAGGCCTTCCTTGAGCCGGGCGACCAGGGCCGGCCGGTCGGCCGGGGACACCACGGCCTCGTTGAAAAAGATGCCGCCGGCGATGCCTTCGGAGACGCAGGCCGAGCGCTGCCAATCCACGATGGAGGAAAAGAGGTTGTTGATGCGGGCGTGCTCGGCCGAACGGGCCTTGCGCCGGGCCTCCACCACCGAGGCCGGCAGCACGGCCTTGGCCGCCGCCGCCACCAGCCGCCGCAGTCCCGAGGGCGGCCGCCGGCCGGCCAGGGTCCGGGCCAGGTCGCCGGACAGGACGAGCAGGCCCTGGTCCATGAGCCAGCGGTTGAGGAAAATGGCGCGCTTAAGCGGCCCGGCCCCGTGGTCCGAGACGATGCACACGGCCGCGTCCGGGCCGGCGGCGGCCACGATGCGGCCAAGGGCGGCATCCAGGCGCTCGTAGACCTGTTCGATGGCCTGGCCCAGCTCGGCGTGACGGGGGTGGGCCGGGTCGCGGTAGCCCCAGAAGAAATGCTGCACCCGGTCGGATTCCATGAAGACCGAGCAGAAATAGTCCAGCGGCCGGCGTTCCATGAGCCACAAGGTCAGCTCGCAGCGGGCGTCCACCCCGGCCAGCAGGTTGGCCAGGTACTTGGCTGGATCGGGGTCCAGCATGGGCGATTCGCGGCAGGTTCCGAATTTCGCTTCGACCTCGCGGCGGATTTCCGGGGGATAGGTGAAGTCCTCGACGTGGCTGGGGGTGAACATGCCCGGGATGACGAAGCCGTCTACAGGATCGGGCGGCCAGGTCACGGGCACGTTGACCGCGCCGGCCGGCCGTCCCCGGTCGGACAGGATGCGCCAGATGGGCGGCAGGCGGCGCTGGGCGGCGGACACGAACCGGACCTCGTGGGTCCTGGGGTCCAGGGTCAGGGCGTCGCACACGCCGTGGCGGCCGGGGCTGGCTCCGGTGGCGAAGCTCGTCCAGGCCACCGGCGTCACCGGCGGCACAGTGGAGCACAGCGGGGCATGGACGCCACGGGCCAAAAGCGCGGCCAGATGAGGCATGCGGCCTTGGGCCAAAAGGGGCTTGGCCACGTCGAAGGTGGCCCCGTCCCAGCCGACGACCACCACACGTTTTGCCGTCAGGGACATGGCGACTCCTTGGCAAGGGCGGCGTCGCGGCCGGCCTGCCGGATCTGGCGCAGTTCGGCGAGGTCGCGCCGGGTTGCGCCCTTAAGCCCCAGGATCACCGCGCCGTAGGCCGCCGTGCCGGCCAGGGCCCCGAGCAGCGGCGAACCGCGCAGCAGATACGAAGCGCCCAGGCAGGCCGCCACGGCGCAGGCCGTGCGCAGGGCCGGCCCCAGGGCCAGGGGCGTGTAGCCGTGGCGGGCGGCGAAGCGCAGCGAAAAGACCAGCAGCCAGGCGTACGAGGCCAGGGCCGCGCCGGCCGCGCCCAAGGCCCCGAATCGCGGGACCAGGAAGGCGTTGGCGGCAAAGGCCAGGAAAAGGGCCGCACCGGCGTAATACAGGGCATAGCGCTGGCGGCCGATGGCCACAAGCAGGTTGTTGACGAGCATGTCCAGGGCCAGCATCGGCAGGGCCAGGGCGAGCAGGCGCATGACCGGCGCGGCCCCGGCGTATTTGCCGCCAAAAAGCAGCTGGCAGGCCGGTTCGGCGTACAGGGCCAGCAGGCAGGCCGGCAGGGCCATGCCCTGCAGGGTGTGGCGAAAGACCAGCCGGAACAGCCGGCGGGCCGTGTCGAAATCCGTGGGGGCCAGCCGGGCCAGGGCCGGAAACACGGCCAGCATCAGCGCCTGGGGCACGATTTCGAGCTTGAGGAGAAACTCGTGGGGGGCCTGGAAATCGGCCACGGCGGACAGGTCGGCCCACCAGGACAGGGACAGCGTGCCGGCCCGGAACAGGTTTTGCTGGAAAAACACCCCCAGCCCCACCACCGACGAGGCCAGGAACATGGCCCGCAGGGCCGGGACGTCCGGGGCAAAAGACAGCGGCGTGAGGCGCACGGCCACCCGCCAGGCCAGGACGGCATGGAGGGCGGCGGCGGTCAGCAGGCCGGCCAGCACGCCGGGGACGCCGTAGCCCAAAAACAGGGCCAGCCCCACGGCGAGGATGGAGACCAGCCCCGACAAGGCGGCCAGGGGCGTCTCGAAGCCCATGCGCTCGTGGGCCTGGAACACGGCGCAGCCGAGCATCCCGAAGGAGCGGCACAGCTCCAGGGCGTAGGCCAGGGCCAGCAGGCCGAAAAGGGGCGCGTCGTAGCCGGACCAGACGCCGGCCAGGGCCAGTCCCGCCCCGGCGGCCAGGGCCAGGGCGGCCCGCAGCAGGACGGCCCGGCCGACCACCGCGCCGGAGGCGGCCGGGGAGCAGGCCATCTCCCGGATCATCACCTGCTGCACGCCGAAATAGGTCAGGGCCGCCGCCGCGCCGGCCATGGCCGAGACCGCGCCCAGCCGGCCGAAATCGTCCACGGGCAAAAGCCGGGCCGCCGCCAGCAGCACGAAAAAGCCGCTTACGGCCTGAAGCCCCCGGGACACGGCCAGGGCCAGGAAGTTGCGGCCCAGGGAGCGGCGGCCGGGAGCGGGGGGGACGGTGGGGGCGGCCATGGGTAGTGTCTAATAGGGCGTGGTGTTGCAGGTGAGGGTGGGGAGCAGGCCGGCCAGCACCTCCCGGGGCATCCGGTAGAGGACGTAGCTGGCGTTTTCGGCCAGCCGGTAGGCGGCCAGTTCCGGCGGCGGCCCGCCCGGGGCGCGGTCCAGGGCCACGAAGACCTCGGCCTCGCCGGAGCCGTCCGGGGCGGCCAGGACCCTCGGCGCGACCACCTTCCAGGGGCCGTCCAGGGACAGGCCGAGAAAGCTCCATTTCCAGGGATCGGCCGAGCACACGGCCAGCCTCCGGGCTCCGGCCCGGGCCAGGGCGTCCCGCATGCCGGCGATGTTGCAGTCGATGGCCCGGTAGCGGCCGTGGTTGCGCACATAGCGGGGGTAGTCGATGTTGAGCGCCGCATAGGCCGGGCGCAGGCCGGCGGCGACAAGCTGGCCGGCCAAGAAGACGCCGGCCAGGACCACGGCGGCCAGAGCGGCCGGCCGGGGCACGGTCGGCCGGCCGGCGGGCCGGGCCAGGGCGGCGTAAAGGGCCACGGCGGCGGTCATGGGATAGAAATAGGACAACCCCTTGCCGGCCACCCAGGGCGCGCCCCGCAGCCAGAACAGGGCAAAGGCGGCCAGGGAGGCCAGGGAAAAGGTCAAGGCGCACAGCGGGGCGCGGCGGTCGGCGTCCTGGGCCGCCCGCAGCCCGCCAAGGACGAACAGGCCGCACAGGCCCAGCCCCAGGGCCGTGACCAGCCAGCCCGGCAGATCGCAAAAGCCCCAGCCCGGCAGGCGCGAGAAGCCGTATTCCATAAGCGGCAGGCCGAACAGCCCCGAGGGCAGGTTGTGGTACAGCCAGGTGAAATAGGCCTCGCTCCACAGCTGGGGCGCGCCCTGGGTGAACTGGATCTGGGCCAGCATGTGGCCCCAGAGAAACCGCACCGGCCAGGTGGCGGCCATGCCCAGGAGGAAGCCGGCGATGTGGACGGCGCACTCGGTCCGGGGCAGCCGGCCAAGGGCCAGCCGCAGCACCAGATAGCTGGCCGAGGCCCCGACAATCATGGGGAATATTTCCGTGTAGTTGACAAACGCGGCCAGGTAGCAGCCGGCCAGAAGGGCCAGCCGGCCCACGGTTTCCCGCCGGCCGGCCGGGGCGGGCAGGGACAGGGCCAGGGCGAGAAGCGCCACCAGGGGCAGGACGTTGATCTGGGAAAAGGCCCGGATGTCCAGGACCATCTGGGCGTAAAAGCCCGTGGACAGGGCCAGGGCCGACAGGCTCGCGGCCGGGGCGGACAGGCCCATGGCGGCCAGGAAGGGGAGCAGGGCGGCGAAAAGCAGCACAAAGCTCGTCAGCGTGAAGGCGTATTGGTACTCGACGATGCCCAGGCCCCCCAGGCGCGCGCCGGCCGTGAGCATGGCCCCGGAAGTCCAGCGGATGCTCAGCATGGACTGGGCCGGCACGAGCATGGGGCTGGCCGCTTCCACGGCTTCGGGGGTCTGCTCGAAAGCCCAGGCCCGGGGGTGCTCGTTGAAATAGCGGGCGATGAACATATAGATGAAGGAATCCGAGGCGTTGCCCCGAAACACGTCATAGCCCTTCTTGCCGGTGGCCAGGGGGGACAGCAGGAAGGCCAGGCACAGGGCCAGGCCGGCCAGACCGGCCAGAAGCCGTTTGCCGGACACGGCGGCCAGGCGCGGGCGGATGGTGTCCCGGCAGGCCGCCAGGCAGGCGGCCGAGACGGCCAGGAGCAGCCCGGCCAGGGGCCAGGCGGCCGCTCCGGCCGTGCCTTCCTGGAGCAGCCACCAGGTCAGGGCCACGGAATAGAGGGCGTAGCCCGCCGCCGGGGCCAGGGCCGCCACGGCCAGGGCTCCCAGGCGCGGGGCCAGCAGGGCCATGGGGCCAAGGCCCGCGCCGGCGAAGACGAGACAGTTTATCGTGAGGGCAAGGACAAGTTGCATGACAGGCCGTTTAGTGCAGATCGACCACGACGTCGCAACGCATGCCTTCCTTGATGCGCAGGTCGGGGTTGGGCAGGGACAGCTCGATGAGATAGAAGGACGGCTGCTGCAGCATGGCCGGCTGGGCCACGTAGTCCACCTTGCTGATGGTGGTCTGGAACTTTTCGCCGGGCCAGGCATTGAAGATCACCGTGGCGGGGTCGCCGGCCTTGAGCTTTTGCATGGCGATTTCGTGGACCGAGGCCCGCACGATGATGGGATCAAGCTTGCCGATGGTGACCAGGGGGGCCTGCTTGGTAAAGGCCATGCCGGGCACGAGGCTGGAGTTGAGCCACAGGATGTAGCCATCGCCCGGGGCGCGCACGTAGCCTCGGCGGGGCAGGTTCTTGAGGTCCACGTCCTTGCCGAACTTGGACTGGGTGAGCAGGATGTTGTTGTCGTAGCGCTGGCGGGCCAGGGCGAGCTTTTCTTCGAGGAAATCCCGTTGCAAAAGCAGGTTTTCGATGTCCCTGGCGTTGTTGGAGACCTCGTTTGTGGCCACGGTCTGGTTGGCGGCCATGTTCTCCAGTTCCCGCTGGCGGTTTTGTATCGTGCTGATCTGGAACTGCACGATGCTCATGGCGTGTTCCAGGCCATTGAGTTCGTCGCGCGACATCAGCTGCTTTTCGGCCATGAGGTTTTCCAGGGGCAGCTCATACGTGATAAGCACCTGGTCTTCCACCACATGTTGGCCGATCTGGACCGGCGCGCCGATGATGCGCAGTCGGCGCATGTCCGACCCCAGTTCGGCGGCGGATTTTTCCTCGACGGATTCCTTGGGCATCTCGTAGACGTTGGCCGTGATGCCGCTGCCCTGGGTGGGGGCCGCCTTGGTCTTGGCGGCGAACGGCCAGTTGATGTCGTAGCGGATGGGGCAGTAGGCCTTGCCCTGGAAGGAGACGGTTTCGGCCGAGGCCGGAAGGGCCGCCGCCAGAAGCAGCGCCGCGGCCAGTCCCAAGAGGGTTTTCATATCTGTCATGCCATGCCTGCAGGCGGTTTCGGATTGCGGCGCGACCGCGCCAGCGCCCGGACGAGACGACGTGCCCGGACGCGCGCCTCCCCTTACACCAGATCATCCCGGACCACAACGCGACGGGCCTGTCTTGCCGCCGGGTCTGAAATCCCGTAGGTGGGCGGGATCAAGATCATAAGCGAAAGGACTGCCATGCCCGCCTGTGCCCTCCCGCGATCCCTCGCCCCGCTTGTGTTGTTGGCCGCGGCGTGGATGCTCGTTTCCTGTGCCCGACCGACGGCGCCGCCGCCGGCCGCCGCCTCCTCGAAAAACCCGGCCGCCGCCTCGGCCGCCGCGCCGGCCCGACGGGCCGTGCTCGGCTACGGCGACGAGCTGCTCGTGGCCGTGTGGCGTCACGACGACCTCAAGGCCGCCGTGCGGGTGGACGAGGCCGGGCGCATCCAGTTGCCCCTGGCCGGCGAGATCACGGCCGGCGGGCGCACCGTGTCGGAACTGCGCGCCGATCTCACCCGGGCCTACGCCAAATACGTCATCGATCCCCAGGTGACGGTGACGGCCCAGAGCATCCGCAGCCAGACGGCCCTGGTCCTGGGCGAGGTCAAGTCCCAGGGCGTGGTGGCCGTGGACCACGACATCGTGCTGTTCGAAGCCATCGCCCGGGCCGGCGGCTTCACCGACAACGCCGGCAAGAGCACGGTGGTGCTTTTCCGGGGCATGGACACCGACAAACCCCAGGCCTACATCCTGGATATGAAGCTTGGAACCGGCCTTGGCAAGGGCACCACCGGCTTCGACCGCTATCTGGAAGGCGGCGACGTGCTCTACGTGCCCAAGAGCACCTGGGCCAACATCGACGAGTTCCTCAATCATCTCAATGCGGTGGTCAACGCCTTCATCAACACCGAGCGTCTGGTCATCTTCCTGCCCCAACTGCGCGACGCCATCAACGACCTGTCCCAGGGACCGGTCAACCAGGTCAACACGGTCATCCAGCAAAGCCAGCCCGTGGCCGGCGAATATTTAAGCAACCGCCAGGGCGGCGTGACCACGGTGCAGTGACATGGAACTCCGCCTGCTCCTTGCCCTGTTGTGGCGTCGCCGTCGGCTCATGGCCCTGGTCTTTGCCGTTGTGGCCGGCGGGCTCCTGGCGCTGACGCTGTTGTGCGAGACCCAGTACGTGGCCTCGGCCAAGGTCTACCTTTACCACTCCTCCACCAAGGCCAGCCTGCTCTCGCGGGTGAACCTCGACTCGGCCATGATGGGCTCGGCCTCGCTCACCGACGCCGAGCGCACCACCTATGAGGATTTGGCCACCACCGTGCCGGTCGTAAGGCCCCTGCTCGACGAGCTGCACCTGACCCGCAAGCGCAAATCCTTGCAAGTGGTCGAGTACATCCCGCTGGTGCGCTGGGCCGTGGACACCTGGCTGCCGCGTTTCGGCCGCCGGCCCATGACCTATGAGGAGCTCACCAACAAATCCATCGTCCACGTCCTGTTTCCCCGGCCCTATCTCAAGGCGGCCATGATGGACGACGCCGACATCCTGGAATTTTCCAGCTCGGCCGACTCCATGGAACTGGCCATGGCCCTGGCCAACGCCGCCGCCCGGTCGTTCATGGCCCGGGAGGCGGACTTGCGCCACGGCGAATGCCGGGAGCTGGCCGCCGCCGCCGCCGCCGAACTGCCGCGCGCCCGCGAGGATTACGAAAAGGCCCTGGCCGAACTCGGCAAATTGCGCCAGCGCGAAAAAATCGTGGATCTCACCTCCGAGGCCGAAAAACTGGTGGAGCGCTACAACAGCCTCAACAACGACCGCGACGCCAACCGGCTGCTGCTGCTCAAGGCCCAGGGCATGCTGGCCAACGTCAAGGGGCAGATGGCCAAACGGCCGGAATTCCGCAAGACCAGCGAATCCACCCAGCGCTCCAGCCTGATTGATTCCCTGAAGCTCACCCTGCGCGACCTCTACATGGATCTGGCCGTGGCCAAGTCGCGCATGACCGCCGAGCACCCCCAGGTCAAGGAAATCGAGGCCAAGATCGAGGAGGCCAAACGCCTGATCAAGGGCGAGTCCCAGAAGGTCTTTGGCTCCGAGACCATTTCCACCGATCCGACGTTTAATTACCTCAACGAACGCGCGGCCGAATACACGGCCCAGACCGCCGGTCTGGAGAGTCAGGACGCCGCCTACGGTTCGCTCCTCGACGCCCTGGAAGGCCGCATCATGGCTTTTCCGGAGCGGGCCGCCGCCGAGTCCCTGCTCAAGGTCCGGGTGGCGGCCGGTGAACTGTTTTTAAGCAACTTGAACCAGCTCCATCGGGCGGCCGTGGCCGGACAGGCTCTCGACCTGTCCATCGCCCATCTGGTGGAGGCCGCCACCGAGCCCGGGCGCATCGACGACTACATGCGGCCCAAGCTGTCGCTCATGCTGGCCCTGGGCCTCGTGCTCGGCGTATTTCTGGCCCTGTGCGCGGCCGTGCTGGCCGCCTACGTCGATCCCGCCCTCACTCCGGCCGGCGCGGCCGGTCTTGGCGCGCCCGTGGCCGGCGTCTTGCCCCGGCGGCCCGGACTTTCCCGGTCCCAGGCGGTCCGGCGGCTTCGTGACGCGCTGTTTCCCCTAAGCGGCCGGCCACCCAAGATGATGGTCGTCACCGACCTCCTGCCCGGCCCGGCCGACGCCATGACCGTGGCCCTGGAACTGGGCGCGTCCCTGGCCCGGGCGGGCCGTTCCGTGGCCCTGGTGGACGCCGATCTCACCCGGCCAAGCCTCCATGCCCGCCTTGGCCTGCCGCTTGGCCCGGGCCTGGCCGAGGCCGTGGCCGGCAAGGTCTTTCGCGACGCCGTGATCCTGCCCGGCCCCGAACCCGGACTGTTTGCCCTGCCGGCCGGCCAGGCGGCCCTGTCGCCGGAAGCGGCCGAGGGGCTGCTCGATTCGCCGGCCGTGGCCGGGCTGTTGGACGGCCTGGGGCGGCGCTTCGACGTCGTGCTGGTGGCGGCCGCGCCGGCCGGGGCCAGCGGCGACGCCTGCTCCCTGT
>JAEZMB010000064.1 GCA_023435825.1 Pseudomonadota bacterium | reverse complement strand
GGCCGAGGCCTCGGCCAAGGCCCCGCCGCCGCCGGCCAAGGAAACGCCGGCCCAGACCGCCGCCCGGGAGGTGAAGGCTCCGGCTACGCCGCCGCCCCTGCCCTCGGCCCCGGCCGCCAACCTGCGACCGCCCGAGCAGGCCCGCAAGAACGCCGGCAGCCTCATCGAACAGTTCGGCCTGACCCTGCGCACGGTCATGATCGACGCCGGCCACGGCGGCAAGGACCCCGGAGCCCAGGGGCTGTCCGGGCTGACCGAAAAGGACGTGAACCTGCGGTTCGCCAAGTTCCTGGGCGAGGCGCTTCAGAAAAAGGGTATCAACGTCATCTATACGCGCACCACCGATGTCTTCATCCCCCTGGAAACGCGCACCGAGCTGGCCAATTCCAAGGGCGCCGACCTCTTCGTCTCGGTGCACTGCAACTCCCACACCGACAAGTCCTCGGCCGGCATGGAGACCTATTCGCTCAACCTTGCCACCACCCAGGAAGGCGTGCGCGTGGCCGCCCGGGAAAACGCCGCCTCCCAGAAGAAGATCAGCGACCTGCAAGCCATCCTCACCGACCTCATGCTCTCGGCCAAGACCGCCGAGTCCCGGGATCTGGCGAAATTCGTGCAGAAACGCTCCATCGCCGCCGTGCGCGGCGACTATCCCACCCGCGACCGGGGACCCCACGAAGCGCCGTTTTTCGTGCTCATCGGGGCCAACATGCCGGCCGTGCTGGTGGAACTGGGCTACGTCACCAATCCCGCCGACGCCCAGCGCCTGGGCTCCGACGCCTATCTGCGCGCCCTGGCCCAGGGCATGACCGAAGGCATCCTGGCCTATAAAAAGCGCCTGGACCGCTTCGCCAACCTCTAATCCACCGCGTGAGCCCCATGACCGCACCATCCGCCGACCGCCGTCTCATCGTCGCCCTGGACGTCCCCACCGCGACCCAGGCCCTGGAACTGGCCGACCGCCTGTCGCCCCAGGTCAATTTTTTCAAGGTCGGGCTGCAGCTCTTTCTCGACGCCGGCTTTGCCGTGTGCGACGCGCTGGCCAAGCGCGGCCACGAGGTCATGCTCGACCTCAAATTCCACGACATCCCCCAGACGGTCGCCCTGACCACGGCCCAGCTGGCCAACCACGACATCGCTTTAGCCACGGTGCATGGCTATCCGCAGGTGGTGGCCGCCGCCGCCAAGGCCAAGGGGAAAACGAAGATCCTGGCCGTCACGGTGCTGACGAGCCTGGGACAGGAAGAGCTGGAGCAGTCGGGATTCGCCGGCACGCTGGCCGATCTGGTGCGGCTGCGGGCCGAGTCGTCGCTGGAGGCCGGAGCCGACGGCATCGTCTGCTCGCCCCTGGAGACGGCGTTTTTGCGCAAGGCGCTTGGCGGCAAGCCCATCATCGCCACGCCGGGCATCCGGCCCCTGGACAGCGTCGCCGACGACCAGACCCGCACGGCCACGCCCAAAGCCGCCATCGTCGCCGGCGCGACCCACATCATCGTCGGACGCCCCATCACCAAAGCCGCCGACCCGGCGGCGGCGGCCAGGGAGATTTTGGCGGAGATCGGTTAGCGCAAGTGCGGGGGAGAGGGATCTTCGGGTGATTGTTTTGCCTATTTTTCTTCGTTTATCTATATTGACTAACGTTTGTTGATGGTCTAGGGTTGTAAAAAAGGGGGGCGGCATGGAGTACCTTATTACAGCCCGCATTCAATCAATGCTTGATTCGGGACAGATGACAATTAATAATTTTGAGCCTGATTTTTTAGGCAAGGATTGTTATCGATTTAGGGCAGGACGATTTGAATATCGTGGTGAAGTCGTTGATCGGGTAGAGTTGCGTCCAATGGAATATGCGAAATGCTTGAGTCTTGAATATTTTTCCCTTCCTTCAACTGTTGTTGGCGATATAAGTCAAATATCCGACAATGCCCTTGACGGAATTATTTTAAATAAATCTGACTACATTGATAGAACGTTTGAGGGAACTCTTCGTCTGGGTGTTTTTAATATGTCAGATAGTGTCGTAGTCCTTAAATGTGGGGATGCCATAGGAAAAATTTACTTTTATGTAGCTTGTAGCGCTCAAATGCTTGGCTGTTTTGACAAAAGTATTGCTCAGACACCACGCATGAAGATTTTAGAGCATAGGTTTCGGCATAGGTCTCAGATTGATGACTTCGAAAAATCAAATAGAAATCTCACGCCGGAAGGCGGAGAACAGTGGGTTTGAGGTGTGTGCATGTCAATAAACAATACGAGCTACCTCGAGATCGCTTCGGCCGGGAAACTTGTCTTGCATTCTGGCGTAGTTCATTCATATGATAACTCGTCGCTTAAATTTACAGTTAGTAATTTGCATATCCAGTTCTCATTTGTTGAAGATGGTGGAAAGCCTGATATGGTGGTTGATATACAAAATGATACGTTGCTATCCATAGTTTTGCATAATTTCTCTAGCCCTGCCGGGACAGGTACTGATTCCCCTATTAGCTTGGGGATAATGGGTGGTCGTCAGTTGGCGCTTGCATTCACGGTGCAAGCTTTGTCAAAAGACTCGATAAAACTTCTTGCGTACACGTTTTTTCTTGGGGACAAAGTGTGATGTCTCAAAACGATGGGCAACAAAACGTTATCAGTGGGAAATTCATACATGGCAACACTAGTCAAAAAAATGCAGAAAATTCATTTACGATAAATATACATAGTTCTGACAAGCAAATAACTCAAGGGAAAGAGCAGGATTCTCTTGCCGCTCAAATTTTTAAATATTTGATACTGGCCGGGATATGCCTTGTTGTCGTCTCATTGGTTGCTTCTAAGCTCTTTGGTTACGATGTTACTTCGTATGTTAAGTCCGCGTGGGACTTTGTAAGCCCCTCAATCGCAATGATCGTGGGCTACAGTGTAGGCATGAAAAAATAGCCAGCCGTCTATTTTGTCTTATGTGATAATAGGTTAATAGCGGAGCTTCTTCTACGGTCCCGCTGTTAAGAGGCTTTGCCTATCCAGCAAGGTCTTCCTGCAATTGTTATAACCCAGCAAAACCATTACCCCTTTGGCCGCCGGAGGCTCCTCCTCCTCCAAACATCCCTTCAGGCTCGGCCAGCACCGCCTCAATCCCCCCGAAAAACGCTCCGACATGGCGGCCGTCCACGAAGCTGTGCAGGGCTTCCAGGGCCACGGGCATGGTCAGGCGGCTCGGGTCGATCTTGCCGAAGGCCACGCGCGGCACGGAGTCGCGCCAGGGATCGTCCCAGGGATTGGACAGGGCCGTGAAGGCCACGTCGGGCAAGTTGGTCATATAGATGAGCCCCTGGCTTTCGCCGCCGGGAGGCGTCAGGGTCGGGGCTACGTCGGCCGCCTGTCGCGATGCGTCCATGGTCTGGCGGAAGCGCGCAAAGGAGGCGTCGTAGGCGGCGACGCAGTTGGCGTGCAGGTCGCGGCCCTTGGGCTGGTAGGTGAAGGCGGCGTTTACGCAGGCGAATTCCACGGGCTGCAAGTCGACCAGCCGCTGGCGCAGTTCCGGCACGGCGTTGGCGCTGCGCATGATGGCGTAATAGACGCAGTCCGACAGGCGCGGTTTCTCTGCGCCGCACTGCTTCCGAAACCGCAGCAAGTTCTCGACGCTCACCGGAGCGGTGACGGCAACGCAGGGGTTTTTCCGGGACTGGAAAAAGGCGAAATGCTCCCGGCGGGGCCAGGTGTTCAGGTCGATCAGCTTCATGGGACACCGTCCTGTCATCGGGGAATGGCGCTGCTTATCCGGCGCTAACGCTGCCACGAATCAGCCAAAACGAAAAGGCGGCCCCTTGCGAAGCCGCCTTTTTTGGCCAACTGGCCTCAAACTATCCACTTTCCCCGGTGGGGTTTCCAAAGGGGCTCAGCCCCTTTGGCCGCCGGAGGCATTCTTCCCTCTTTTCTTCCTTACCTACCCCGCGATCGCCGCCTTGACCTTGGCCAAAGCTTCGTCGATGCCGGCCGGGTTGGTGCCGCCGGCCTGGGCCATGTCGGGACGGCCGCCG
The DNA here is from genome assembly GCA_023435825.1 of Pseudomonadota bacterium. GTDB lineage: Bacteria > Desulfobacterota > Desulfovibrionia > Desulfovibrionales > Desulfovibrionaceae > Solidesulfovibrio. The sequence continues at coordinate 6,334 of JAEZMB010000064.1, read as the reverse complement.
CCGGAGCCGCCGACCGCCGCCGCCGCGTCCTTGATCAGCGTCGGGGCGGTGAAACGGTCGTGGAGGTCCTTGCTGACGGCCACAATGAGGCTCACCTTGCCGCCTTCCTGCTCCGAGGCGATGGCCACGACGCCGGAGGGCAGTTTGCTTCGCAGATCGTCCATGGCTTCGCGCATGGCCTTGACGCTGGGGGCGTCCACCCGGGCGCACAGGACCTTGACGCCGCCGATCTCCTCAAGGCCGGCCATGAGGTCGCGGCCCTGGCCCGAGGCCAGTTTGGCGGCCAGCTGTTCCTTGTCCTTGCCCAGGGCCTTGATCTCGTCGAGGAGCTTTTTGACGCGCGCGCCGAGTTCGCCCGGCTTGGCCTTGACGGTTTTGAGGGCCTCGTCGAGTTCGCCGCGCATCTCGCGCACGTGGCGCAGGGCGTTTAGGCCCGTGACCGCCTCGATGCGCCGCGTGCCGGCCGCGACGCCGGATTCCGAGAGAATGTAGAAGCTGCCGGCCTGGCCGGTGGCGCCGATGTGGGTGCCTCCGCACAGTTCCATGGACACGCCGGGCACTTCGACCACGCGCACCACGTCGCCGTATTTCTCGCCGAAAAGGGCGGTGGCTCCCTTGGCCCGGGCGGCTTCGATGCCGAGTTCTTCAATAACCACGGGCGCGTCCAGCAGGATGGCCGCGTTGACCTCGTCCTCGACCTTGGCCAGCTCCTCGGCGGTCATGGCCGAGACGTGGGAGAAGTCGAAGCGCAGGCGGTCCGGGGTGACCAGCGAACCGGCCTGGTTGACGTGGCCGCCAAGGACGTTTTTGAGCGCCTTGTGGAGCAGGTGGGTGCAGGTATGGTTGCGGGCGGTGGCGGCGCGGGTGGCGGCGTCCACGGCCAGCTCGGCTTCCTGATCGAGCAGGATCTCGCCTTTTTGGACTTGGATGTGGTGGGCGGTCAGCTCCGGCCCGGCTTTCATGGTGCCCAGCACGGCCACGTCGCCGGTCAGCGTCGTCACCGTGCCGACATCGCCGGCCTGGCCGCCGGATTCGCCGTAGAAGGGCGTCACGGCCGAAACCATGTAGCCGGTCTCGCCGGCGATGAGACGCTCGACAGCCTGGCCTTCGGCGGAAATGAGCGCGTTGACGCGGCTTTTGGCGGCAAGCTCCGTGTAGCCGGTGAAGCGGGACTTCATGCCGGATTCGAGCAGCTCCAGGAACAGCACGGCCGGGTCGGTCTCGCCCGAACCCTTCCAGGCTTTCTTGGCCCGGGCCTTCTGTTCGGCCATGCAGACTCGGTATCCGTCCTCGTCGGCGGCCATGCCGCGCTTGCCGGCCACGTCGTTGACGATATCCAGCGGGAATCCGTAGGTGTCGTAGAGCTTGAAGGCGAATTCGCCGGTGATGGTGGTCTCGCCGGCGGCGGCCATGCGGTCGAGTTCCTCGGCCAGGATGGCCAGACCCTTGTCGAGGGTGACGCCGAAGCGTTCTTCTTCCTCGCGCACCACGCGTTCCATGAATTCGCGGCTGGCGACCAGCTCGGGATAGGCCGGTCCCATGACGTCCACCACCACGCCGGCGGTCTTGTAGAGGAAGGGATCGGACAGGCCGATCAATTTCCCGAACCGCAGCGCCCGGCGGATCAGGCGGCGCAGCACGTAGCCCCGGCCCTCGTTGGAGGGCATGACGCCGTCGGCCAACAGGAAGGCCACCGAGCGGCTGTGGTCGCCGATGACGCGCAGGGCGGTGTCGTGCTCGTCGTTGTCGCCGTAGGTCACCCCGGCGATCTGGGCGGCGGAGCTGATGATGGTCTGGAACAGGTCGATGTCGAAATTGGAGTGCACGCCTTGGACGACGGCGGCGATGCGTTCCAGGCCCATGCCGGTGTCGATGCTGGGCCGGGGCAGGGCCACGCGGTTGCCGGGCTCGATCTGGTCGAATTGCATGAACACGAGGTTCCAGATTTCGAGGTAGCGGTCGCAGTCGCAGGTGCCGATGCCGCAGTTCGGGCCGCAGCCCACTTCCTCGCCCCGGTCGTACATGATTTCCGAGCAGGGGCCGCAGGGGCCGGTGTCGCCCATGGACCAGAAGTTATCCTTCTCGCCCAGGCGGAAGATGCGTTCGTCGGACAGGCCGGCGATCTTTTTCCACAGTCCGTGGGCCTCGTCGTCATCGAGGTAGACCGTGGCGTAGAGGCGCGACTTGTCCAGGCCAATCACCTCGGTGAGAAATTCCCAGGCAAAGGTGATGGCGTCTTCCTTGAAGTAGTCGCCAAAGGAGAAGTTGCCGAGCATCTCGAAGAAGGTGTGGTGGCGGGCGGTGCGGCCGACGTTTTCCAGGTCGTTGTGCTTGCCGCCCACGCGCAGGCACTTCTGGGAGGTGGTGGCGCGGGAGTAGCCCGGCTTGTCCTGGCCCAGGAACACCTTCTTGAACTGCACCATGCCGGCGTTGGTGAAAAGCAGCGTGGGGTCTTCGCGCGGCACCAGCGGCGAGGACGCCACGACCTGATGGCCCTTGGACGCGAAATATTCCAGAAACTTGGCGCGAATCTCGGTTGCCGTCATCATTGTGTGTATGCCTCCGCATGGGGATGGAAGACCAAAGGACCGCATCCCCCGCATCTTCCTCGATAGCTAAGCTGGTGATGAAACCGAAGAGCCAGGAGGGGCTTTGCCCCTCCCGGACCCTCTCCATCGGGGGGATGATCCCCCCGAACCCCCGCAAGGGGGTGAAATATGTGCGCGCCTGCTGCGAGCAGCCAACCGGTCTTCAACGATGCCGCCGGCCGCCGAAGCTGCAACGCCCGCCCCCTTAAACCCCCTTTCAGGGAGGGTCCGGGAGGGGGTTACCCCCTCCCGGCCGCCGGAGGCACTCTTCTCTTCTCGTCTCTTCTAAATTTATTACCTACATCCCGTCTTCTTCTTCCATCACTTCGGGCGAAGGCGGCGGCACGTATTCGGCGAAGCCGAGGTGTTCGCGCAGTTTGCCTTCGATCTGGTCGCGGATGTCGGTGTGTTCCTGCAGGAAGGCCCGCACGTTGTCGCGGCCCTGCCCCAGGCGTTCGGAACCGAAGGCGAACCAGGCTCCGGACTTGTCCACGATGCCGGCTTCGACGCCCATGTCGATGAGCTCGCCTTCACGGGACACGCCGGTGCCGTAGAGGATATCGAAGAGCGCCTCGCGGAAGGGCGGCGCGACCTTGTTCTTGACGACCTTGACCCGGCAGCGGCTGCCGTAGGTTTCTTCCTTGTCCTTGAGCGTCTGGATACGGCGGATGTCCAGGCGCACGCTGGCGTAGAATTTGAGCGCGTTGCCGCCGGTGGTGGTTTCCGGGCTGCCGTAGCCGGTCATGCCGATCTTCATGCGGATCTGGTTGATGAAGATGACCGAGGTCTGCGACTTGTGGATGGTGCCGGTGAGTTTGCGCATGGCGTGGGACATGAGCCGGGCCTGTCCGCCGACCTGCGTTTCGCCCATTTCGCCTTCGAGTTCGGCCTGGGGGATGAGCGCGGCCACCGAGTCGATGACGACCACGTCCACGGCTCCGGAGCGCACGAGGAGATCGGCGATGTCCAGCGCCTGTTCGCCGAAGTCGGGCTGGGAGATGAGCATTTCCGGGGTATTGACGCCCAGGCGGCGGGCGTAGTTGACGTCGAGGGCGTGTTCGGCGTCGATGAAGGCGGCGGTGCCGCCGAGCTTTTGGGCTTCGGCGATGATGTGCAGGGCCAGCGTGGTCTTGCCCGAGGATTCCGGGCCGTAAATTTCGGTGATGCGGCCCTTGGGGATGCCGCCGATGCCCAGGGCCAGATCGAGGCCGATGGAGCCGGTGGGGATGGCCGGGATTTTCACATGGGCGGAATCTTCCAGGCGCATGACGGCGCCCTGGCCGTGTTTGCGCTCGATGGTGGTGAGCGCGGTGGCGAGGGCTTCGCTGCGGAACTCTTCGGGGCTCAAGGCGGGCTTTTTAGCCATGTTGCCATGCTCCTGGCATTGGTGTTTGGGCGTAAGAGCGACCTAGTAGCAAATAGCCTGCCGCCCGGCAACCAAGGCGGTGGCGGGGGGAGGCGGGGCGCTCGCGCGGCATTCCAGGACGCGGGCCGTCGATCAACCGCCGCCTGCGCGGCGCTCGTAAATCACGACGCCGACGCGCTCGATGTGTTCGCGCAGGGCCGCGTGATGCAACTGGCCAAAGGCGGAAAGATCAATGACGTAAGGCAGGTCGAGGGCGTCGAGGGCTTCGGCGATGCGGCTTACATCCCGGGTGGTGAGGGCCTGGCCGCAAAGGGTCAGGTCGATGTCCGAGCCGGGCTTGTGCGTGCCCTTGGCGCGCGATCCGTACAGCACCGCCTGTTCCACGGCGGGATGCGCCGCCAGCACGGCGCGTATGCGCGCCAGCGTCTGCTCGCCAAGCCCGAACGGCATCACGCGGTTCCGGCGTCGTCGTACAGGGCGCGGAATTTGCGGGCCATGTCCACAAAGGCGGGATGGTGTTCCGCCAGCACCCGCCCGACAATCTCCCGGGCGGTCTCCTGGTCGTAGGTGTGGGACGAGAGATTGCGGTCCCGGATCATCAGCATCCAGGCTTCGCCATCGGCCAGCAGGCCGTTGCGAAAGGCCTCGCGCACGGCCCCCCGGGAGCCGACGATGTTTCCGACGCCCTGGTATTCCAGATAGTCCTTCAAGACATTCCAGGCCAGTTCGTGGGTAAACTCGAAGGCCTGGATCACGCCCTGTTCTTCCAGAGGCGTCAGCGGCCGCGTCCGGGCCAGGGCCGCCGCGTCGGACAGGGCGGCAAGGGCCCGCTGATAGTTGTCGAACCGCTGTTTCCAGCGAATGTCTTCCGGCATCCCAGACCTCTTTGCGCCAGGTGGAAGGCCCGCCGGGATGGCGCGCTGGGGCGTTCCATGGCTTTGGAAGGGCGGCGTGTTTCCTGCGCGCCCGGCATGCCCCAAGCCCGGATAGCCTGTCGATACGCGCATTACAAGGGCCGGCGGCCCCAAGCCGTCCGCTTCCTGCCCCTACCATGGCCCGCCTGCTCTCCGGCGGGCGTGAAAATGCGCCCGGCCCGGCAACTCCCCGCCGCCCCCCTTGCCTTCCTTCCGGCGAGGCTTTAGCTACGCCCCATGAAATCCTACCACGCCCTGGCCCTTTTCTCCGGGGGCCTCGACAGCATACTGGCCGCCAAGACCATCGCCGCCCAAGGCCTCGACGTCCTGTGCCTGCATTTCGTCAGCCCCTATTTCGGCAAGCCCCACAAAATCGACCACTGGCGGGCCATCTACGGCCTCGACATCATCCCGGTGGACGTTGCCGAAGAGTACGTCGCCATGCTCTCGGCCGGGCCGGTCCATGGCCTGGGCAAGTTTTTAAACCCCTGCGTGGACTGCAAGATCCTCATGCTGCGCCGGGCCAAGGCCATGCTTGCCGACTACGGCGCAAGCTTCATCATCTCCGGCGAGGTGGTCGGCCAGCGGCCCATGTCCCAACGCATTGACGCGCTCAACATCATCATCCGCGACTCCGGCACCAAGGGCATCCTGCTGCGGCCGCTGTGCGCCAAACGCCTGCCCGAATCCGACGCCGAAAAAAGCGGCCTGGTCGACCGCGAGAAACTGTTCGCCATGAACGGTCGCGGCCGCAAGGACCAGATGGCCCTGGCCGAACACTTCGGGCTGACCGAAATCCCCACCCCGGCCGGCGGCTGCCTGCTCACCGAACAGCCCTCGGCGAAACGGTTTTTTCCGCTTTTTATGCACAGCACCACGCCCCGGCCCACCGATTTCGATCTGGCCAACATCGGCCGCCAGTTCTGGGCCGGCGACCACTGGCTGGCCATTGGCCGCAACCAGGCCGACAACACGGCCCTGGAGCGCGAGGCCGGCCCCGACGATCTGCTCTTCAAGGTGCGCGACCTGCCCGGCCCCCTGGGCGTGGCCCGCAAACTGCCCGGCGCGGTATGGGACGACGCGGCCGTGGTCGCCGCCGCCGCCTTCCTGGCGTCGTTCAACCCCAAGGCCCGCAACAGCGAAGGAGCGGTGCGCGTGGATGTGGCCGGCTATCCCGACGGGCATGTCATCGTCACGCCGTCGCGCCAGACCGCCATCCCCTGGCAGGAACCGACCTGGGAAGAAGTGAAGGAGAAAAAACGCCTGCGCTTCACCATCTGCGGCGACGGGCGTGGCGATGGGTAATTGGCAGAAAAGATAAGACAAAAGAAGATGAAGATGCCTCCGGCGGGGGGGGGGGGGGGGGGGGGGGGGGGGGGGGGGGGGGGGGGGGGGGGGGGGGGGGGGGGGGGGGGGGGGGGGGGGGGGGGGGGGGGGGGGGGGGGCGGGGGGGGGGGGGGGCGGGG
>JAEZMB010000062.1 GCA_023435825.1 Pseudomonadota bacterium | reverse complement strand
GGGCCGCCCGGCGCGGCGCGCAAGACTTCCGGCGCGTCCGGCGCGGCGTGGCGGCGCGGACGGCGGACCGGGCTGGCCGAACGTCGGCAGGAACCGGGCCGAAGATCGTCAGGGCCGGGGGGGACGCCGACGGGGCCGGAGGGGATGTCGGCACGGGAAGGCCGAATATCGGCAGAAACCGGGCCGTATAGCGTCAGGGCCGGAGGGGACGTCGGCAGGGCCGGAGAGGACGTCGTCAGGGCCGGAGAGGACGTCGTCAGGGCCGGAGGGGACGTCGTCAGAGTCGAAGGGGACGTCGTCAAGGTCGGAGGGGATGTGGGCACGGGAAGGCTGAATGCCGGCAGGGGGCGGACCGAATATCGTCAGGGACGGAGAGGGTGTCGTCAGGGTCGAAGGGGACGTCGGCAGGGCCGAGGGTAATGTCGTCACCGAAAGGCCGAATGTCGGCAGGGCCCGGGCCGAAGATCGTCAGGACCCGAGGGGACGTCGGCAGGGCCGGAGAGTCCGGCGGCCCGGGATGGCACGAGGCCCGGCGTAGCCAGTCGCGCCAGGGGCGGCGAGGGCGGGCCGCAGGGAAGGAGGAGGGGGAAGCGACGCGGCCGTGGGCAGCCCTTGCCGCCGCCGCGCCCGAGGACGGGCCACCAGCCCCGTGCCCCGGCCCCTGGGAAAAGCTTGCCGACCGGATCGCCGGCCGCGTTGGGACCGGCTCGGCTCCAGCGTGGATTTCTTGGCAATGGGGAGGAATCTTTTTACCTAGGACGACTTTTCTTGATTCTAAATAACTTAAATTAAAATGAAAAATGCTTTTGGAACGCCTCCTGCTTTAACTTGGCAAAACCAACACGGATCGTCTGGTTGCAACAAGGAGGTTTCTTATGTCCATGGTTATCAATCACAACTTGATGGCGAACAACGCCGCCCGGAATCTGTCCGATTCCTACGGCGCCCTGGCCACCTCGACCCGCCGCCTGTCTTCGGGCCTGCGCATCACCACGGCCGCCGACGACGCCGCCGGCCTGGCCATTCGCGAGCTCATGCGCTCGGACATCTCCACCCTCAATCAGGGCGTGCGCAACGCCAACGACGCCATTTCCATGATCCAGACGGCGGACGGCGCGCTCCAGGTCATCGACGAAAAGCTCATCCGCATGAAGGAACTGGCCGAACAGGCCGCCACCGGCACCTACACCTCGGACCAGCGTCTCATCATCGACTCCGAATATCAGGCCATGGCTTCGGAAATCACCCGAATCGCCAGTGCCACCGACTTCAACGGCATCTACCTGCTCAACGGCAACCTGTCCTCGGCCGTGCATAACGGCAGCGGCCTCACCTCCGAAGGCAAGCTCAAGGTGCACTTCGGCACCGGCAACGCCAGCGCCGAGGACTATTACTACATCCAGATCGGCACCTCCACCGCCTCGGCCTTCGGCCTTGGCCTCGGCGCCGCCTCCACCAGCGCCGGCGGACGCAGCATTTCCACGCAGGACCTGGCCCAGAAGGCCCTGGACGCCATCACCGCCGCCATCGTGTCCAAGGACAAGATCCGGGCCAACCTCGGCGCGCTCCAGAACCGGCTGGAAAACACCATTTCCAACCTGCAGATCCAGGCCGAGAACCTCCAGTCCGCCGAATCCCAGATTTCCGACGTGGACGTGGCCACGGAAATGACCGAATTCGTGCGCAACCAGATTTTGACCCAGTCGGCCGTGGCCATGCTGTCCCAGGCCAATTCCCTGCCCAAGATGGCCATGCAGCTCATCAGCGGCTAATCCTGACAGGTAGGCGCATCATGAAGACAAGGACCAGGGAGGCGTGGATCGCGGGAGTGCGATCCCTCCCTGGTCCGAGGTCGAAGCTTCCGGGCGGATGACGGAATTTTGACAAAAGCGCGCAGGACGAAAACGCCGGCTCGCTCAGGACGTCGGCCCGAGCAAGGGCGCGACGGCCATCATCGGATTGCAGGGCATTGACGCGGCAGGTTCCAAGGGGAGCCGGCCTCTTTTTCAGGCCAGGGCATTCGTGCGGCCGTCTGGAAAAACGGCTGGACCGTTTGCCGGGCATGGGCAAATCCCATCACATTTCCTGGAAAACGTCCGTATTGCCAAGGGCGTGACTAGTCCTCGGGCAGTTGCCCCAGGGCGGTCAGGGCCAGGCGGGCGGCTTGCTGTTCGGCTTTTTTCACGCTTTTTTCCACGGCCAGGATCTCCCGGCCGCACGGCAGCGTCAGGCGCACCTCGAAGCGTTTGTCATGCTCCGGGCCGGCGCTGCCCAAAAGGACGTAAACCGGGCGGGCCTTGTGGGTGCGCTGGGTGAATTCCTGGAGCCGGCTTTTGAAATCCTTGATTTTCGGCGCGGCCGGACGCTCGGGCCACTGGCCGTCAAAGGTCCGCGATACGAAGGCCCGGGCCGCGGCGTAGCCGCCGTCGAGAAAGATCGCTCCCACCACCGCCTCGAAGACGTCGCTTAAAAGCGACGGCCGCGACCGTCCGCCCTGGTTTTCCTCCCCGCGCCCCAGCCGCACATGGCCGGCCAGCCCCAGGCGCAAGGCCATGGCCGCCAGGCTCGATTCGTTGACGAGCTGGGAACGCAGCAGGGTCAGCTCGCCTTCCGGGGCCTCGGGGAACAGGGAAAAAAGTTCCTCCGACACGCTCAGCTCCAAAACCGCGTCGCCGAGAAATTCCAGCCGTTCGTTATGCCCGGTCCCTTCGCCGCGTTCGTTGGCGTAGGAGCTGTGGGTCAGCGCCGTGGCCAGAAGGGCCGGGGCGGCGAAATCGTGGCCCAGGTCCAGGGGATGGAGGGGGGAATTTTCGGCTGCAGCGGCGTCGGACGGTGGGGATGCGGGCATGGGGACTCCCTGGGATGGCTTGGACCCGCCCCCTTTGGCGGCGGGGCGGCCTCGAAGGGGAACCTTAGCCTTTCCCCGCGACGATTCCAACCCGCCCGCGAAGCCCGGCCGGCAATCAGCGCGCCGGCCGGTTTGCCGGCCGCGAGCCGTTGCCGTCGGCGTCCGGTCTGGCCGCGCCGCCGCCGGGCCGGCGTCTTTTTGCGCCGCCTGGCCGCAACAGGCTTGATTATCCTGGCCGGGGAAGGCATTTTGGCCGGACAACGCCGCCGCGCCACCTGGCCGGCGACGGCAACGCGGCTCGGGCGAAGCCGCAGGAGGGCGGGCATGGCTGGACTGTACGTGGGCGCGACGGCCGGATACTCGGGCAAGAACATGGTGGTCATGGGCCTTGGCCTTCGCCTGCAAAAGGAAGGCTTTTCCGTGGGCTACTTGAAGCCCGTGGGCGCGGTGCCCAAGGAGATCGACGGCAAGCTGTGGGACGAGGACGCCTACCATGTCCAGCGCATCCTGCGCACCAACGAATCCCCCGAAACCCTCACCCCGGTCATCGCCACCCATGATTTCCAGGTGCGGGCCTTCCGCAACCAGGTCGGCGACGTCATGGCCGCCGTCAAGGACGCCTACGAAAAAGTCAGCGCCGGCAAGGACGTCACCATCGTCGGCGGCTCGGGCGGCATGCACACCGGCCGCTACTGCAACGCCGACGGCGTGCGCGTGGTCACCGAACTCGGGCTCAAGGCCGTGGTCATCGACCGCTATTCCAAGGAGCTCAATTACGACTACCTGCTCATGCTCAAGGACCAGCTCGGCGACCATCTGGCCGGCGTCATCCTCAACGACGTGGCCCAGAATTTCATGGACGAGACCCGAAAGCTCATCGTGCCGTTTCTGCGCGACCGGGGCATCCGGGTGCTCGGCGTCATCCCCAAGGACCCGCTCATGGGGGCCATCAAGGTCTGCGATCTGGCCGACCGCCTGGGCGGCAAGGTCATAAGCGCCCACCACAAGTCCGAGCGCATCGTGGAGAGCTTTCTCATCGGCACCATGCAGGTGGAAAACTTCATGACCCACTTCCGCCGCCAGAAGAATTCCGCCATCATCGTCGGCGGCGACCGTTCCGACGTCCATCTGGTGGCCCTGGAAGGCGACAGCCCGTGCCTGGTGCTCACCGGCAATCTTTATCCCAACGACATCATCCTCACCCGCTCGGAAGTGTTGGAAATCCCCATCATCGTCGTGCGCGAGGACACCTATAACGTGGCCAAGAAGATGGAGACGCTGCTCATGCGCCACAAGCTGCGCGACGAGATCAAGATTCGCCAGGGCGCGCAGCTGATTAACGCCAACCTCGATTTCGCCGTCCTGCGCGAGCAGCTCGGGTTGTAGACGCCGTCCGGGTCGTCCCTCGGCCCGGGCGGCCCCTTGCCAACGCCCCGGATTTCAGGCATCGGCCTGCCCAACCCGCGTGAGCCGCAGGGATCCTGCCCGAGGAGGTTTCATGGGCGACAGGCTCCTGGCCGAAATCATCACCCCCGACGTCATTTCCATCGCGCCCGACGCACCGGCCAGCCTTGGCCTCGACATCATGCGTCGGCGCGGCATTTCCTGCCTGGTCGTGGCCGAGGCCGGAAAACCCGTCGGCATCGTCACCGAACGCAACGTCCTGTGGGCCGCTGCCCACTCCGGCGGCGACTTCGCCCAGCGTCCCATAAGCGAACTCATGAGCGCTCCGGTGGTCACCGTGGGCGAGGAAGCCTCCCTGGTCGAGGCCTACCACCTGCTGGCCCAGAAACGCCTGCGCCATCTGGTCATGGTGGACGAGGCCGGCACGGCCAAGGGCGTGCTCACCCAGTCCGACCTCATCGAACGCCTGGGTTACGATTCCCTGGCCGAGATCAAGCGCGTCAGCGAAATCATGACCCGCGAGGTGGTCACGGTCGATGGCAACATCACCGTGCGCGAGGCCGTGGCGCGCATGGCCGACCGCTCCATCTCCTGCCTCATCGTCGCCCGCGACGGCCGCCCGGCCGGCATCATCACCGAACGCGACGTGGTGCGCCTTTTATCCGAAAGCCCCCACCTCGGCCGGCTGCGGCTCTATGACATCATGAGCTGCCCGGTCGTCTGCGTGGAGGCGGACCGGCCGGTCTTCGAGGCGGCGCTGGTCATGCGCAAGCGCCGGATGCGCCGGCTGGTGGTGGTCGACGACGACCTGCGGGTCATGGGACTCGTCACCCAGTCCGACATCGTGCGGGGGCTGGAAAGCAAGTACGTGCGCACGCTCAAGTCCGCCCTGGCCGAGAAGGACGAGGCCTTGCGCGTGGTCGGCAAGTCCCTGGTCGAGAAAACCATGTTTCTCGACAACCTGCTGCGCTGCGCCGAACTGGGCATCGCCGCCGTGGACGAAACCTGGCGCGTCACCTACGTCAACCCGGCGGCCGAACAGATCTTCGGCGTCCGGGCCGGCGAGGCGGCCGGGCGCGACCTGCGCGAACTCCACGTGCGCCACGGCGTGACCCTTGCCCGTCTGGGCGAAGGGCTGGCCACCGTCACCCCCACCCACAGCCACGACTTCACCTTCAACCTCAGCCGCGACGGCGCGCCCCGGCTCTACGCCGGCCGGGTGTCCGGCATCTACGACAAGGAAGGCGCGCCCTCGGGCTACGTGCTCATGGCCCGGGACGAGACCGAACGCCGGCAGGCCGAGGACGCCCTGGCCAGGCTTACCCGCAACCTCGAAAACCTCGTGGTCGAGCGCACCCGCGACATGGACCACAAGGCCCGGGAGTTGGAAGAAGCCAACCAGCGCCTGCGCGGCATGGACGAGATCAAAAGCGCCTTTCTCTCCTCGGTCTCCCACGAACTGCGCACGCCGCTGACCTCGCTGCTGGGCTTTTCCAAGCTCATCTCCCGGGATTTCAACCGCCATTTCGCCCCCCTGGTCGGCGAAGATCCGGTCCTGGCCAAACGGGCCGCCCGCATTGAGGACAACCTGCGCGTGCTCTCCCACGAGGGCGAACGCCTGGCCCGGCTGTTAAACGACTTCCTCGACCTCTCGCGCATCGAATCCGGCCGGATGCAGTGGCGCGACCGGGAAACCTGCCTCACCGACGTGATTCAGAACGCCGTGGCCGCCGTGGCCGGCCTGTTCTCCGGCCGTCCCGAGATCGATCTCGAAACGCGCCTGCCCGAAACCTCGCCCGTGGTCCTGGCCGACCCGGACCGCCTGGAGCAGGTGCTCATCAACCTGCTTGGCAATGCCGCCAAGTTCACGGCCCTGGGCGCGGTCACCGTGAGCGTCAGCGAACTCCGCCCCGGCACCGCCCGGGTGGCCGTGGTCGATACCGGCCCGGGCATCGCCCCGGCCGACCGAGAACTGATTTTCGACAAGTTCCGCCAAGTGCGCCTGGACCCCGAAGGCTCGGCCCCGTCCAAGGGCACGGGCCTGGGCCTGGCCATCTGCCGCGAGATCGTCCAGCACTACGGCGGCCATATCTGGGTGGAGCCGGCCCCGGCCCGTGGCGCGGCCTTCGTCTTCGAACTGCCGACCACCGCCGGCGGCGTCGCCTGCCAGCCGCCGGCCGCGCCGCGCCCCCGCGACCGCGACAAGCCGCTTATCCTCGTGGTCGATGACGATCCGGCCGTGTCCTCCTTCCTCATCCAGTTCCTGGAAGGCGAAGGCTACCGCGTGGCCGCCGCCCACGACGGCGCTTCGGCCCTGTCCGCCGCCGAACGCCTGCGCCCCCAAGCCATCACCATGGACATGGCCATGCCCGGCATGGACGGCCGGGCCGCCATCGAAGCCCTGCGCCGCGATCCGGCCCTGGCCCATATCCCGGTCATCGTCATCACCGGCCATGACGCCCCGCCTCCCGGCAGCGCCGATGCCGTGCTCCACAAACCCCTGGACCCCACCCGGCTGCTGGCCGCCATCGAAGGACTTTTGGCCGAACAGGGGTAACGCCCAGGCCCTGCAAGAAATCGTCTCCTGGCAGCGAAACGGCAGCGCTCTCCTGAAGGAGGCTGCTGCCGCCCGGCCCTTGAGAACCTCCGGGATATGGCGTAGCTACGGACCTCCAAGCCAAGGAGGCCCGCCATGCCCAAGCGTCGCGTGCTGTGCCTGGACATCGGTTCCGGCACCCAGGACGTGCTTTACCATTTCCCGGATCTGGAGCCGGAAAACTGCCCCAAATTCGTGCTGCCGGCCCCGGCCCGGCAAGTCGGCGCGCGACTGGCCGAACTCACCGCCGCCGGCCGCGCCGTCTACCTCACCGGCACCAACATGGGCGGCGGCTTCTTCAAGGCCTACCGCGCCCACCTCAAAGCCGACCTGCCCATGGCCGCCCACCCCGACGCCGTCTGGGCGCTCACCGACGACCCCGAACGCCTGGCCGACACCACGCCCGTGGTCATCACCCCCACCCGGCCGGCCGGACACGTGCCGCTGCCCCTTGGCGACTACGACCCCGGCTACTGGCGCGCCTTTCTCGGCGCGGCCGGACTGCCCGAACCCGAACTCGTCATGGCCTGCGCCCAAGACCACGGCCTGCACCCCGGCCAAAGCAGCCGCCTGGGCCGCTTCAAACTCTGGGAACGCTTCCTCCATCAGGCCGGCGGCCGGCCCGAAGCCCTGGTCTACCTGACCCCACCCCCCGAACTCACCCGGCTGGCCGTGCTCCAAAACGCCATCGGCGGCGGCCCCGTGGCCGACTCCGCCGCCGCTGCCGTCCTCGGGATGCTCGCCGATCCCGACATCGCCAGCCGCACCGACTCCCACGGCGTCCTGTGCGTCAACGCCGGCAACAGCCACACCGTGGCCGCCCTGGTCTATAAACGCCGCATCTACGGCATCTACGAACACCACACCGGGATGCTCACCCCCGACGCCCTCTGGGCCGACCTCGAACGCTTCCGCCGGGGCGACCTCGATAACGCCTCAGTCTTCGACTCCGGCGGCCACGGCTGCCTGACCCTCGATCTGCCGCCCGACGCCGGCATCTTCCCCGATACCCTCGTCATCGGCCCCAAACGCGCCTCGTTTACCGGCTTCGACGTCGAATTCCCCAGCCCCGGCGGCGATATGATGCTCACCGCCTGCCACGGGCTGGTGAGTTGGTTGAAAGGGCGCAAGGTCGAAGGGAAGTAGTGGGTGTAATGTGGAGTAAATACAAGGTAAGATGCCTCCGGCGGCCGGGGGGCTCAGCCCCCCGGACCCCCGAAATGGGTTACGACAACGGTATG
>JAEZMB010000037.1 GCA_023435825.1 Pseudomonadota bacterium | reverse complement strand
CGGCCGCCCTGGCCGAGGAACTCTCGGACCTCGGCTACATGTAGGGACGCGCCCAACCGCCTCCCGGCCTGTCGCCTTGCGTCCCGGGCGGCGGCGTCGTATGGCTTCACCATAAGGAACCACCCTTCCCCATGGCCGACGACGACACCCTCTACGAACTCTTTGCCGAAAGCTGCCTGGAGCAACTGCGCGGCATCGAAACGGCCATCCTCGATCTGGAATCCGCCCCGGCCAGCGAACTGCCGATCCGGGTGGACGCCATCTTCCGGGCCGCCCACACGATCAAGGGCGACGCCGGAGCCATCGGCGCGGCCAACCTGGCCGCCCTGGCCCACGGGGCCGAATCCGTGCTGGAGCTCATGCGCCGGGACGGCCGGCCGGCCGATCGCCAGTTCGTGGGCGAACTGCTCGGGGCCTTCGACGACATGCGGGCCATGGCCGAAAACGCCCGGAAAGACGCCTCCCGCGACATTGCCGAGCGTCTGGCCCGGCTGGCCGCCCTGGTCCAGGACACGCCGTGCGCCGCCGAACCAAACGTCGAGCCGGACGCCGAAACCGAAGCCGAGGCCGAAACCGACAAAGCGCCTGGTCCGGCCTGGGCCGACGAGCGCATCCGCAAACTGGCCATCCCGGCCGTGGAACTCGACGTGCTGGTGGACCGCGTGGGCGAGCTCGGCATTGCCCAGGCCCGCCTCTCCGGCCTGGCCATCCGCCGCGCCGACCTGGAACTGCGCGACGTGGCCGAGGAGGTCGAACGCCTTTCGGGGCTGCTGCGCGACCAAGTCCTGGGGCTGCGGCTGCTGCCCATCAAGGTGAGTTTTCCCAAGTACCGCCGGCTGGTGCGCGACGCCTGCGCGAGCCTTGGCAAGGACGCCGCCCTGGTCCTGGAAGGCGAGAACACCAAGCTCGACAAGGCAGTCATCGAACAGTTAAACGCCCCCTGCATCCACCTGCTGCGAAACGCCGTGGACCACGGCGTCGAACCGGCCGAGGTGCGCGCGGCCCTGGGCAAGCCGCGCCAGGGGACCGTCACCCTGTCGGCCCGCCAGGAAGGCTCCGACGTGGTCATCGCCGTGCGCGACGACGGCGGCGGCATCGACGGCCGCAAGCTCTGGGCCAAGGCCGTGGCCGCCGGCCGCCTCGACGCCGGCCGCCCCTTTGACCCGGCCGCCGCCCTGGAACTCATTTTCCTGCCCGGCCTGTCCACGGCCGAGGCCCTAAGCGACGTCTCGGGCCGGGGCGTGGGCATGGACGCCGTGCGCGAGGCCATCGCCGCCCTGCGCGGCCGCCTGGACGTCCAGAGCATTTCCGGCCAAGGCAGCACCTTCACCATCCGCCTGCCAGTGTCCCTGGCCATCATCGACTGCCTGGAGGTGCGCTGCGCCGGCGAGGCCTACTACCTCCACCTGGACTACGTGGAGGAATGCCTGGAGCTGCCGGCCTCGGCGTCCCTGACCGGCACCACGGGGGTCATGGAACTGCGCGGGACCCCCATGCCGCTTCTTTCCCTGCGCCGCTTCTTCGACCTCGAACGGATCGAGGCCACAGCGCCCCACGTGGTCACCGTGCGCCGCGACGGCGGCCGGGCCGGCCTGGTGGTGGACGCCGTCATCGGCCGCAAACAGGCCGTGCTCAAGCACCTCGGCCGGGCCCTGGGCCGGGTGGAGGGCGTGCTGGGCGGCACGGTCACCGAAGCCGGCGACATGGCCCTGGTCCTGGACGTGCCGGGACTGCTGGCCGCCGCCAAGCGGCAACACGACGCCGACAAACATCAACACTGACGGAGACCGGATCATGCCCCGAGCCCTTATTGTCGACGACAGCCGGTACCAACGCCACCTCATCATCCAGGCCCTGGGCAGCCTTTTCACCACCGAGGAAGCCGCCAACGGCAAGGAGGCCATCGACCGCTTCGCCGCCTCCCTGGCCGCCGGCACGCCCTTTGACCTGGTGGTCATGGATATCCTCATGCCGGTCCTAAGCGGCCACGAAGGCCTGGCCGGCATCCGCGGCCTGGAAGAGTCCGCCGGCATCCCCGAGGACCGGCGCGTACCGGCCGTCATGCTCTCCAGCCTCGATGATCCGGCCAACATGCTGCGCGCCCAGTTCGAATCCGGAGCCCAGGCTTACGTCACCAAGCCTTTCGAACCGGCCACGTTGCTGGAAACCCTGGCCAGCCTCGGCCTTGTCGACAATCCCCTGGGCGACTTCGACGAAGCCGACCCGGAAGGACCCTCCCCATGCAAGGCCTTCTAGAACGTTTCCCGGGCCACCAGACGGCCTTTTTGAACGTCGCCCAGGGCATCCTGGTCAACAAGCCCACCCTGGCCCACACCGTGCTCGGCTCCTGCGTCTCGGTGACCTTTTTCGCCCCGCGCCAAGGCCTTTCCGCCATCTTCCACGCCCTGCTCCCCCGAGCCGCCGACTACCGCCTGCACAGCCCGGGCGATACGCCCTACAAGTTCGTGGACCTGGCCATCAGGACCCTGGTCGCGCGCATGGCCCGGCGCGGGGTGGCCTGCTCCGAGATCGAATGCAAGGTCTTCGGCGGGGCCAGCGCCCTGTTTGCCGAGGAAATCTCGGTTGGCCGCAAGAACGTGGAGACGGCTTTCGCCACCCTGTCCGAACTGGGCCTGCGCGTGGCCGCCTCCAACGTCGGCGGCATGGCCGGGCGCAAAATCGTCTTTTCGACGTCCACGGGGGAAATTTTCGTCCGTATGCTCAATAACGGGGCCGCCAAATGAGCCGCCAAAGCCCGACTTCCATCTGGCGCGAAATTTGCTTGGACTCTGCTTCGGCGTCGAAGACCCACCACGACGCCAAGGAGCTTCCCATGTACGACAACGCTTCCCCAAGCCCCCGGCGCCGCGTGGCCTCCATCGCCGTGGTCGCCCTGATCTGCCTCAACCTGGCCGCCCTGGCCGCCCTGGGGCTGGCCGTGGAACGCGGCCGGGCCGAACTGGCCGCCGTTTCCGACCGCCTGGCCGCCCTGTCCCTGGCCGACGAGACCGCGACCCGGGACGATCCGGCCCGCCTGGCCCAGGCCCTGGCCGCCCTGGACCACAAGATCGACGCCCTGACCCAGGCCGCCGGCCATGACGCCAAGACCGCCGCCGCCCTGGCCGCCGACCTCAAGACCCTTTCCGGCCGCGTCGAATCCCTGGCCGCCAAGGCCCCCCGGGAAACCGTCGCCGCCGCCAAGCCCTCCCCGTCCAAACCCCAGGCCCAGGCTGGCAAGCCCGCCGCTCCCAAGGCCGGGTCCAAGCCCGACTACGCGCCCATGCCGGCCTACGGCTCGGGCTATGCCGCCTGGCCGGTCTACTGACGCCCGCCGCCGGCCCGGCGGCAAAGGTCCACCCCATGCAACGACATGCCCAGAATCTGCTGGTCCATCACCGCCGGGCCGGGGAACTCCGTCAGGAATCCGCCGGCTTCCCCTCCCACGCCCTGCGCCATGACCAGCTCCTTGGCCTCGAATTGCTCCTGACCGGGGCGCTCTATCCGTTGACCGGCTACCTGGGCCGCGAGGCTGTCCGCAGCGTCCTGGAAACCCTGCGCCTGCCCACCGGCGAACTCGTGCCCATGCCGGCCAGCCTCGACATCCCGGCCGAACTCGGACGCAACCTGTCGCCCGGCGACAAGCTCGCCCTGCGCGATCCCGAAGGCTTCATGCTGGCCGTGCTCACCGTGGCCGACGCCTGGCCCGACGATCCGGCCCGCCATGCCCTGGCCCTTTTCGGCGCGCCCACCCTGGCCGACCATCCGGCCGCCGCCGCCTACGCCGCCACCCTCCACCCCTGGCGGGTGGCCGGCGAGGTGGAAGGCGTGGCCCTGCCCCAGCACCCGGACTTCACCGACCTGCGCCTGTCCCCGGCCGCGCTGCTGGAAGGCTTTAGCCGGCGCGGCTGGCGGGCCGTTTTGGCCTGCCAGTTCGCCGGCATCCTGACCGAACCCGACCGGGCCGCCTTCGAGGCCGCCAGGGCCGCCGCCGGTGCGCGCCTGCTGCTGCTGCACGCCGTGGGCGACGCCATGTCCGGCGGGCCGTGCCACTTCGCCGCCGTGCGCTGCGCCCGCCTGGCCGCGGCCGCGCTGCCCAAAAACGCCGTCCAGCTGGCGCTTCTGCCCATGCCCATCCTGGCCGCCGGCCCGCGCCAGGCCCTGTTCGAAGCCCTGGTCCAGGTCAACCTCGGGGCCACCCACGTCCTGGCCCGCCCCGGCTATGCCGATCCCTTTTCCGGGCACGACGCCCGCTTCTATCCCGAGCAGGCCGTTCCCGAACTCCTGCGCGCCCACGCCGCCGAGGCCGGCTATACCGTCGTCGAGGCCCCGGCCATGGCCTACGCTCCAAGCCAGGGCCGATTCCTGCCCGCCGCTTCCCTGGCCCCGGGCGAGGCCGCCCCGGTCCTGGACCAGGAGGAAATCCGCCGCCGCCTGGCCTTTGACCAGGACATCCCGGCCAGCACGCTGCTTCCCGACGTCGTCGCCGAACTGCGCCGCACCTTCCCGCCCCGTTCCCGCCAAGGGCTGGCGCTTTTTATGACCGGCCTGTCCGGGGCCGGCAAATCCTCCCTGGCCAAACTGCTCTATGTCGCCCTCATGGAACTGGCCAGCCGGCCGGTGACGCTGCTCGACGGCGACATCGTGCGCCGGCACCTCTCCAGCGAGCTGACTTTTTCCAAGGAACACCGCAATTTGAACATCTCCCGCATCGGCTTCGTGGCCAGCGAGATCGCCAAAAACGGCGGCATCGCCATCTGCGCCCCCATCGCGCCCTACGCCGCCGGACGCCAGGCCGCCCGCGATCTGGTGAGCCCTCACGGCGGCTTCATCGAGATCCACGTGTCCACCCCCCTGGCCGTGTGCGAACTGCGCGACCGCAAGGGACTCTACGCCAAGGCCCGGGCCGGACTCGTCACCGGCGTCACCGGCATCGACGACCCTTACGAGGTCCCGGAAAATCCCGAAATCCGCATCGACACCAGCGACATCGATCCCTCCGAAGCCGCCCAGGAAGTGCTCCTCCACCTTGAACGCGAAGGCTATCTGGGCTAACCCCAGGCAGCCGCCACGGCCGCGAAGGAGGCCCGCCATGTCCGAACGCTCCAGCACCATGCTCGACACCGCCGCCTACGTCGAAGCCCTGGATTTCGCCCGCGGCCTGCGCGCCCCGGGCAAACCCCTGGAATTTCCCGATTACGCCGAATACGTGCGGCTGGTGGCCCAGCGCGCCGCCCTGGACCTCGACGTCTACGAAGGCGACCGCCACGATTTCGAGGAACTGCCCGAACCCTACGAACTGGCCTACCTCACCGCCCGCCTCGAACGCCTGCGCGACCGGATCAAGGTGGAGAAGGATATTAATGTTGGGGAATTGTAGGGAGATGGGAAGATAAGATGCCTCCGGCGGCCGGGGGGCTAAGCCCCACGGACCCCCTGAATGGGGGGGGGCGGAGTGAGTTGCGGCGGTCGTTGTCACCGCTGTGGATGTGTTTACCGGACGGCGTCCGAGAGGTTCTCCAATGCTTGCCGCCACTGATTCGTTGCCTTTCGGCGTCGCGCCGCGCCAGGCCCAGGTCCTGGCCGGCCTGGACTCCCTGGCCCGGGCCATGCCCCAGGCGCTCATCCTCGAAGGCGGCACGGCCGACGAACGCGCGGCCATGGCCATGTGGCTGGCGGCGCGGCTCAACTGCGGCGCGCACCAGCCGCCCTGCGGCGTCTGCCCCGTGTGCATCCAGATCCGCGACTTCGTGTTCAAGGATTTGCTCTATTTCGACGGCGGCCTGGAGACCATCAAGGTGGCCGACATGCGCGAGGTGCGCGCCCTTGTCGGCGAACCGCCGCGCGGGGCCGGCTGGCGGGTGGTCATCCTGGCCCAGGCCCAGGCGCTCACCGACGAGGCCGCCAACGCGCTGTTAAAGGCCATGGAGGAACCCCGGCCCGGCAACGCCTTCGTGCTGCTCACACCCCAGCGCGAGCGGCTTTTCCCCACCCTGGTGTCGCGCTCCTTCGTCCTGACCCTGGCCTGGCCCGACGCCTCCCGGCCGCTGCCGGCCGGCGGCGAGGACGATCCCTGGCCCATCATCGACGCCCTCTACGCCTTCTGGCGCTCGGGCCGGGGCTGGTTCACCGGGGTCAAGGGCCGGCCCTCGCGGCTGACCGCCGAGCGGGTCTTAAACGAACTGGCCCGGGAGCTGGCCGCCTGCTTGGCCGGCCGGACCGACACGCCCCTGGCCGGACGGCTTGGGGCCTGCGGCGAGCCGGACGTGCCCCGCCGCCTCGATCTGCTGTTGGCCGAATGCCAGGAGGCCCTGGTGGCCCAGGTCAACCCGGCCGTGGTTCTCGACCGGCTGGCCACCCGCGTCTATCTGTGGCTGCGCGGATAGATGGCCTGGGAAGGATAGCCGACGATTTCAAAGCGCCGCCAGGGCGACGCGCCCTCCTCCCGAAAGACATAGGCTTCGTTACGCAGATACAGCCGCAGGTACAGCCGCGTGCAGGGCGCCTTGCGCAGGTCGATCTCCGAGAGCCGGCCGTTTTCAAAGCCTGTCGTGGCCTTGCCGGCGTTGTCCGAGACGAACTGCAATTGCTGGTACCGCACGCCGTCCCGCGACCAGGACAGTTCCACAAAGCCGTTGGCCGGCGGAAACAGCCGCCGAAACAGCGTGACCGAGACCATGTCCAGGGGCATGTCGGCGTCGATGCGCACCACGAGCTCCCCGGTCGGCTTGCGGGTCAAATCGGGCCGCAAGCCGGAAATGCGTTTGCCGTTGTCGAGCTGCATATCGAAATACACCAGGTTGTCGCACCGAACCGGGACCACGGTCAGGGGCTCGCGGCGTTCGCTGACGATGCCAAAGGGCGAAAAGCGCAGGCTGCGGCTGACGGGGTCGGCATAGGCGAAGGCGGCCGTGGGCTGGGCCCGCAAGCGCGCCGCCGGGTCGAAGAGCAGGGACTCGGCCAAGAGCTTGGCCACGACGGTGTGGCCGGCGACGCTGGGATGGTTGTTGACGGGGGTGAGGAAAAACAGGTCGGGATTATCGCCGGACATGGACCGCAGCCGCGTGGTCATGTCGAGAA
Organism: Pseudomonadota bacterium; assembly: GCA_023435825.1. GTDB lineage: Bacteria > Desulfobacterota > Desulfovibrionia > Desulfovibrionales > Desulfovibrionaceae > Solidesulfovibrio. The sequence continues at coordinate 1,096 of JAEZMB010000037.1, read as the reverse complement.
CGGGGATGCCGGCCGCGTCGCAAGGCTCGACCAGGGCCACGGAGGGAGCGTTCTTGTTCTCCTGCATCTGGAGCACGTCCGGAGCCAGCACCAGCAGCAGTTGCGCGCCGTCCGCCCGGACCGTGTCGCGCAGTTCGAGCAGCGCCCGGCGGTAGTTGCCCCAGAACCGCTCCATGGCCGGCAGATTGGCGGCATCGAGCAGGGCCGACTTGTCGCCCAGAATGCGCTTTTCTTCCGGCGTGGCCTGGAGGTGGTAGGCCTTGAAGGGACCGGAGGCGGCCGGAGAGGGACCGCCCGACGGCGGGAGGTTGCGCAGCCCGTCCATGAGCCGGGGCAAACGGCCCTCGAACCAGCCGGTCAGGGCGCGCTCGACTTTTTCCCGGCCCAGGGCCTGGTCGAAAAGGTTGTAGCGGCCGCCTTGGCGCGCCTTGAGGTCCTCCCGGAAAAAGGAGCCGGCCATGGCCTCCAGGTCGTTGGCGTAGAACTGGACAATCACCAAGTCCGGACGCAGCAAGCGCCCCTTTTCGCGATAATAGGAGAGTTCGTCGAAGATGTCGTAGAAGGGGACGCCGGCGTTGACGACATCGACCCCGCGCAGGGGAAACCGGCGGCGCAGATAGGTTTCGAGCAGGGCGGGATAGGTCTCGTGATCGGCCACGCCGACGCCGTAGGTAAAGGAATCGCCCAGGCACAGGATGCGCAGGGGATTTGGCGTCCGGGACGGCGGCCCGGTGCGCCGCCACCCCTCGGCGTCGATGCCCACGGCATAGGGCAGTCCGGGAATTTCGCTGGCCACGACCGAGAGCCGTGGTTCGAGGTCGCCCAGCACGTTGGTGTAGGCCCGGGGCTCCACGACGTCGGGAGGCGTCGTGCCCGTGATCGTCCAATAGCCGTGCACGGCCAGATGCGTCAGCAGACAGGCAAGGAATACGGCGCACGACGCCAGGGATATGGCGCGTCCGTGCCTGTTCGCGCCAGGCTTGTCCCGCATACGGCCTGATACGCGCCAAGGCCGGAAACGGCAAGCGCCCGCCCGCCGGTGGTCGGCGGGCGGGCGGGGGGCGTGGAACATGGGGAAGTCGCGATTGGGGGGGGT
>JAEZMB010000016.1 GCA_023435825.1 Pseudomonadota bacterium | reverse complement strand
CCGCCCCGCCCCGGCCGCCCCCCCCCGGGCGTGCGGCAGGACCCAGGCTCGCGCCCTGCCCGGTGAAGCCGGCCTGTGCCCGCGTTCACTGTCCCCGGCTGATCGGCGAAATCCAGCCCGTTTCCTCTCTCCCGCCCGGCCGCATCAATCCAGCCCGTGTCCGGTCACCCGGGCCAGCACACGTTCCAGTTCCTTGGCGTCCACGGGCTTGCTCACGTAGTCGTCCATGCCGGCGTCCAGGAACTTCTCCCGGTCTCCGGCCATGGCGTAAGCGGTCATGGCCACGATGGGCGTTTTGGCCCTGTCACCCAGGGCGGCGTTTTCCCGGATGGCCCGGGTGGCGGCCACGCCGTCCATCACCGGCATCTGCACGTCCATGAGGATGCAGTCATAGGCCTTGCAGGCCGCCAAGGCGGCGGCCTCGGCCCCGTTCTCGGCCACGTCCACGGCATGGCCGGCCTTTTCGAGCATGCGGGCGAAGCTCATGAGGCTTACGGCGTCGTCCTCGGCCAACAGCAGGCGCAAAGGCCGGGAGCCGCCCGGGATCAGGCCGGCCGCCGGCGGGGCCGCCACCGGTCCGGCCGTCACGTGGCGGGCCAGGGGCAGGGACACATGGATGGCCGTGCCCTGGCCAAGCTCGCTTTCCACCGCGATTTCACCGCCCATGAGCTGCACCAGCCGGCGCACGATGGAAAGCCCCAACCCCGCGCCGCCGAACCGGCGCACATACACCCCCTCCACCTGGCCGAAAGGCTCGAAAATGCCGCCCACTTCGTCGTCGGGGATGCCGATGCCCGTGTCGGTGACGGTGATCAGCAGATGCAAGCCCGCGTCGAACTGCCGGGAAGCCGGACCAATGGCCACGGAAACGCTCCCGGCGTCGGTGAACTTGACGGCGTTGCCCACGAGGTTGAACAGGATCTGGCGCAATCTCGCCTCGTCGGCCCACAGCAGCCCGGGCAGGGCCGGGTCGAGGGCCACGGACAGGGCTAGGCCCTTTTCCCGGGCCGGCAGGGAAAACAGGTCCATGACCGCGCCCCGCAGATCGGCCGGGTCCACGGCTTCCTGGCGGATGACCAACCGGCCCGACTCCACCATGGACAGATCAAGGATGTCCGAGAGCAGGCGCGTGAGCCGCCTGGAGGCCTTGACCGCGTTATCCACGTATTCGCCCTGCTCGGCGTCGAGGTCCGTGCCGTCCAGGAGCTGGAGCATGCCGAGCACCCCGTTTAAGGGCGTTCGGATCTCGTGGCTCATGTTGGCCAGGAATTCCGACTTGGAGCGGCTGGCCGCCTCGGCCGCCTTCTTGGCGGCAACGAGCCGGCGGTCCAGACGCAGACGCTCGATGATCCGAGCGCAGGCCTCGGCCAGGGGACGGATCTGCTCGGCCAGGGCCGTGTCGTAACCGCCCGCCCGGTTGGCCAGGCCGATGGCCCCCACGCATTCCTGACCGTGCAGCAAAGGAAGTCCCAGAAAAGCCTCAAGGGGGGGATGGCCCTCGGGCAACAGGCCGCACCCTCCGGGGTCGCCGGTCGGTTCGTTGGCGATGACCGGTTCGCCGGCCTGGCAGGCGGCAGCCAAAAGCTCGTCCGTGGCGGCAAAGACCAGTTTGCGGGCGGTCTCGGAAGACAACATCGGCCCGGAAACCCCATCCTTGCAGCGGTCGGACACGGCCAGAAGCCGCTGGGCAGGGCGTCCCGAGGCATCCTCGACGAGTTCGGCCACGAAGCCGAAACAGCTTCCGGTGGCGGCCACCACCTCGGCCAAGGCCGCGGCAAAAATCGCTTCGGCGGACTGGCCCGAGACGTAGGCCCCCTGGATACGGGCCACGGCCGCAGCCAGGGCGTCTTGACGGCGTTTTTCCACGGCCGCCCGGAGCCGTTCGGTGATGTCGCGGCTAAAGACAAGGCTCGCCGGCTTGCCCTGAAACTCGAAGGGAACGGCCACGGCCTCCACATCGACAAAGGCTCCATCCAGGCGCTGGTATCGCAATTCCACCAGGGGCTGAGGCCGGCGTCCATCGTTGACGTCCCGGATGCGCTGGCGCACAAGAGCCTGGGAGTCCGGGTGCATCATGGACACGATGTCCCGGCCAAGAAGCACTTCGGCACTTGCCGCGCCAAACAGGCGCGCCGCCGCCGGATTGACCAGGGCAAACCGGCCCTCGCACTGCACCATGATGGCGTCCGGGGCGGAGTCCACGAGTTGGCGCAGCCGTTCCTCGCTGCGGGCCAGGGCCGTCGCCGCCTCGACGCGGACGGTGGCGTCCTCGAAGACCACGGCGAACTGGTCCGGCCCGGTGCGCATGGCCGAGATGCGCAGGTATTTTCCCAGCGGCGAAAAAAATGTCTCGAAGGACTCGGGCCGGCCGGTTTCCACGATGCGCCCGTAGACGTCGAGATTGGGCGGCGTGTCCACCCCGTAGATTTCCCGCACGCTGCCGCCCGTGGCCTGTTCCCGGGAAACGCCAAGGATGTCCACGTAGGCGGGGTTGACGTCCAGAATGCGGTAATCGACCACTTGGCCGTTCTCGTCGCGCACCATGGCCAGCAGGCACATGCCCTCGGCCATGGCTTCGAACAGGCCGTGGTAGCGGGCCTCGCTTGCGGCCAGGGCCTCCTCGGCCCGCTTGCGCTCGGTGATGTCCAGGCCGTACGCGTTGGCGTAGCCGCGCTCGGGCACGGGCTGGACGAAAAAGGCGTATCGGCGCGGCCCCACAGCGACCTCGCCGCTGGCCCGAATCCCCTGGCCAAAGGCCGCCGCCGCCAGGGGGCGCAAGGTCTCAGGCAGGGCCTGGCCCGGCGCGCCGCCCAGGGTTTCAAGAGGTTCCAGGCTGGCCGGGTTGGCGTAGGCCACGGTGAAATCGGGCAAAACGCGCAGCACCGGATTGGGATTTTCCCCCGGGAACCGGGCCATATCCCGCAGGGCCTCCTCGGCCTGCTTGCGCTGGGTGATGTCCAGGGCGTAGGCCACCCGGGAAACCGTGGTCCCGGAGGCGTCCCGAAGGGTGGTCACTTCCACCAGGACCGGGAACCGGCTGCCGTCCTTGCGGACATGGACGGTCTCGACCACGCCGTGGCCCAGGGCGTCGAACCCGGCGATGGCCGCCCGGACGCGCTCCCGCTCCTCATCGGGAAAGAGCAGGGAAAGCGGCCGGCCGACGAGTTCGTCCGGCTCGTAGCCGCGCTGCCGGGCAAAGGCCGGGTTGACCTCGATGATGGTATTGTCGCGGGCATCGACATGGGCCAGCCCGAATTCGGCGCTCTCGAACACCCGGCTCCAGCGCCGGGCCTGGGTCTCCAGACGATTGCGCTCGGTGACGTCGCTGGCCACCTCCAAAATGGAGACCGGCCGGCTGGCCGCGTCGCGGTTGAGCACCCAGGTCACGGCCAGATCAATGGACCGGCCGTCCTTGGCCCGTTTGCGCAGTTCCCCGGTCCAGCGGCCCTTTTGCAGCAACTCCTCCATGATGACCGGGACCGGCTGGGGGAACTCGGTGGACAGCAGCTCCCAGGAAACCTGGCCCAGGGCTTCCTCCGGGGCGTAGCCGAAGAGTTCTCGGGAACCGGTGTTCCAGTAGGTGATCCGGCCGTCCAGATCGCGCACCATGACCGGAGCCAGATCCAGGAGCCGGGCCTTTTCCCGCAATTCCTCGGTGCGCCGGGCCACCAACGCTTCAAGCTCGGCCTTGCCCCGGCGCAGCACCGCCTCGGCTTCCTTGAGCGCCGTCACCTCGCCAAAAGTCAGCACCACGCCGTCCACCGCGCCCTCCGGCGACCGGAAGGGATGGGCCCGCTGCAGATACCAGCGGCCGTCCACGCAGCGCACCTCGCGTTCGATGATCCCGGCTCCGGCCAGGACTTGCCGGCAGTCGTCCAGCAGGCGCTCGGACTCGAAGGTGGTCTTGATGTTGGCCGCGGGCCGGCCGAGGTCGGTGGGAACCAGATGGAACAGACAGGTCGTGGTCGGGGTAAAACGCACCACGGCCAGCGAGGCGTCCAGGACCAGGGTCGGGACATGGGTCGCGGCCAGGAGGTTTTCCACCACCCCCCGGGCCTGGGCCAGTTCGTCGACCTTGCGCTGGAGTTCGGCGTTGACGAAATTGAGCTCTTCGTTGAGCGACTGGAGCTCCTCGCGCGAGGCGTCCATTTCCTCGTTGGAAGACTGCAGTTCCTCGTTGGTCCCGAGCAGTTCCTCGTTGGCGGCGCGCAACTCCTCGGTCAAGGTTTCATAGCGCGACACGGCCCGGCCCAGGTCGTCGCCCAGGCGCTCCAGAGCCGTCTCGTAGCGCACGACCAGTTCCGCCTGGTCGGCCGGCGGCGCGGCCGCCGGCGCGCCGGACGTGGCCCCGGATTGGCTCTCGAAAACCAGCAGCGTAAAGGACTTCCCGCCCCAGGCGTCGGCCACGGGCAGCCCGCGCACCCAAACACCCGCGTCGGCGAAGCCGGGCAGGACGACCGGCCCGGCCACCTGCTCGCCGCCGTCCCGGGCCACGGCGGCCAGCACCTCGCGCACGGCCGGGCGCAGGGTTTTTTTCACGAGTTTGCCCAGGGCCAGGCTCGGCTCGCCCGGAGCCAGCTCCAGAAAAGGATTGAGATCGCCCACAAGGCGCACGATCTGTTCCTGGGGCGTCACCAGCACGGCCGGCGGGGCATAGCGGGCCAGAAGCGAGGCCTCGGCCAGGCCTTCATGGTCCGGGGCGACGCCCCGATGCGGCGCGATGCCGGAATTGGCCGCCGCCGGAGGGGGCACGAACCGCGTGGGCGACGGCATGGCGGCGGTGGTGGGCTTTCGTCGAAACAGCCGCCAGGACTTGTCCACGGTGGCGAAGAAGTCCTGGGCCGCGCCGACGCCCTCGGCCGGCCCCAGGAGCAGATAGCCGCCGGGACGCAGGGCATGGGCAAAAAGCGACAACACCTTGGCCTGGGCCTCGGGGTTTAAGTAGATCAGGAAGTTGCGGCATAAAATCAGGTCCATGCCCAGGAAGGGCGGGTCGCGCAACAGATTGTGCACGGCAAAGACCATGGATTCGCGCAGTTCCCGGGCCATCTGGCAGGCCTCGCCGGACGGGCGGCAAAAGGCCTCGCGCCGCCCCGGGGTCAGGGCGGCGGTCTGGCGGACCTGATAGACGCCCTGCCGGGCCGTTTCCAGGGCCTTGGCGTCGATGTCGGTGGCAAAAAGCTTGATGGCCCGCCCGCCCTCCCGGACCTCGGGGCGCTCGGCCAGGAGCATGGCCAGGCTGTAGGCTTCCTCGCCGGTGGAGCAGGCCGCCGCCCAGACCCGCATGACCTCCCCGGGCTCCAGCCGGCCCAGGATATCGGGCAGGGCCGTGTTCTCGATCAGGGCAAAAGCTTCGGGATCGCGGAAAAAGGCGGTGACGCCGATGAGGATGTCGTCAAAAAGCCGATCCAGCTCCTCGGGGTCCTCGGCCAAGCGATCGGCATAGTCGGCCAGGCTGGGGGTCGCGGCCAGCAGCATCCGTTTTTTGCAACGGCGCAGAAGCGTTCCGGTCTTGTAGGCCTGGGCGTCATGCCCGGCCTTGGCGGCCAGGAGTGTGCGCACCCGCCCCAGGGCCTCCTGCCCCGCATCCGTCTGGCCGGCCAGCGGGCCTTCGCGGTCCAGGCCGGCCCAATAGGCGGCCAAGGCCGCGCCCATGGCCGCCGGCGGCAACACCGCGTCCGGGGCCATGCCCCGCCTCGAAGCCTCGGCCGCCCGCCGGGCGTCTTCCTGGGAACCGGCGGCCAGGAGCAGTCCCCCGGCAGCCCGCACGACCCGCGCTCCGGCCGTCAGCCCGCCGTCCAGCAGAATCGCGGCCGCGCCCGGCCCGCACTCCCGGGCCAGGGAGGCAAAAAACAGATCGACCGGATCATCGGCCGGCCCCGGCGGCTGTTGTCGCAGCCGCCCCCGGACGATGGTCCAGCCATCGCCGGCCGAAGCCAGGTAGGCCACGCCCGGCGCAAGCGGCGTGCCGTTTTCCGCCGCCACCACCGACAGCCGGCCCGGCCCGGCCAGGGCGGCCACATCCCAAGGTCCCCGGCCGTCCGCCAGCACCACCACGGCGGCGGCGCAGTCGGCGGGCAGGGCGGCCAAGAAATCCCCGAGACGACCGGCATCACCAGCCGTGACCCCGGCTACGGGAAAGCCCGTGGCGTTTCCTTCCTCCCCCTCGACAGACAAGGCAACGACCATTGATATCCCCTCTGCCAGCCCAAGCTCGGCCCGAAGGAGGCAACCCGGCGACAGATCAAACGTCTTGCGTCATGGTTCTTACCGCCATTATTAGCACCGGGGCGAGATGTGGGCAACACCCTCCACCATGGACAATGCTCCCCGACCGCGCGTAACGCCGCCAGCCGCCATCGGCGAACTGCCCGGACCGAGCCGCTACGGCCGCACTGCGCAGGGCCAGATGCTGGCGTCCGCTCGGACGGGAGGGGCAATGCATCGAACGGCGAAATCCCGCGAACCCAATATCCACTTTACGGATTCCCCAAAGCGTGTACAATGGGGCTTGATTCCTACCAGAACACTCTGTATACCGCCGACTCCAATTTGAATTCATTGAGAGGAAATCCATGGAAGAGTATCTGCAAAGCGCCCTGGAGATCGTCAAAGCCCAGGCCGGCTCGCGTCCCATGACCGAGGAAGAAATTTTGAGCATGGTCAAATCCGTGGCCAGCGGCATTGCCGCCCTGACCACGGGCCAGCCTGTCCTCGGCCAGGAAGAAGCGGCAGCTCCCGGCATGGACCCCAAGAAGTCCATCAAGGAAGCTTCCATCACCTGCCTGGAATGCGGCAAGTCCTTCAAGGTCATCACCCGCAAGCACCTGGCCTCTCACGGTCTGGCTCCCGAGGAGTACCGGGCCAAGTACGGCTTCAAGAAGACCCAGGCCCTGGCCTGCAAGTCCCTGGCCCGGGAACGCCGGGCCAAGATGAAGGACATGAAGCTCTGGGAACGCCGCCAGAAGCCTGAATAGCCCGCCCCTGCCCGGGCGCGGCCCTCTCGCCGGCACAAGGACCGGACGTCCCCCAGGGACGCCCGGTCTTTTTTTTGTCCTGGCCGAGCCACGGCGAACCACGGGCACGGACCGGCCGCCCGCCAAGTCTGTCCGGTCTTTGTGCGCCGGCCAAGGCCTGACGGACCTTGAGCACGGACAAACGGTCCTCCAGGGCTGTCCGATCTTTTTGGGTCCTGCCCGGCCGGCAATCCTCGCGGCCCTTGCCCTGGCGCGGCCCTCTCGCCTATCCTGGGCCAGTGTCGCCTTGCGCCCGCGACACCGGGCTGGAGACGCCAAGGGACAGCGCCCGACTCGTGCCGCGTCCACGAAAAGCGCATAGGGCATTTCGTAGGCAACATGGAAAAACCATGAGGTTTTCTTAAAAAATACTCTCGTATTGATTAAGGGACGCTACTCAAGGCTGCCGTCCCCCGGCCAAGCGTCGGATTTGTCAGCAAACGCCCAGTCCCGGCCTTGCCGCCGCACCGGGAGGATATGCCGTGCCCCACTGGTTTTCCTGCCGCCTGCGGCAAGCCGAAGAGCTGCTCGCCCGCGTCCACGAACCCGAGGCCGTGCTGGAGCTTTTGGCCATCATCGAAGCGCCGCCCCTGGAATACGATACCGTCAGCCGCATCTCCCTCTACGCCGAAACCCTGCCCAGGGCCGAGGAGCATCCTTTCACTCCGGCCCAGCGTCATATGCATTTCCTGTGGGACGCCTTCGACAAGCTGCCCCTGTCGCTCATCGTGCCCTTTGCCATCCCGTTTCGCCGACTGCTGGCCCGACGGCTGTTCGGAGCCTGCGGGGCGGCCTTTACCGCCGAGGAAAACGTGCGTTTCAACTTCGCCCGGCTGCTGCGGGTGGGCGAAGGCGTGTTTTTAAACCGCAACGTCTATCTCGACACCAAGGGCGGCGTGACCCTGGGCGACGGCGTGGCCCTGGCCGAGGACGTGCGGATTTTCACCCACAGCCACGGCGAGGCCTCGCATATCGAGCGCATTTACCGGCCGGTGGCCGTGGGCGACTACGCCAAGATTTACGCCGGAGCGACCTTGCTGCCCGGCGTCACCGTGGGCAGGCAGGCCATCGTGGCCGCCGGTTCCCTGGTCGTCCACGACGTGCCCGACGGCATGGTGGCGGCCGGCCGGCCGGCCAAGGTCATCCGGGAGCGGCGCACCGAAGGCCGCGACGGGGCCGACCTCGAACACATCTGGCTCTTTTGACCCGCGCCCCAACCCCTACTCCAAAGGAGTCCGCCGCCATGCACATGCAGGATCTGCACAAGCTCATGCAAAGCCTCGCCGAGGTCAACGCCAAGGACGTCTGCGAGATCTGGCAGGCCATCGAGGCCAACAAGTCGGGCAAGCACATCAAGCACGACGTCGGCGGCTGGCACTCCGTGGACGGCCAGACCTTTTCCATCGAGATCGGAATATTAAACAGCGGCGGCCGGATGCTGCGCCTGCACATCGGCCCGGACGGCAAGTTCGACGGCGCAGTGCTGCTGCCCGACATGGACTGAGCGTCCCTTAAAAAATACGATCGTATTTTTTTAGGGACGCGACACTACTGCAACAGGATGCGCGACTGTCCCGGAGGCGGCGCCGTACGCCAGAAGGCGGCGTCCAGGGTCAGGGTTTTCTCGGTCTGGCCCGCGCCCAGGGGATCGATGACCCGGATGATGACCTTTGGCGCGCCGCCGGCCGGCGGCAGCCAGGCGGCCAGCAGGCCCACGGTGCGGGCCTTGCCCGGGGCCGAACCGGTGCGCAGGATCGACCGGTCCGGCCCGTCGGCCTGATCCTGGGCCAGGGCGGTCACGGCGGCCAGATCGGCCGGTTTTTTGAGCCCCGCCCAAAGCTCCCGGATGCGGTTTAACCGCACGACGCTCCCGGGCGCGTCCGGCTCCTGGCGCATGTCCGGGGTGTCGACCAGCAGCGGATGGTTGGTGTGGGCCGTAAACGCGTCGCGCGGCATGACCTCGATCTTCCAGGCCTGGCCCGAGGATTCCAGCACGGCCACCTCATGGGCGTCGGCCACGATGGCGAAAATGGGGCGCACGCCGGCCAGCAGGTCCTTGGCGGCGACCACCTCGCCCACCGTGGCGAACCGTTCCAGCATGGGCCGCACCGGATAGACCAGGCCGCCCGCTTCGGTGCGCCGCTTGCGCTCGGCGCGCGGGATGGAGCCCACCGTCGCCGTGATCACGGCCAGCCCCTTTTCGTTGACGCCGCCAACCATGGTCGGCTGGCCCTTGCCCGTGGACAGCATGGCCATGACCTTATAGCCGTGCGTCGGCGTCACCAGGGCAAACGAGGTCGGGTGGCCCGGCGGATAATCGCGGTTCTTGACCAAAAGGGAGCCGCCGCCGGCCACGTCAGAACCGTTTGCCGCCCATAGGGTGCAGGCCCGGACCGCTTGGGGCAGGGCCAGGATGGCCAACAGCGACAGACAGGCGACGACCAGGAATCGGGGGGCTTGAACCATGAAACCCTCGCAACGCGTTGGGGTTTGGCCGGCCCGGGCGACGCGCGATGCGCATCCGGTCCAGCGCCGGGGTAAGCCGTCGGGGCCTGGCGACGATCGCAGGCCGCCGTGTTCCTTCTGGCCGGGGCTGCCTCGCTTGGGCCGTGGTCATTTGCCCCTGGCGAGATCGTTGAGGTAGCGCAGGCGTTCGTGGACATTTTTCAGGATGTAGGCGCACATGTGGGCGCGCTCCAGGATGTAGGCGTTGGCCGAGGCGTCGTTGAGGTTCTCGGGCGTCAAAAGCGGCAGCGCCATCGCCTTGTACCGGGCATCGACATATTGCGGCGACATGTAGGTCTTGGCCACCATCAGGAACTCCCGGCTCCTGAGCACGGCCTTGCGCTGGGTCTCCTGATCGTTGGTCCCCAAGGCCATGGCCCCGGCGAGCCGGGCCGCCACGGCGCACTGGCACAGTTCGTCGACCAGCCTACCCCGGGCCTGCGCCGTGTAGCGCGGCTCGGAGGGCCGCAGGACGCGGCCGTCGTCTTTCTGGGCCAAGGCCAGGCCCGCAACGGCCAACCCGCCCATGACCAGCAGCAGCAACCACGCCGCCATCACCCTTGTGCCCATGCGCCGCCCCCTTTGCCGACCGATACCATGGGCCTAGCAATGCCGCGCCGGCTTGTCAAAAGCGGCAATCGCCGTCCCCTCCTCCCCGTACGGAGGAAGAGGCCGGAAAAAGGAAAAAGTGGAAATGATTCATGGAGGGCGTGCTGCGGATGTGGTAGTTGGAGTGCATCATGCAAAATGTCCTCATGCTGCACCCGCCGTTGCCGTTGTCGTTTTGGAGCTTTCACGAGACCCTGGCCATGACCGGAAAAAAGGCCCTGCTGCCGCCCCTGGGCCTGCTGACCGTGGCCGCCCTGCTGCCAAGGGACTGGAACATCCGGCTGGTCGATCTCAATGTCCGGCCGCTGGCCGAGGCGGACTGGGACGGCATTGATCTGCTCTTTGTCTCGGGCATGCTGGTGCAGCGCGAGAGCCTGTTGCGGCTTTTGCGGGAGGCCAAGGCCCGGGGCATCCTCACGGCGGCCGGCGGGGCCTACCCCACCACCGCGCCCGACGAGGTGCTGGAGGCTGGGTGCGATTTTCTCATCCAGGGCGAGGGGGAAACCACCATCCCGGCGATGGTGGCCGCCATCGCGGCCGGCCAGACAAGCGGCGTCTTCGTCTGCACGGACAAGCCCGCCCTGGCCGACTCGCCGCCGCCCCGTTATGACCTCATCGCCCCGGGCGATTATGAATCCCTGTCCCTGCAAACCTCCCGGGGCTGTCCCTTTGCCTGCGAATTCTGCGACATCGTGAGCCTGTTCGGCCGGGTTCCGCGCCACAAGACGCCGGAGCAGGTCATCGACGAACTGGAGGCCATCCGCCAGCTCGGCTTCCGGGGCACGGTGTTCGTGGCCGACGACAACTTCATCGGCAACCGTCCCCGGGCCGTGGCCGTGCTCAAAGGCATCATCGAATGGCAGGCACGGCACGGCGAACCCTTTGATTTCATCACCCAGGCCTCCATCAACCTGGGCCAGGACGTGGCGCTGATCGACTTGCTGACCGCCGCCAACTTCTCCTATGTTTTCGTGGGCATCGAATCCCCGGACAACGACGTCCTGACCGCCGCGCACAAGCACCAGAACGTGCGCAATCCGCTCTTGGATTCCCTGCGGGCCATCAACGCCAATGGCCTGAGCGTCATCGGCAGCTTCATCCTGGGCATGGACGGCGAAAAGGCCGGGGCCGGCGAGCGCATGCGGGCCTTTGCCGAGGCGGCGGATCTGCCCTGGGTGATGGTCAACGTCCTGCGCGCCCTGCCGCTGACTGCCCTGTGGGACCGGCTCAAGGCCGAAGGCCGACTCCATGACGGCATCGAGGAAAGCGGTTGGGACGCCCTGACCAATTTCACGCCCCAGCGCCCCATCGAGGCGATTTTCGCCGAACAGCTTTCGGCCCTAAACGCCCTGTACGCGCCCGGAGCCTACCTGGGGCGGGCCTATCGGGCCACCCTGGCCATGCGGCCGACCCGGGGCTCCAGGCCGGGAGCCGCGCCCAAGGCCAAGGCCGATCCCGCCCTGGCCGTGGCCCAGAAAAACCGCAGCCCGGACGTCATGCCGCTTTTGCGCCTGATCTGGCGGCAGGGCCTGGCTGGGGAGGCGCGCTGGCAGTTCTGGCGGCAGCTGGCCCTGGTCGCCTGGCGCAACCCCAGCCGGTTGCGGCGCTATATCGTCCTGTGCGGCATGGGGGAAAACCTCTTTTCCTTCGTGCGCCACCTGCGCGCCCAGGCCGAGGGCCGACGGTAAGCGCCGCCATCGCCCTTGTGTCCATGCGCCGCCCCTTTTGCCGGCCGATGCCATCGACCGGGCAATGCCGCGCCGGCTTGTCAAAAGCGATGATCGGAGGCCGCATCGGTCAGATGGCGTTGTCCGTTCGCAACAGCCTTTCCACCCGGCGCAAGAGGCCGTGGGCGAGCCTGTCGAACAGCAAGGCAAGCAGGAAAAAAATCCCGAAGAGCGCCGCCAGCGGCATTTGGGCGCAGGCGATAAAGGCGGTATTGAGCACGACATGGCGCGGGGGCAGAAGGTATTCGAAAATCCCCGGATGCAGGCTGGCCAAACTGGTTTCCGAAAGTCCGCCATACCGCCATAGCTCATACAGGGCGTAGCCGGCGCAAAGGCCGGCCCCCAATCCGAACCCGCCCAGAAAGCACACCCTGGCGGCCAAGAGCAACGTCCCAAGGACGGCGCAGCAAAAACGGACCATACGCCCCAGCCTACGCGCCCCGGTCCACAGTGACCAGCGGCGCGCGCGACGACGATGCGCCGCCGGCTCGCCCCAGCCGGGTCCTGTCCGGGCGCGGCCCCAGCCTGAGGGGCACGGTTAATAGCGGTACTTCAGACCGAAAGCCACCTTCCACGTGTCGCCGTCCCTGGAGGCGTTGACAAGACGACGGCCCCAGACGCTTTTCTGGAAGTCGCCGTGGGCCCAGCCCGTCTCCAGCAGCAGGGACAGGTTGTCGTAGAGCATATACTTGTTGTCGAAGTTGACGGACATGACCTGCTCTTCCACCGTCAAATCGTGCCCCATCTGATAGTACGGGTTGCTGCCCAGGGCGACGTTGAGGGAACGGATGGCCTTGGAGGCGTTGTTGCCGTGGACGTACATGAACGTCAGACGATGGGTCAGCTTCTCCATGAACGCGATCTTGTCCAGGGATGCGCCCAGGCCCCAGTTGCCGACGGCGCTCATGCCCAAGTTGCTGTTCATGTAAAGGTCCTGGGTGGTGTCGAACAGGAAGCTGTTGCCCGGCCCCCAGCTCGACTCAAGGATCGGCAGGCGTTCGCTGCCGTTGCGGATGGAGCCGTCCTCGCCGGTCGACCACCAGCCAAAGGCCTGGGGGGTGACCATGTCCAGGCCGGTGTATTCGGCCCCGAGGTCGGCGAACCAGCCGGCGCGCCGGCTTTTCCTGCGGTCGCTGACGGCTCCGGCCCCGTAGACCACGTCGCCGTAGAGTTTGACCGGATCAAGAGCCGTGACCTCAAAGGTGTCGCCGGCCCAGAAATAGGGGTTCTGGTTGTTTTTCCACTTGGTCGGGGAAAGCAGGGTCCCGGCCGAGAGCAGGTTCTCGGCAAAGGTCGTGTTGGCATAGGAGTAGGTGGTGTAATAGGCCGCGTCGCGGCCGGCCACGGTCAAAGCGCCCCAGGGCGTGGTCTTGAAGCCTGGAGCGGTAATGGGCAGGGCCAGGTAGTACAGGTCCAGTTCGTCGCCGACTTGGGTGGTGGTGGCATCATAAGTCCGGTTGGTGTCGATGAGCCGGGCGAATCCGGTGGAGACGGACAGGGTTTCGCCGTAAAGCGGCGCCCGCACGACCAGACCGGCGGCGCGGTCGCCGCCAAAAACCACCGAGTCGCAGAAAAATTCGTTGGCCGGCAAGGACAGTTCCTGCAGGCCGGCAGTGATTTCGATGTCCGAGCCGGGCCACTTGTACTGCAGGTAGGCCTGATACACCTTGATGGAAGGCGTCGGGTTGGCGGCGGTCAGGGTACCGTGCCCCCAGGTGTCGTTAACGACCTTGAGGCCCAGGCGGAACTTGACCACGTCGTTGGCGACAAAGTCCGACCGCAGGCGGAACCGTTCCCAGATCTGGAAGCGATCCTCGGTCTGGGCGCCGGCCCCGGTCCAGGTCGGGATGTTGTTGTTCCAGGACGCTGTGCTCCAACCGGTGAAATTCTGGTTGGCGAAGAAATTGCCGTAGACCAGGGCGTCGCCGGTCATGCGTACTTCTGTGGCTGCAGTGGCCAGGTCCGCCAGTCCCAGAATACACATGGCCAGCAGACCAAGTACAAGGAGTCGCCGCATGGATCCTTCCTTCAGGGTGATGCGTTTTTGAAGCCTCTCGTCGTTCACGGCGTCGCTGCAGCGGAAGCGCTTCAGGCGCAGCCATGATGGGCGTCTGTCAGTCGCCCCGGAGACAACGAATAGATATGCGTCCTCGCGTACCTGGCGAGGCCGCATGGTTTCGCTTCGCAACGCATACTGGGCATCTTCTGGTCAGCCTGCATCGATTGCAAACGCGATCCCGCCGTCATTGAACCATTGAAACGTGTTGATATCTGTCCCGGCAGCAGGTGTAAAGGAGCAGGCGTCAAAAAGGTGCATACGATCCGTGGCGATCGTGGCAAGGAAAGCGCTTGGGGGCGACGCCGGCAGAAACCAAGCCATGGATCACTCCGGCCTGCCGGACAGCACTTCGACCGGCGGCCTGTCCTGGGCTTGTGTCCAGGCCAACCACAGCCGATTTACGGAAACAAAACCATCACTTCGACCGGCGGACTGTCCTGGGCTTGTGTCGGCGTTCAATAGATCGGCGGGCGCGGCGGCGGCGGAGGCCCCATGGGCACGCACTCCCCAAAGCGCCAAGCCATGTAGGGGGGGCAAAGCGGCGGCACACGCGGGTCATTCGGCCAGCACCCGCGCGGCCCCTCCCAGTGGTACCCCATCGGGCAAGGCGGCGGCCCGCCCGGCCCGGGACCATAGCCAGGACCGGGAAAAGGTTGCGCAAGCCCCACGCCTGCCGAGGAGCATGCGATGGCAATCGACGCCAGGATTGTCGCGAAGATACTGCGTGGCATGAGCGGCCCCTTTGCGGGTTGAAGTGGCGACACTACCCGATGAGCACTTCCACAAAAGTCATGATGTGCCGCACAGAGTCCTCGTCTGTTGAGGCGGACATCAACCTCGAATTCAAATCCATAGCGCTCGAATAATCGCCAGAAGCAAGCAAGGCGTCCAGGGCATCGGACGCCAACTGATTCAGCTTTGTTCCTTCAGCGACGCGCACCACGGGCTTTTCCATGCTTGCGACGGTATCATATTATCAAGGAGTCGCAAGAATGAATTTGATCTTGGCCTGTGCCGCGTTCCTCCCAATGCGCTTTCGCCGGCCCTATCAAGTATTGTTTATCAAGTTTACTTTCCTCGCAACCGTTGAAGTCGAAACACTGCGCCGCCGCCGGCGAGCAGCTGCCCTTGGCCCAAAGCATCACGGTGGCGACGGCCGCGTCGGACGGAGCCGACGAGGATGACGGACAGGACGGAGAGGTCCCTGCAGCTATCCGCGGATGAGGATATCCAGGTCAACGTACTCGGCCACCAGCAAGAGCAAGTCCCGCGAGCACGTCACGTCGAGGCCCGGGTGCCCAGTTCCCGCGCCTAGGCCTTTTGCCCTGCCCGACGAAGGACGACAGCGGCGGCAAAAGAACGCGTCGTTCTCCTTGCCCGGCACCAAGTTGAATGGCCAGGACAGGCCGACACGACCGCCCATCAGTGCAAGGCGCTCCTGGGGGACCGGATGGTGCGTATACAGCCGGCGCTGCCGGGCGAGCTGGCCATGGACGACGCCAGCCCCAAGGCCATTGAAACGCTGTCCGTCATTGCCCGGGGCGTGATTGCCGACCAGGACGCGCTGCTGGATAAGATTTGCGAGACGACGACGCCATAATCCAAGATTTTGAAATCATTCACCTTTATCGTCATCTTTATTTCTATGGGAATGGATTGAAATCCACGCGATGCCGCCGATAAACAACAACATAATCGCCGCGACAAATACGTCTTTTGCCAAGATATTCATTTCACTCCTTTGAGGTTGAAGAGGCTCTTATCGAAACCACTCTCAACCTTTCATAAATGAAATGAAAGTTCAACACGGAATGTTTCCGCCTCATCCCGACGAAAGAAGGAAATAAAACGGTATAATTTTAAGCAGATGAAAAGCGGAGCAGGCGGGATGGATGGAGACGCCCCACTGCCCCGGCGCGGGAACGCCGGTCCACCAGCTTGCGCCAACTGCTCCCTGCCCCGGATCAGGAGACCAGGGGTACAGGGGCGTACAAATTGCCCGCCCTTCCCTTCCCCGTGGGCCTGGGCTATTTTCACCCTACTTGATTCCCTTGCATAATAAAAGGATAGACAGGAGGTGCACAACCATGGCGCACACAAAAGAAAAAGGGGCCAGCTTTTCAGCTAACCCCTTGATTTCTTATGGTGCCGAGGGAGAGAATTGAACTCCCGACACGGGGATTTTCAGTCCCCTGCTCTACCGACTGAGCTACCTCGGCAGCGGCGAGAAGGGATATCTAGCGAAACCCACCCGGCTTGGCAACAACTTTTTTTGAGGTTCCCATGAAAACCAATGATTTTATTTTCTCCCTGATCGGGCTATCTACCTACCTGCTCGTGCTGTTCTACCTCTAGGAGAAACGACATGTCCGAACTTGCCGCCTTCATCGACTCGTGGACCGACGATACAAACGGCGTCAAAAAGGCCTTTGTGCGCCTCAAGACCGTGCTCGAAAGCCTCCAGGGCGCCACCGTCAACTTCGTCCCCCGCCCGCCCGCGAGCTACAGCCTGCGCGCCGAACCCCATCGCGGCCGCCCTGTCATCACCATGGTCGACGTGGCCACCCTCGACGGCGAACGCTTCCTGTCGGTGTGCTTCTACGCCGACACCATCACCGACCCCGAAGAGCGCGGCGACCTCATCCCCGGCGGGCTGCTCTCCCAGGACGGCTACTGCTTCGACCTCGACTCCGGCGACGCCGACGACGTGGCCTACATCGAAGCCCGCATCATCGAAGCCGCCAACGCCTTCTCCCTGCCCGAGGACAGCCCCTGCGGCGAGGTCGACGAGGAAGACTAGCCTCGTGTCCCGTAACAATATGGACGCTATTTCCCGGTAATTGGGCGTCGCGTGTTGCCCGCGCGGCAGCGGGGACACGTTTCGGGGAGCCGACACCGCCCCCGCCGACCCGCCCAAGAACGCGCGCGACGCCGGCCACGAACCATGGATTGCAGGGACCGCGCCCCGAACATTCGCCAACGGTTGCGGAAGGGACGCGGCCCCTGTCACCAGGGCTGGAACAGGCCGCCGGCCGGGCCGGCATCCTCCAGGCTGAAGGCATCGGCCACATGGACGGCCGTCAGGCGACCGTTTCGGCGCTCGACGGCCACCACGTCAAACCGGCACGGCCGGTCCCACCAGTCGCGCTCGGAGAGAAATTGCGACGCCGCCCGCACGATGCGCCCCCGCTTGGCCGGGGTGACGGCCTCCTCGGGCCGGCCGCGCATCCCCTCCCCCCGGGCCTTGACCTCCACAAAGACCACCGTGTCGCCGTCGCGGCACACCAGATCCACCTCGCCCCCGCGCGCCCGGTAATTGCGGGCCACCACCACAAAGCCCTTGGCGACCAAGTGCGCCTCGGCGGCGGCTTCGCCCTCGCGGCCAAATTCCAGATGCTTGGCGGTCATGGGCAATGCTCCGGGAAGGCCAAAGGCCGGGGCGAAACCGGCACGGCGGCGGGGAAACCGTTACAAAACCCGACCACCCCGACCGGCGCGGCCGGGAAGCCGTGCCCGGGACGGCGCGGCGAGGCCAGACGCCCCCAAAAGGCCAGCGGGCCAGGCCGGCCACGTCCGGGACGGCTGTAGTTTGGGTCGGGCCATGGTCTGCGGGATGAAAAGCCGTCGTCGGGAAAGGACCGGGCAACCTGATCCGGCAGCCGCGTGGCTGGTGCGCCGTTTCCGCGAGCCGGGCAGGCGGCCATGACGGCCTACAGCCCCGGCAGGCCGAGCTGGCGCGGGGTCTTGTCCGGCAGCACGCCCCGGAAGGTCAGGCGGTGGATGGGGCAAGGGCCCAGGCGGCGCAGGGCGTCCAGATGGACGGCCACGCCGTAGCCCTTATGGGCGGCGAAACCGTAGCCGGGATGGCGGCGGTCGTAGAGGTCAAGCAGCTTGTCGCGGGCGGTCTTGGCCAGGATGGAGGCGGCGGATATGGCCGGGACGCTGGCGTCGCCGCCGATGACGCACTCCTGGCGCAACTTGCCGGCCAAAAGGCCCAGCCGCGCCTCGGGAATGGTCTTGTTGCCGTCGATGCGGGCCAAGCCGGGGAGCAGGCGCAAATGGGCCAGAGCCTTGGCCATGGCCGCGAAGGTGGCTTGCAGGATATTGATGCGGTCGATTTCGCCTGGCCAGACAAAGGCCACCGCCCAGGCCAGGGCTTGGGCCTTGATGGCCGGGGCCAGGGCCTCGCGTTTGGCGGCGGTGAGCTTCTTGGAATCGGTCAGGCCCGGCAGATCGTAGGCCTCGGGCAGGATGACCGCGCCGGCAGCCACCGGACCGGCCAGACAGCCGCGCCCGGCCTCATCCACGCCGGCCACGAGCCGGCCTTGCCCCGTATCAGTCATGGCTGCAAGCGCCAAAAGCCGCGCCTGCCCGCGTCCCCAAGGACGGCGGGCAGGCCGCGGCCGATACATGGAACCCCATGGGGACCACGGCGGGACGCCGCAATCTTAATCCCAAGCGGTCTTGGTCTTGATGCGGGCAGCTTTGCCGCGCAGGGCGCGCAGGTAGTACAGGCGGCTGCGGCGGACCTTGCCCTGGGCAACCACTTCGATGCGCTCGATAAACGGCGAGTGCATGGGGAACACGCGCTCCACGCCCACGCCGTCGGAGACCTTGCGCACGGTGAAGGTGGAGTCCACCCCGCCCTTGCGCAGGCGCAGCACCGCGCCCTGGAAGACCTGGATGCGCTCTTTTTCACCCTCGATGATGCGCAGGTGCACCTTGATGGTGTCGCCGGGACGGAAGGCCGGAATGTCCATGCGCATCTGTTCGCGTTCAAGCTGGTCAATCACGTTCATAACGCTTTCTCCTCGGATAAAGCCGCAAGCGCCCCGCGCCGTCCGGCCTTGGAATGTCGTTGTCTCGCCGCCGCGACGCCCTTGGCGCCGCGCCCCCGAAGCCCGGCCTCCGGACTTCGACGCTTACTCCTGAAATTTTTCCTTCATTATACTGGCGTATAATCAAGGGGACACCCGCTAGAGGGCATCGCCGATCAATCTGTCGACCAATATGCTGGCCGCGGCCCGCACCGACAGGTGGTTGTAGTCCGAAAAGGGCCGGATCGCCGGCAACACCCCGTCGGCCCGTTCCAGCACGTCCTCGGCCAGGCCATGGCCCGTGCCCAGGACCACCAGCATGGGACGCGCCGCCATCATCTCCCGCGCCGCCGCAAAGGACAGCGTGGCCGGTCCCCGGGCGCTGGTGGCGACCAGGGCCGCCGGCCGGCCGTGTTCGGCCGACACCGCCGCCAGGGCCGCGTCCAGGGTCTCGTGCAGCCGCACCAGGGACAGGGCCTCGGCCCGGTCCGGATTGGAGCGCGCGCCTGGGCCGGCCCGCCAATGCTCCACGATGCGCCCGGCCAGGGTGAGCTGGTCGCGAAGCGGGGTCACCACTTCGAAACCGCCCAGACCGTAGGTACGGGAAACGCGCGCTATATCGTGGACGTCGAGATTTGTCAAAGACACTGTGCCGACGGAACCGTCCTTGAGCAGCACCGGCCCGTGGACAAGGCCGATATGGCAGTTGCGGCCGGACCGGCGGCGCGGGATTTCCTTTAAAAAGTCGGCGTCCTCGGGAGACAGCGGCGTGGCGTCAAAAAGGTCCGGCCGGCGGGCCAGGGTGGTTTCCAGCGACCGCCGCCGCCGCCAGGCCGCGATGGCGGCGTGGTTGCCGGAAAGCAGTTCCGGCGGCACCGGCAGCCCTTCGAAGACCTCGGGCCGGGTGTAGTGCGGATATTCGAGCAGGCCGGCGGAAAAGCTCTCCTCGTCGGCCGAGGCGTCCTTGCCCATGAACCCGGGCACCAGCCGCGAAACGGCCTCCATGAGGCAGGCGGCGGCGGATTCCCCGCCCGAGAGCACGAAATCGCCCACGGACACCGGCGTCACGTCGAAAAGATCGAAAATGCGGGCGTCGATGCCCTCGTAGCGGCCACACAGGAGCGTGAGGCTCGGCTCCTGGGCCAGATCGGCGGCCATGGCCTGGGTGAGCGGCTGGCCGGCCGGCGAGAGCATGAGGATTTTTCCCGGCGCGGGCAGGCCGCGCAGGGCCGCGACCATGGTGGGCAGGCCCATGACCATGCCCGGGCCGCCGCCGTAGGGCCGGTCGTCCACGGTGTGGTGGCGGTCAACGGCGAAATCGCGGGGGTTGACGCGCGACACGGCAACGACGCCCGCCTCCACCGCCTTGGCCATGAGCCCGCAGGAGAGGAAGGAATCGAAGAATTCCGGGAAGATCGTCAACACATTAAACTGCATTTCTTTTCCAATTTCCACTCGCCCGCGTCGTCCCATTCGGGGGGCCCGGGGGGATCATCCCCCCGGCGGGGGCCGGGGGGCGCCCCGGGGCGGGG